>NZ_AP024896.1:937617-1250156 GCF_024347055.1 Vibrio porteresiae DSM 19223
GCCGGATTAATACTCTGACCGACATCATGCAAGATATCGACCCGATCGATGGTGCTTTCCCCCGTTAAGGTATCAATGGTCACTTCACTGCATGAAACGCCATGGGAAAAATAGTAGAAAGGTCGGCCACAGCCCATACTGCGATCGTAACCAATCTTAGGGGTTTGATAATAGCCAGTAGCAGAAAGAGAGACACGATTGAGATAAGCCATTTGCACCAGTTCTCGCCAAGAAAGGGCTTTATCGCCATACGCGACTTCTTCTTGTTCAATGGTCAGTGTTTCAGTTGTGGCAAAGTGACGCTGAGCCACATCTAGCAAACGCTCTTTAATCATGACCGCTGCGTTGTACGCTGCCATGCCATTTAAATCAGCGCCGGAAGAGGCCGCGGTCGGCGAGGTATTGGGTACTTTATCGGTACGAGTTGAGGTCACCAGAATTTTATCTGGGTGAATACCAAACGCTTGCGCGACAATTTGTTGAACCTTGGTGTGCAAGCCTTGCCCCATTTCGGTGCCGCCATGGGAGACTTGTACTGAGCCATCGGTATAAATATGGATTAATGCGCCAGCTTGGTTGAGATGTTGAGCGGTAAAGGAAATGCCAAATTTCACCGGAGTCAGTGCAAGACCTTTTTTAAGCACTGGGCTGGTTTGGTTCCACTTATCAATGGTTTTGCGCCGCTGGCGATAGTCACACGATTGTTCCAGTTGCTTCATCATCGTGAGCATGGTTTGGGTTTCGTCAACTTTCATCCCATAAGGGGTAACATCGCGGTTTGGACGATAGAGATTGTCGTAACGGACATCCAATGCATCGCGACCTGTGAGAAGAGCAAGTTGCTGCATCACTTTTTCAATTACGATCATCCCTTGTGGACCGCCAAAACCACGAAAAGCGGTATGAGAACAGGTATCTGTTTTCAGGCGATTGCCGGAAATACAGGCATTACCGAGGGAATAGGCGTTATCGGCATGGAACATCGCGCGATCGACAATCGCATCGGACAGATCGGCCGAATGTCCACATAGCCCATTAATATCGATATTGGCGGCTGATATTTGTCCCTTGGCGTTGGCGCTAATTTGGTATTGATTGTAAAACGGGTGACGTTTACCGGTGGCTTGCATATCGATGCGTCTTGGTAAGCGTAATTTCACCGGCTTGTTAGTGATGGTCGCCCCGAGCGCAGCCAGACACGCCCACTGCGCGGCTTGGCTCTCTTTACCACCAAAACCACCGCCCATGCGGCGCATATCCACGACCACTTGATTAAAATCGATGTTGAGCACTTCACCAATGAGCTTTTGTACTTCGGTTGGGTTTTGCGTTGAACTTTGGACAAAGATGCCGCGATCTTCGGTTAACTGTGCGAGGGCGCACTGGCCTTCTAGATAGAAGTGTTCTTGTCCGCCGACATGAATATCCCCGGTAAGGTAAATAGCTTGGCTAGCCAATGCTTCATGAGAAACCAAATTACCAATGGTGTGATTGGGTAACAGTGGCGCTTGACCTTGCGTTTGGGTAAAGGTAGTGATCGGTTGTGCTTCAGTTTGATACTCAACTTTGGCGTGCAATGTAGCCTGCCAAGCCTGTTGATGTGTTTTGGCAATCACTAAAGCGATCGGTTGGCCAAAGTAACGAATCTCGTCATCGATGGTCAGCAGTGGATCGCCTTTATGCACGGTACCAATGTCTTTTTCGCCGGGAATGGCATCTGCGGTTAATACGGTAACGACTCCTGCGGCGGCTTTGACTGCCGATAAATCCAGGGCGGTGATTTTCCCTTTGCTAATGCTGCTCACGATAACGGCGGCATGAAGACAACCATGGGGGGTTAAAACATCATCCACAAATGGGGCACTACCACACACTTGTTTATGGGCGCTTTCATGGGCTCGCGATTGACCAATAGTGGCTTGGTCTTGATAGGAGGTTGATGGTTTTAGTGATGTGAGTTTACGCATGATGCACCAACCTGGTTGGAATCTGTTGAAGGTCTAAATAGAAGCGTTGCAGTAGATTTTGCACCAGCAAAATACGATATTGCGCCGATCCGCGAACGTCAGTCAGTGGATGTATGGTTTGCGTGATGGCTTGTTGCGCTTGGGATAGTGCGTTTGAGGTAAAAGGTTGACCGAGTAACACCTGTTCTACAGCAGATAAACGAATCGGTCTATCGGCGATACCTCCCGCACCAATAGCGCATTGACTGATCTGTCCGTGCTCGTCAAAGCGAACGTTAATCGCAATACAAACCGTTGAAATATCATCTTCAAAACGTTTACTGACCTTATACACGGCATGTTTGTCATTACGTTGTAACTTTGGTAACACAACCGCGCTGATCCACTGGCTAGGTTTAAGTACGGTTTGGCGATAGCCGACAAAAAAGTCTTGTGCAGCGATGGTTTGTTTGGTGTCACCGTCATCGAGCTCGATGCTGGCATCCAAACTGAGCAACAAAGGAGCAATATCCCCAATCGGCGAAGCGTGCCCTAAACTGCCGCCCATCGTCGCGCGGTGGCGAATACTCATACTGCCAATACGATGAAATAGCTCTTGAGCACTGGGTAAGTGAGTTTTTAGCCATTGATGCACATCGTGTAATGACACTGAAGCGCCGATGCGCCAACCTTGCGAAGACTCACTAATGGTGGTGAGATCATCTACTTGGGAAACATCGATTAGGCTTTCTAACGGTTGCCATTGCTGAGTCACTACCAAAGAGAGGTCTGTCCCGCCTGCAATTAATTGAGCTTTGGGGTGCGCTTTGCGAATGCGGCTTAACTCGCTGCGGGTCTTAGGGAGATAGTAACTGTCACTGGTGAGCGGCTTCACCTGTTTCATCCAATGGATAGTATTGGCGAAGTGGGTCGCTAATGGGTCTATTACTGGCTTTTGTGCCAATGAATTCGCCACATCGATAATTGGACCATAGCCAGTACAGCGGCACAAATTTCCAGCCAGATAATCGACTGGTTCGCTGGTCAATTGAGTCTGTTTGGATAACGCATAGAGCGACATCATAAACCCAGGGGTACAAAAACCGCATTGCGAACCATGTGCAGCAACCAAGCGTTCTTGAATTGGGTGTAAACTACCTTGTTGGTTGAGAAATTCAACGGTAATAATCTGCTTGCCGTGCAGTGCGTGAAGCGGAGTAATACAAGAATTGATCTGATGAAAGGTCAATTCCTCTTGGTTATCAAGAGAGACCAGCACCACGGTGCAGGCGCCACAATCGCCACTGCCACAACCTTCTTTGCTGCCGGTCATTTGCTGCTGCTCACGTAAATAGGTGAGTAACATGGTATCGGCACTCGCCCTTTCAATTTGGACGACCTCACTGTTTATCATTATCTCTAGCATACTTCCTCTGTCCTACTGACCGAAACTCAACACCGAGATGTCGTGGCACGTTGGTTTCGTTGTTATTGTCTAATAAGCGTATTCCATGCTCGTTATTTGTTACAAATATGCAAAAACCTGACCAGGTGTTCAACTTTATACGTAGCAGGCAAAGAATTGTCTCAGTAAAAAAATGGAGACGATCAATTTCTTACGCAGAAAATGCCCATCATGATGGTAATAAAAAGGTCTAACCCGTTGTGAAATAGAAAAATAGGGTGAAGTGAGCGAAAGACGATGGGGGCGTCGTGTTGGGAATTAAACGAAATAGTTAGTTAACGAATTGGCGAAGACAGAAGATAAATTTAACGAGGTTAACGAGAAAATCTGTATAGTTATCAGATAATTCGTTATTCTATGTGGCACATAATTGTGCAGTTGTATCCAAATGGTGCAATCACATCACCGTTATCATCGTTTGAACAGGGAATATGTAGTGCAAAAAGAAGTCTCACCTAATCGTTCTGCCTCTGCGGGGGATATTCGTCGTCGTAATGAACAGATCATTTTGGCGGCGGCTGCAGATGAATTCGTGAAACACGGCTATAAAGGAACATCGATCCAATCGATTGCCGATCGTGTTAATTTGCCTAAAGCCAATATTTTGTATTACTTCAAGTCAAAGGCCGGTCTGTATAAAGCACTGCTTCAAGACATTCTTAACCTGTGGAATGAAGGTTTTGATGAGGATGCAGCAACGCAACCACCAGCAGAAGTGCTGCGTCGTTATATCAAAGGAAAGATGCGATACAGCCGTACGCATCCGCAAGAGTCAAAAATCTTCGCCCAAGAGATCATTCAAGGAGCCCCGATCATTCATGATTCGATTGAATTGCCTGTGGTGGAATGGACAACAGGGAAAGCGAACGTGATCCAACACTGGATTGAGCAAGGGCAAATTCGACCAATCAATCCATTGCATTTACTGTTCTTGATTTGGGGAGCGACCCAGTTTTACGCCGATTTTGATACGGAAATCTTGCTGATTAATGGTAATCCATTAAATGATAATGAATTTGATCAAGCGACCGAATTTGTCATAGATATGGTACTGAGAGGTCTTTCTTTATAGCGGTTTAATAATCGGTTGGGTCATAGATCTTAATGCAATTACGGCCCGCTTTTTTAGCCCGATATAAGGCCTTATCGGCGTTTTCTTGTATTTCAGTGACAGTGTCACCTTGAAAACTATCGCTAATACCAATACTTACGGTTAATGACAGACAATCTTGTTTGTAGGGTACATGTCGATATTGACGTCCCTGAGTATTATCACTTGGGCGTTTAGCGTAGTTACGCAATACCAGCGGATAAGTGGCAATGTCTTCGCGAATCAGCTGCAGCAAAGGAGCACACTGCTGAGCATTTTTACCTTTAAAAACAATTAAAAACTCTTCCCCCCCATAGCGATAAATCCGACCGTTCCCTTTAACTAAGGCGAGTCGGCTAGCAATCAAACGTAATACGTCGTCTCCCGCATCATGTCCGTAGGTATCATTGAAACTTTTGAAGTGATCAATATCTAACATTGCTAGGGTATATTTTCGGCCAAGTTGACGCAGGTCGATCTCAAGCGCTTGCCTGGCGGGAAGCTGTGTTAACGGATCGGTAAACGCCATCTTATAGCTGGTGGAGAGTAAATAGACCATCATCAAGACCGCAATCACCGAAAACATGATGCTGGAAATAAAAGGGACATCAAAACGAGTAAACGCATTGCCAGCTACCAAAAGTGTTGAGTAGATCACCACATCAGAAAGACGGTTGTGCGAATAAACAAGAATTCCAGCAAACAGAGTTAAAATCGCAATATAGAGTGTGAGTACGCCTGGTAACGGTGAACTGCTTAACTGGGTGCTAGAGAGAAACGCCATTAAATACTGAATAGCTAAATGGTCGGGGTTAGAGACAATTAACTCAGCCCAACCAATCAATAGCACCAAGATAACGAGAAAGAGGGCAAAGCCTGGATGCCAAATGGTTTCATTCTTGAAGAGATAGATTTGCCAGCAGGCAACGGGCAATAAGAATGCTAAAAGAGACAGCTTAATTAATGACAGATCTTGTACGTTTGGCCCGATTAATGTGTGTTGAATCAACCAATAACAAACAAACAGAGCGATAGAGATCATCGCCACTCGCCCTTGGCGAAAGAAGTAAGCAATTAGAAAAGCGCTGCAGAGCAAAACATAAGGCATGTAGATCGCAAATCCGAGATTAGCTTGCATGACTTGAACCACACTGTTCATCCCAAACCAGAGTAAACTGATTAGGAGCACAGGGCAGACAATCCGAAACCAGTGTGAAGTGAATAAGCGTGTATACATGTGTGTTTAAGGATGCGCCAGTGGATCTGGAAAGATCAAAAGAGCGACATTCTAAACTCCGAGATGATTGAACGAAATGCAAATATTGAACCGAAATTAAGTTTTTTAGGCAAAATCTAATTATTGAGGCAATTCTAGTCACTGTTACATGGTGTGCTGGTGATTTGTTGATAAAAGTCAAAGTGTTGATTAGTGTTAATGTGAAGACCGATAAGAGGACTACCTGATGCAAATTAATGTCGATGTACATAATTATATGGAAACGTTAGTAGGGCAGTTATTAGCGCAAGAACATTTTGCTGACCGTTTTGACAACGAACAACTGGCGGATCTTGCCTGTCTTGCGCTTAATCAGCTCAGACCTGTGTATATTCGCCACGATATCGACTTTTTATCGGCACTACCTGAAGACCGATTAATGGTGCTTAAGCAGCATGCAGAGACGGCGATTGCAGTTGCCTTGTCGATGATCGTTGAAGATAGACGTAAAAATCGCGATACTGACATTCCAATGACTTGGCACGCCACAAGATTTGATGAAGACCCAGAACTTGAATGGTACGAAACGCCGGTTATGAAACCTAAAAACCACTGATTAAGGAGTTATTGTGGGGCTGTTTTCTCGTTTATTTGGTGGCAAATCAACACCAGAAGTGAAAGAAGTAACACCTGTTGAGTACAAAGGCTATTTGATATATCAAGAGGCGTTATCAGAAGGTGGTCAATATCGTATTGCCGGCCGCATTACAAAACAAGTTGGCGATGAGCTTAAAACCCACCGTTTTATCCGTTCTGATGTGTTACCAAGTAAAGCCGATGCGGACGAATTGATGCTGCGAAAATCGCAAATGTTTATCGACCAGATGGGCGACAGCATTTTCTCTTAATGTGTTTATCAAGCGATTCTCTTGTCTAAGCGCCACTTTTTTGTGGCGCTTTTTGTTACTGATTCACAGAACCACTCTTTCCCTTTCTTTTACACTAGGTTAGTCATCGAAAAGCGTTATTTTGGCGAATTGTCTTTATCAGCAATCGTTAATTTAAGTTGCCGTATGAGTAACGCTATACGATGAACAGTAGAATGTCGCGACTACCGAAGACGTCGTAAGAGACACTTTTGGTGTTATTTAGTCAAAATAAAATGCGGTATTTACTGTAAGTCTGTGAATTTTTATAGAGAAAATAGGCTCAAGTTAGAAATTTACATACAAACCACTTGCAGTGCATCTCAGCCTTCGATAGAAACGAATGTCATCGGGTCAGTATTTCAAGGAAATGATATGCAAATTGGTGTACCAAGAGAGAGGGCTGACGGAGAAACCCGTGTAGCAGCCTCTCCAAGTTCTGTGAAACAGTTAATCAAGCTCGGTTTTGAAGTATGTATCGAAAGTGGCGCAGGTGCGCTAGCAAGTTTCGATGACGCGGCATATGAAGAGTCAGGAGCTTCCATTGTAGATCAAGAGAAGGTGTGGGAATGTAGCCTGATCTTGAAAGTAAACGCACCACTTTATGGCGAATCAGCCTCTGTGGATGAATTGGCATTACTTAAAGAAAACACCACGTTAGTCTGTTTTATTTACCCAGCTCAACACCCTGAATTAATGCAGAAACTGTCGGATAAAAATGTCAATGTCTTAGCCATGGATGCCGTTCCACGTATTTCGCGTGCTCAATCACTCGATGCGTTATCGTCAATGGCTAACATTGCAGGTTACCGTGCTGTGGTTGAAGCAGCGCATCAATTTGGCCGTTTCTTTACGGGGCAAATTACGGCAGCGGGTAAGATTCCACCTGCGAAAGTCTTTGTTGCTGGTGCAGGTGTTGCAGGCTTAGCGGCCATTGGTGCAGCGGGTAGTCTTGGCGCCATGGTTCGTGCGTTCGATGTTCGTCCTGAAGTGAAAGAACAAGTTCAATCGATGGGCGCAGAGTTTTTAACCGTCGATTTTAAAGAAAACTCCGGTTCTGGCGATGGTTATGCCAAAGAGATGTCGGATGATTTCAATCGCAAAGCCGCGGAGCTGTATGCAGCGCAAGCAAAAGAGGTGGATATCATCATCACCACCGCGCTGATTCCGGGCAAACCTGCGCCTAAGTTGATTACCAAAGAGATGGTCAACAGCATGAAAGCAGGCAGTGTCATTGTTGACCTTGCTGCAGCTAACGGCGGTAACTGCGAATACACGGTGAAAGATCAGGTATTTACCACCGACAATGGGGTGAAGATCATTGGTTACACTGACATGGTCGGTCGCTTACCTACACAATCTTCACAGCTCTATGCGACTAACCTTGTTAACCTACTCAAACTGCTGTGCAAAGAGAGTGATGGCACCATTACCATTGATTTTGAAGATGTAGTCGTACGTGGTGTTACTGTAATCAAAGCTGGAGAAATTACCTGGCCTGCACCGCCGATTCAAGTTTCTGCACAAGCGAAAGCCGCGCCCAAAGTCACCAAACCTGTGGCAAAAGAGCCACCAAAACCGATGTCACCTTGGAAAAAGGCGGCTGGTTTGGTTGTCGCTGTCGGGGCCTTTGCCTGGGTCGCTTCTGTTGCACCTAGTGCTTTCTTAAGTCACTTCACTGTCTTCGTCTTGGCTTGTGTAGTGGGTTATTACGTCGTTTGGAATGTATCACACTCACTTCATACTCCGTTGATGTCAGTTACTAATGCGATTTCAGGGATTATTGTGGTTGGGGCACTACTGCAGATTGGTCAGGGCCACGGTTTAGTGTCGTTTCTGGCGTTTTTTGCCATTCTTATCGCCAGCATTAATATTTTTGGCGGCTTCACCGTCACCAAACGTATGTTGCAAATGTTCCGTAAAGACTAAGGGAGTTAAAGATGTCTGCACAATTGGTTCAAGCAGCGTACATCGTTGCTGCCTTGTTTTTCATTATGAGTTTGGCTGGTCTTTCAAAACAGACCTCCGCTAGAGCTGGTAACTATTACGGTATCATCGGGATGGCGATTGCGCTTATCTCGACCATACTTGGCCCGGATAGCCATGGCGTATCGTGGGTCATTTTGGCGATGGTGATTGGCGCTGGTATTGGTATTCAATTAGCCAAAAAAGTTGAAATGACTCAGATGCCTGAGCTTGTCGCGGTTCTGCATAGTTTTGTTGGTTTGGCTGCGGTATTGGTGGGTTACAACAGCTTTGTCGATGCACCTCTGTTGGCATCATCTGCTGAACACACTATTCATTTGGTAGAAGTGTTTGTGGGTGTCTTCATCGGTGCGGTCACTTTTACTGGGTCAATCGTCGCGTATGGCAAATTAAGCGGTATGATCAAATCGTCGCCACTTAACCTACCACATAAACATAAGCTCAATTTGATCGCCGTATTGGTTTCTCTATGGTTGTTGATTCACTTTGTCAAAGTGGATGGTAGTGTTTGGGCATTGATTCTAATGACACTTATCGCGTTCGCCTTTGGTTACCATTTAGTAGCATCCATCGGTGGGGCAGATATGCCAGTGGTGGTGTCTATGCTGAACTCATACTCTGGTTGGGCGGCCGCGGCAGCTGGTTTTATGCTAGCTAACGACCTATTGATTGTTACTGGCGCATTGGTCGGTTCATCAGGTGCGATCCTTTCTTACATCATGTGTAAGGCAATGAACCGCTCATTTATTAGCGTTATTGCCGGTGGTTTTGGCCAAGAAGTGACGGTCTCTAGCGACCAAGAAATGGGTGAATATCACGAAACGACAGCAGAAGAAGTGGCTGAGCTCTTGAAAAACTCCCAATCTGTCATCATTACTCCTGGGTACGGTATGGCAGTGGCTCAAGCTCAATACCCTGTGTTTGATATCACAGAGAAACTGCGTAGTCGCGGTATCAATGTGCGTTTTGGTATCCACCCAGTCGCGGGAAGGTTACCGGGTCACATGAACGTACTGCTAGCTGAAGCCAAAGTTCCGTACGACATTGTGCTGGAAATGGATGAAATCAATGATGATTTTCCACAAACAGACACAGTATTAGTGATTGGCGCTAATGACACAGTTAACCCTGCCGCTCAGGAAGATCCTGGTAGTCCAATTGCAGGAATGCCTGTGTTAGAAGTGTGGAACGCGAAACACGTGATTGTGTTTAAACGTTCAATGAATACCGGGTACGCTGGCGTACAAAATCCGCTGTTCTTTAAAGATAATACACAGATGCTGTTTGGTGATGCCAAAGCGAGTGTGGAAGCGATATCCAAAGCGTTGCAGTGATTTGACGTTTTATTGTCCAAGAAGCCAGCATAGCTGGCTTCTTTTTTCTTTTTGTTAACCATTATTGACAGCAATATAACAAGCCGCGTATATATTTCGAGAATAATCAGTTATAGTATTTTTCAACTTAATGATTTATATAAGAACTCAATTGAGAAAAGCGATAATCATAACAATAGCCGCGATAGGGACATTTTTCACAGCCGCCACTCGGGCGGATTCTCTCCCAGAGCGCATCGATCTTTTTGTATCGCTTTTCGATTACGATTCAGCGGTCGTGTCTTACGATATTCGCAATATCCAAACGGATTTTCCTTCTCGTTTGATCACGCCAGACAGTATGTTACCGCAGACATCGTCATACCCTTTACGTGCAATTCAGCAGCTTTACAAATTGGCCATGAATTGCTCAAGCTCTCTTCCGTACAACCCACTCGTCACCGAACCTTTGTCCTTTACACGTGCCATATGTAATGGAACAAAGTTAAAACCAGGGTGGTTTGCACGAAGTGGGCTGATTCACCCAGGTGGCGGGACTTACGCTGCTCGGTATGTGAAGATTTATCCTGATATGTATGAAGAAATTAAACAATACATGCATATCGAAGAGCGTCCACAAGCGCCAAAAGGAACATTGCTTGGTCGCTTACAGGCGATGAATACAGAATCCATTGAAGCTTTGCTGTCTGGCGCTTTGATGTTTAGCGAACAAAATGAACTTTGGCTGCGAAAGGGAGACAAATATTATGTCTTTAATGAGGATATTTGGAACCATAACGCAAGCCGAGCTGGCCTTGCTTATAGCGTAGTTGGCTCAAATAGTGCGTGTTTTGTGCAACGAGGTAATATTTGCTGGGATATTGAAGACCATTCCAATTTACTTCGTGTGAGCATGGTAGTGTTGGTGATTGCCAACATTCTCTTGGTACTCGGTTGGGCTATCTACCGTTGGAATTCTAAACGCCAAGAGATGAAGAGCCGTATGCTGATTTTGCAGATTTTGACTCACGAACTGCGTACGCCAATCGCTAGCCTCTCGTTAACCGTGGAAGGATTCCGCCGCGAATTCGAACGGTTACCAGAGACGGTATATGATGAATTTAGACGCTTGTGTGAAGACTCTCGGCGTTTACGCCAGCTTGCAGAGGCGAGTAAAGATTACCTACAGTCGGACAATAAACCGTTAGCCACCGATTGGGTGCCTTCGGTTGAAGAATGGTTGCAGTATAAAGTTGAAGAGGAGTTTAAAGACCCCATAAAACTGAATATAAATCAGGATGTTGCCGCGAAATTAAACGTCTATTGGCTCGGCACATGTATCGATAACTTGATCCGCAACGCAGTAAAATACGGTGTCGCGCCTGTAACTCTTGATGTCATTACCACTGATCATTCAGTAACAATCAAAGTGACTGACCAAGGAACATTAACTCATAAAGATTGGCGTCACTTACGTAAGCCGTTCGTTAGTAAGAGTGGCTTAGGACTTGGCTTAACTATTGTAGAATCGATGGTCGGAAGAATGGGCGGTACTATGACCCTCATTGGACCACCGACAACATTTATATTGGAGATACCCTGTGAAACAGACATTGCTTCTCGTTGAAGATGATAAAAACCTAGCAGATGGCCTTCTAGTGAGTTTGGAACAAGCAGGATATGATTGTTTACATTCAGAAACCATTGCTGACGTAAAACAATACTGGGACAAAGCAGATTTGGTTATTCTTGACCGCCAATTACCTGATGGTGACTCCGTTGAACATTTGGCAGATTGGAAAAAGATCAAAGATATTCCAGTCATTCTTCTTACTGCACTTGTTACCGTAAAAGACAAAGTAACGGGTCTTGACGCTGGTGCAACCGACTATCTGACAAAACCTTTTGCAGAAGCGGAGTTATTTGCTCGCATTCGCGCACAAATGCGCAGCCCTGAAGGTGAAGGCCAAGATGATAGCAAAGTTGTGACCAACAATCTGATCATCGATAAAGCAACGCGTGAAGTGTTCTTTAATGATGAAATGATCACGCTAACACGTACAGAATTCGATTTATTGCTGTTCTTAGCAAGTAATCTTGGCCGAGTATTTACGCGTGATGAATTACTTGATCATGTATGGGGTTACAATCACTTCCCAACGACTCGTACTGTTGATACTCACGTATTGCAGCTACGTCAAAAATTGCCAGGTTTGGAAATTGAAACCTTACGTGGCGTTGGATACAAAATGAAAGCGTAATTCATGAAGAAATCCATGTTGTTACTAGGCACGTCATTGTGCGTGCCTTTAACCTCTCATGCTGTGGATTGGTTTGAACAAAGCACTCCATTGACGCAAGCCCATCAACATCTGCTTGATGGTGACTTGCAAAGCATGTTTACTTCTTTAGTAGAAGTGTGGCAGCTCGACCAAGACAAAAGCATCAAAGAGCATCTCAATTCACTTCTTGTTCAATCGTTAACCGTAGATTGCGGCAAAGGATTAGACAGCAAACAATTCCCTGACTGGATAAACAGTATTACGATTCGTCGTTTGAATATTCAAAGCCCAGGGCGTGATGCGTATCAGTTGCTAGTCAATGTCGCGGCAAAAAAAGAAATTGCTGATATCCGTCTCTCCAAGTGGGTAGATAAAGATATCTCATCCGACACCAACTTTAGTCAAACTACAAGTGACAACGTCACCAGTGGAATCTATAGCTATGTTAAGCGTTACAACCTTAACAATGATGTTTCACAAGGCCTCTATCGCATTGATGTTACAGCAGATGACCAAGAGTCTTGGAGTGCTTGGGTTATCTTTAGTGAACAAAAAGCGAAGCAAACTGTTCGCTGGGCGTCTAAAGATCATTGGCAAATCGAAAAGAATGCGTTGCTGAATAAGTTCTGCCCACTGCCTAAGCTGGGTGTCTCAGTTTACGATTACGTTAAAGGGAAATACCAAGAAATCTGGAACCACAGTTATGATTCCGATTATCCCACGTCCTTACCGGTCGATAGCCTTCCACCTGACCGCTATGTTTTGGCGGTGTCAATGACACAACAACGTTGGCAAGGTCCCATCATCATCGAACAGTCGCAAGTCATTAGTAAAACATATGATGTTGCTACTGAAGAATAACTAAAGTTTGAAAAAACTAGGCCGATAAGCAAGTTAAATTACTAAACGGCCTAGTTACAATGAAAACAAAAATCAAGCTGATAACGTTGTCTATCTCTCTCGCTGCAGCTAATGCTGTTGCGGGTCCGTATTCTGTTGAAGCCCGCGGTGACGCGATGGGGGGAGTAGGTGTCGTGTCAGGCACTTACTTGACAGCTCCTTTTTATAATCCAGCTTTAACCGCAATTTATCGTCGTAATGACGACGCTGGCATGATTTTGCCAAGCGTTGGTATTAGTTACGATGACCAAAACAGCATGCTCGATACTGTCGACAACATCGCTGATATTCTTGATGGTATCAATGGCACCGTATCCCAAGCAACGGCCGATGAACTTGATAGTGAATTGAATAAGTTAGATGGCGCGAAAGTGAATGTTGAACTAGGCGCTGGGTTTGCTTTAGGTATTCCAAACCAATATCTCTCAATGAACTTATTTGGCAAAGCATATGCAGAAACGTTTGTGACAACCGATGTTGGCACTTGTAGCGATTCTAGTGATGCGAATGCTTGTACCGTGGAAAAGGCTCAAAACTCCACAGTCACCGCAGTTTCGGTTGGCATCACGGAAGTGGGCTTAGCGATGGCACGATACAGTACCGTATTTGGCCAACACACTTCTTTTGGTATATCGCCAAAGCTGCAACGTATTTACACCTTTGTCTATCAAAGCACTGTCGATAATTTTGATCTGACGGATGTCACTAAGAACAGCAATGCAGAAAATGTACTCAACCTAGATGCTGGCGCTCTTTGGTTCTATGGTCCGTTTCGTGTAGGCTTTTCTGCTATGAACCTTATCAGTCACGATATTCAAACCAAATCCATTTCGCCTGCCGTCTCTGGCAATGCCAATGTCCAGTACAACTATCAAATGCGCCCACTGTATACCGTTGGCGCAGGAATTGTTGCCGACTACTTTACGATCAGCGCGGACTACGATCTCAATGAACAAAAACGCTATAAAGAATTTGCTGATAATGCTCAGATGCTTAGGGTAGGGGCTGAGTTAGACATATTAAGACAATTGAAGCTACGTGTTGGTTACAAAAAGAACCTCGCCTATAGCGAAAGTGACCCCACATACACTGCCGGTATTGGTTTATCTCCGTTGGGATTGTTTGAAATGGATATAGCTGGTAGCTATACCAATGAAAATTCAATGGGTGCGTACGTTAACTTCCTTGCCACGTACTAACTTTCCCATTATATTCAGGCTCCTTAAATAAGGAGCTTTTTTTATGTTTGACGATTTATCCCTAACACACCAGCAGCAACAAGAAGCGGTGGAGAAAATTCAAAAGCTCATGGCTGAAGGAATGAGCACCGCAGAAGCAATCAAAGTGGTCGCTCAAGAGATACGAGAACAGCACAAAAACGCATGAATAGAAGGCACCTTTGGTGCCTTTTTTATTTTCTCTTATTTAACAGCATCTTACCTATTTAAAACATAGACATATGAGTTTTTATCATAGCTAATGTGTAATTAAACTACAGAAAAACTCAAGGCAATACTTGGGAAATCTCATAGAAGGCTATGTAAACACTTACTTTCGTTGTAAAGCCGATCAAAACTGAAGTAAAGGATCAAAATGTGAGTACTTTAGATCTTTTTAGGTCAAGCGAAAGCAGTTGTGGATAACTCTTATCGTAAGTCAATGTGAACCGTTACTTTCAGTGCTCAATGGGCACTATAACTAAAGCTATCGTGTACACTAGAAACAATGAAATACGAGGACAAAATCAAAAAGACTGAGAAACATTCGAGCCATATTGCTGTTTAAGTATGATGAACAGCATAAGTCTCATTATTGCACTGGAAAGAAGGTTAATCGTTACCTAAGGTTAATGTGCTGATAAAGAACCATTCGTTATTTAGCCAACTGACGTTGTTAGCGCCCTAATCAGGGCGCTTTTTTTTTGCACAAAATAAAAAAGAGAGCAGCGCTCTCTTTTAAGAAGGTGAGTACAACAAGTTCTAGATGATCTTCTGAAGATGGGTATTACAAAAACGGTGAATAATCACTGCAGAACCTGCCAACACGAGCAGGTTTAATGCCCAGTCTTGAAGGAGATAGAAGTACAATACTGCGCTGGCCACAATGGTGAGTGACGTTGCTAAAACGTAGAGTCTTTCCTTAAGCCATTGAGTCATAGTTTGTCTCCATACTTGATAGTTGTCTTTCGCTTTGTACCTGTTTGATACCGCTCTAGTGACACTGTCACCACAAACTGATTCGATTCCTTCATACACGTTTATCCTAGCCATAAATTATGATGTTTTTATTATTTTCTATCCCTAAAGGGTTAGTTCGATATTACTCACTCAGCACCTAATGTCACGTGCAGGCAACATCTTACTCGATTACTTACGGTCAGGATCACAGAATTAACTTGTACAACAAATGCTCAATTAGAAAAAGTGACACCTCATCAAGTTATCCACATTGAGCGAGGTATAAAGGTATTGCCTAATACAGACTAACTGCTTGAGCCCATGATTGCTGTCTTAGTTTTGAGAGTGCAAAGATCTTTGCTATTTTGCATCGTTTCCATTTGGTTAACAAAACTTGCATGACCAAATATTGCTCGATGATTATCAACAGTTTGTTGATAATCTCACTTAAAAGCTAAGCGGACACGTTTAATCGAAATGGAACAGGAATTATCTGAAAATGTTCACGTATCTTAGGGGACAAACGTTAGAGTCAGTGATTGATAGATGGGATGCAGTAATTTTGCATTGCGTGGTAAAGGAAATTGGTAGTGTTGACGAATGACCAGATAGATTTTGTCACACAACGCGTTTTGACTGTTGGTGTGAATCTGACGAATGGAAGCCGTTTCTGTAAACTGTATTTGTACCTTGCAGCGTAGACCTTTAAACGGAGTCGTTACACCAAGTTCCTGGTTAATAATTCCAACAACTTCTTTTGCCCATTGTTGCTCAGGGGTTTGGTTAAACTCATCTTGGTAACCAAAAATGTCTTTGATTGCCTGTTGCTCGTAGGATTTTGTATTAGCAGTTTGGGCGTCCGTTGCAATAGAGGGAAATGCAAACAGTAACAGCAGTGGGCAAAGATACAGTCGTGTTTTCATGTTGGCCTAGAAATCGAGTAAAAAGTGGTTCAACTATTTCAAATGACATCATATGTAAATCGTCGCTTATGTCTAGCATCGCTCGTGCACTTTTTGAAGATTTCCGCTATTTCAATTAATTAGTGGCTATTTGTTACGCCATAGTGCCTTACGTCACAAAATTTAAGCGTAACTTAGGAATAAGAAAGAGGGCTGGGTAAACTTTTATGCAGTTAAAACTATACAAAGCTAATATAAAAGCATATCATTGTTCCCATACGAACAATGAGGATAATCCCAATGAATGACAAGTCAGCTTATTTTTACTATTTATCTTTCGCTTCAGCATTAGGTCTAATTGCCCCATTTATAGTGTTATATCTAGCTGTTTCACACTAATATATAATTACGTTAAATATAAAGTAGTAGTGGTTTATTCGCTGCTACTTTTTTATTTGTGCTATTTACTATGCAGAATATATACGAGATTGCACCAGCAATTCTTTCCTTTGCTATCGTGCTTATATCAACTTCACTATCGCTCATTCTTATCTGATTACTGATTATAAACTTGCGTTTAATATTGAAAGCTCCTTGGATACATATCGCAAAACCAGCATCAAATGATAAATACCATGAATGTAAAATGACGTTCTATTCATATTTACAAATCATTACAGAGTTAACATTTAGTTTCAAAAAAGTTAAATAATATGTAGTTTAATTCATTTGTTGTGTATTGAATATGCAATAAATAGATTGAGTAATATATTAACAAGCGCTTATTTAGTGGTAACAATGTAACCATGTCTTATTTATGATAAAAGTTTGACAAAGTCACTATTTAATATACTATCCGATGCACAATTAAATGTGGTGTATTCTTTTATAAAAGATATGGCGTATGGTATACAAAGAGCTTAAGATAAGCCATTTGAAAACATTGATTATCGATCGCTCTGATTTCACGCTTACGAATATTCGGAGTATTCTGCACAAGATCAGTATTACCGACGTAAGAATCGAGAAGAAACTCGATACCGCCATTACCCAGATAGAAAAAAGTATTGAAGATCATAATATCTACGATTTAATTATCGTTGACTTCGATATATCCAAATTCGTGACTTATAAACGAATAGAATCCTTTCTCCAAAATATCAGTCCACGCAGTTGCCTTATCTTAACCAGTTCTGACCATAGCAAAGAGAACATTGTTAAGATGTTGGAAAACGAGCCCGATGATATTTTGCTTAAGCCATATCGTATTGATACCTTGAAAAACCGCCTGCGCCACAATGCTCGCAACGTGATCGTCACTAGTGACTTACGTAAAGCTCTAGAACAACGCGACAGCAAGCATATTTTGTCGGCGATTCACGAAATTGAACGTCACAATGAGTACGGTATATCAACTACATGGCTCAATAAACTCAAGATCAAAGCATCATTTGAAGATAAAGCTTACGAGAAAGTGATTAACTCTGCCGAGCATTACCTAAGCTATAGCGAATCAGAGTGGGCGAGAAACTATTTATGTCGTTCTCTATTTCACGTTAAGTTTTACGACAAAGCGATAGAACAAGCAAAGATTGGTCGTCGTAAATACCCGATGTCGACCAACTTTTGTGTCGTTATGGGACAAGCCTTACTCATGAAAGGCGCGATAAAAGAAGCTGAAAAGCAGTTTCGTAAAGCGATTGAAATTAACCCAGATTGTATTGATGCGACTTTGGGGTTGGTTGATACTTGTTCTAAGCATGACGATGTCGAAACGCTAGTTAAGCGTTATGAAAACTTAGTAAGCCAAGTTGAAGGTACTATTTACGATAGTGCAGACTACTACGTTGATTATGCAAACGCATTGAAAGAAACGTCCGATGTTTCGCCTGTTGGCGAACAGCTCACGCAACTCATGCAGGCTGGTGAGATCTTAAAGCGAGGTAAAGGGTATTACAACGATAATGAAAACATCGATATCTGTATAAAATTGCTCGATGTGGCAAAAGATATTATTGAATGTAGAACCAACAATGCAGCTCAGATCCTCAATGACTTGATAGAGCACTCAAAAGATGCTGTTTTAAGTTCAGTAAGCACGTGTATCAACGTTGCTTATATGTTGGACTTAATGTGTGAAAAGGAATCGCTAGAACATTTCTTTACTGAATTGGATCTCTCTGAAATCGAGATTTATCCAGGGGATGCGAGCAATTCACAAAAAGTACGCCGGCTGGTACTGCAACGTTACAGTGTGCGTCGACGTAACACGGGATTCAACGGCAAAGACTACTCAACGCTAAAAGAAGACATCAACACCAACATCAAGAACAACGATTATGATATGGCTGCAGTCAAACTCAAAGACATGTTGGATTATGGCAAGTATCTACCAAACTTGATCTTGTTCTACGTAAAACTCAGAGCAATAAGCTGCATCAACAAACAGTTTAATCGACGTTCGATAGCTGCATACAATGACTCAATTCATTTTGCCAAAAACAATCTACGCGAAAAGAAAGACTTACAGAAGCTAGATGTCATTATCAAGAACTACAAACGCGACCGCATGAAGGTAAATGTTTAGTCTGAACGTGGAATCGGTACGAGTTACAAGGTCACTTAATCAGACAATTCAAAGGCGAAATTGGGGTCAGAGATGCCGAATTTGTGGATGTTAAAAAAAGAGACATTAGTTCGTATTATATGTGTTATGTTAAATATATAGTTCTGCATCCATCATTCTGGTTTACTCATGCTCTCTCTCGGTGTGAAGCTATTAAACATAACTGTATTTACCATAAAATACCTAATAATCACATTTATAATCTGCGATTAAAAATACGATTATTAGGTTTACTTAACTTATATCGTTTGTTGTTGGCCAGTTGTAGTCGTTAGCTAAGCGCAGTCGACTGGATAAACTTAGCCGTAGCATTTACTTTTGGTTGCTGTGTAACGCTTAACGTCGCTTCAAGTTGATAGATCTTGTGGCGATGTTGCACTAACTTAGCTTCGATATCGACCCAATCTCCAACGGCCAAAGCTTGGTGATATCTTAAATTTAATTCAGCTGTCATGGCGTTATTGATGCCATGTAGCTGGAGCCAGTTTACCATGGCTGAATCAACTAAGATCGCTGCAACACCACCGTGTAGAACGCCTTGATATCCTTGATAATGCTCCTGTACTTGATACCGACAAGACACGGTATCGTCTGCCATTATTTTGAAAACCAAACCCAGTGCAAATGGGTTTTGCTGCTCATTTCCGCAGGCAATACAGCCTGCGTGTGACATTCGAAATACGTTATTCATGTTTACAGCCGTGGCAGCATGGCTTTTTATGGCGTTCATCTGCTGTATAAATGCGATTGATCTTACTAGGAACCAAACTCTGAGTCTGACTTATCAAATGCTCATCGTCCTGCTGATACGTGCCTATAGCAGACGCTCTCTTTTTACCTGGCTTAACCCGCATAGTCTCTGAGACCTGTGTACTTAGTTCATACTCGTCCCAGAACTCCGCCATTGATCGAATATGTCTTGGTAATCTCAATACATCAATATGACTTTCTCTCAATTTTTCCCAGTAATGTGGACCAATGTCTTTTATATAAACGGCGGTAACATCATTTTCTTTCAACCATGAAATGACGTGTTTCTTGGCAAAGCAACCCGACTCTATAAATGCTTTTTGGGCACAAACAACGTGACTATCTTTATCGACAATCACGTAGTGTGTCGCTTTGGAAAAATGACTAGAAATAGTAACGTCGTCTTTCATTGGTAATGCAACTAACATGATTAGCTCCTAATTATTAGCATATGCTATTTATAATGGATATTAATAGCATATGCAATAAATAGGTATGACAGTGACAAAAAAAGAGCAGGCTCTCACCTACTCTTTTAAAATACTTCTAAGTTAAAAAAGTGACATTGTCACATTTTTAAAGCTTTACCATTAACAAGGCAATCCACCATTTTTCTACGTGCAGATTTCACAAGATTGGCGAGTGTTTGCCTTGAAACGCCCATGACGGCGGCGGCTTCTTGTTGCTGAAGACCTTCAAGGTCAACAAGTCTTAGTGCTTCAAACTCATCCAGTGCCAACTCCAACTGCTCTAACTCTGACATGGGAATACCGTTGGGTTTAAAACAGGAATTGGGTGGAGAACCACAAATGTTGCGTGGCAATTTTGGTCTGGCCATAACGCCTCATATGAAGTGATAAAAAACAAAAAGGAAGCTTAAGGTAGCTTCCTCTAAAAAGATGGGGTTAAGCGCCAGCAAGTTTAACTGTGTGGCCTTTTTTCTCGAGATGCGCTTTAATTTTATCGCGAACATCACCTTGAATTTCAATGCAGCCATCTTTTACAGCGCCACCGCATCCACACACTTTTTTGAGCTCTGCAGCGAGTAACTTTAGTGGCGCATCGTCTAAATCTAGGCCTTTAACGATACTGACGCCTTTACCTTTACGGCCTTTTGTTTCCCGGTGAATACGAACAATGCCATCGCCTTTAGGTCTTTCGACTTTTTCTGGTTCTGGTTTAATACGGCCGGTTTCTGTTGAATATACTAAAGTCATACTAAATAACTACTTCTTCTGCTGAGCTTGTTTAGCTTCCGCACGTTGTTTAGCAACTAAATAAGCTTCAATGTGTTTTTGAATTGCGAGTTTGGAGCCTTTGATAAGACGCCCGTTGAAAAAACAGTACCAAGCATTAGGAGCGCCGGTATCATTTTTTAATGTGAAGCCGTTAAACTCTTCATGCAAAGATCCAGTGGTTTCCTCGCGCTTTGCATTAAGAGATTCAAACTCTCTAGGGTCAATTATTGAGGCTGTGTCACACCACCAATCAATACTTTTTTTGACCGCAGCAAGGTTACCCGTCAGCACATGGTTTTTTATTTTTACTTGCCATATCTCAGTCGAATTAGGCGCAGATTGTAAATGAAATCCTCGGTAAATTGAGACGGCCATAGGCATTCTATACTCTTTAAATACGATTACCTTAAATAATAATTGTATATCTTATCTTAGCAAGTATATTTATATCTAAATTGCGATAGTTATAGTGCATTGATATGAAAAAAGTGACTCCAGTGATGATAAATTCATCAAATCAACAACAATTCGTCTCTCTTTTCCAAAAAGAGATTACAGTTCATCAGTTTAAAGATGTCACTCAGAATCAATATGCACATAGCTCATGTCTCGCGATGGTGAAGGATTGGAATCTTTTTCTGACCTTTTGCCATTCTCGTCATGTCGCTTCGTTACCCGCATCCACGACTGCAGTCAGGTTATTTCTTGAACACGAAGCGCGTTCGCGTAAATACGCCACTGTCCGGCGCTATTCCATCACAGTCAGCGTGATTCATCAGTTATGTGGTTTGTCCGATCCTACTAATCACAATCAAGTTCGCAAGGTGCTGATGCAACTGCGATTGGATAAGCATGGTGATAATAAACAGGCGGACACCTTCACCGCCAAACACCTCGAACAAATGGATAAAGCACTGGGTAAAAGTAAAGAAGCCAAAGAGATTCGTGATTTGGCGATTTATCATGTGATGTTCGAATGCGCGTTAAAACGTGGCGAATTGAAAATGTTACCTCTTGACCAAATCCGTTGGCAAAACAAAGATGCCATTGTCTCTATCAACGATTCAAGCTATGCGCTTTCAGAGTCTGGAAGCAAAGCCTTAGCGCGATGGTTGGGACTATTAAATGGTATCGAGGGGACAGCATTTCGCGCTATCAATCGACACGGAACCATCAGCGATAAACCATTGGATGATTCGTCTATCTATCGTATTTTGCGCGCTGCAGGTGAACGTATTGGTCAACCACAGTTGCAGTTTTCTGGTCAGTCAACACGAATTGGAGCGGTAAAAGAACTTGCCAAACAAGGACTTAAAGCTAAGGAAATCCAGAGTTTTGGCCGTTGGCTTAGCCCTGCTATGCCTTATCAATATCTTGGTGATAAGAACACAGCAGAGCGCGAAAAAATTCGCTTCCTAAGTATTAAGCCTTGGGAGTAAGCGAGCTTTTAACGCAGTTAGCAAGAAACTCAGAGAAACGGTGCCCATTATGCTCGAGCATTTTCGGGAACATCGAAATGGGTGTCATTCCTGGGAAGGTATTGATTTCGTTTAGATAAACGTCACCTTCAGGTGTCAGGAAGAAATCGATACGCGATAAATGGCGCAATTTCATGTGCACAAACGCTTTTTCTGCTGCTTGGTGAATCGCTTGCAGTTGTTGCTCTGTGAGGTTTTCCGCTTCTACAACAGTATGCGAATGACTTCCCGCACTGTATTTCTCTTCATAGGTGTAAAATGCATCCGCTGGTGCGATGACTTCACCTGGTTTAGTGATGTGTAGTTTGCCGTTGAACTCATAGGCTGCCACTTCTAACTCACGTGGTTTTACCGCTTTTTCTACTAGGACTTGCTCGGAGAAAGTAAACGCATTAGCGACAGTTTCTGCCACCTGAGTTTCACTAGTGACCTTATAACAACCTACGGACGAACCTTGGCGAGCGGCTTTAACGAAAATAGCGCCCCAGGTTTGTAGTGCTTGCGTGGTCTTTTCGACCGCATCTTGATTGTTTTCTGAAAGAAAAACATAAGGCGTATTAGGAATACCTAACGCGTCATACCAAAGCTTAGATGTAATCTTGTTAAAACTGTTGGAACTGGCTTCTGGACCACAGCCTAAGTAAGGGATACCGGCCAGATTTAGCATAGATTGAATGTCACCCGTTTCTCCCGGATAACCATGAATGCATGGAACAACAAAATCAATGTGATAGGTTGCGCCGTCGCTATTTAGCGTTGCCGTATTGGTATCGAGATAAACCAGTGAACCAGATTCTAAGAACCACCCCTCAGTTTTCATTTCGACGCGAATGACGTCAAACTCAGGAGTTAAAGCGAGTTGTTGTTGAATATAATTCGCTGAAATGAGAGAAACTTCGTGCTCAGATGAGCCACCGCCGCACAAAAGTAAAATAGTTGTCTTTGTCATTAATGTATTCCGTGACTGACCCCATCAGGTTTGTTGACTATGATAGTCAATTCACCGACAACTTACAGTGTTATCCGGCTTTTCTAACCAAATAATGGCTTAACCGGCTACTAAACAAACGACAAGAGGCGAAAATCGCCTCTTGTTGCTTCAAACCATTAGTTAAGTTTGTTCATTGTTGGGAATTCTGAGTTTTTAATCGCGTCAATGCTTTTAACGAAAGGATTTAATTTCTTCAACTCATCGGGTAATGCGGCAATCGCTTTTGCTGCTTCCTGACGTGTTGCAAAGTCGCCAAACAACACTGTGTACCATTTTGTACCGTTCACCACTTTGTAGTTTTCCCAAATAGGTTGCCCATTTTTAGGCAGAATATTTGAGAAGTGATCCACTTTGGTTTGAGAGCCCACAGCGACTACCTGGATGGTATAACCAAAACGTGTATGTGCTGCGTTTTGCTTCGCTGTTGGTGGAATGATTTTCACGCTTTTAGTTGCTGCTGGTTGCTGTTTAGGCACGGCAGGTGTTGGTTGGGTGCGTGGAGAGACGTTCTGCTCAGAAATGCCCTGCATAGCTCCATCTTGAGTCACGATAGGTTGGGAAACTTGAGCAACCTTAAAATCCTCTTGGTGACTTTCAGAAGTGACATCCGTAACGTAATTTTCTGAGGCACATGCAGCTAACAAAGCTGACAAGCCTACAATAGCAATCTTTTTCATGGAATCTTTAACGCTCTTTGTAGATAGTCATTAAATCATGCCGATAGCGGCGCTGAGAATCAAGTTCATGTTACTAATATATAACTATATCCTTGGAATTTTGACACAAACTAAGCCAAATAGGTCGCAGTTGTGATCACTCTGGCATTAATAAGACCTTCAGAGGGCGAAAGAATTCATTATACTCATGATTCTTACTTTAAAAGTTTGTCTGAGCGAGGCCCTAGCGCATGAATTCACTTTCCCAGCTGCTCAATCCCAAATCCGTCGCTGTTATTGGTGCATCGAGCCAGCCATTTAGAGCTGGGAATGTCGTGATGAAAAATCTATTGCTGGGTGGTTTCAATGGCACCATTATGCCGGTCACACCCAAATATCCTTCAGTTTGTGGTGTTCTTGCTTATCCCACCATCGAAGCGCTGCCGTTAAAACCTGACATTGCCATTTTATGTACTCACGCTTCTCGCAATATCGAATTAGTCAGACAGCTCGCCAATCAGGGCGTTCAATACGTCATCATTGTGTCAGCCGATATGTACGCGTTAGCTGATCCGGTTCATACCATACTGGATATCTGCGTTGATATTGCTAAAAAATCACAAATGAGGATATTGGGACCCAATAGCTTGGGGATCATTCTCCCTTGGCTCAACTTTAATGCCTCATTCTCTCCAGCCACTGCGTTACGAGGTAACATAGCGTTCCTATCTCAATCAGCCGCAGTCTGTACCACCATACTGGACTGGGCGAACGAGAAAAAAATTGGCTTTTCCGCCTTTATATCTCTAGGAAATGCGTGTGATATTGGGTTTGCCGACCTTCTCGATTATCTCAGTACCGACCGTCATACCGATGCCATTTTGCTTTATGTCGATAGTATTCATGATGCTAGGCGTTTCATGTCTGCAGCTCGAGCCGCCTCTCGCAACCGGCGGATTCTAGTGGTAAAAAGTGGTCGTACTCAACCCGGCCTACGCGCGGCAATGCAGCATACTGGAGGGGCTCAATCTCTTGATATTATTTATGATTCGGCGATTCGCCGTACTGGGATGCTACGCGTAAACAATATGCATGAATTGTTTGCTGCCGTAGAGACATTAACGCATTCAATTCCGCTGCGTGGAGAGCGTTTAGCTATCGTGACCAATGGCGGAGGCCCCGCAGTGATGGCAGTCGATACCCTATTTGAGCGCGGAGGAAAACTCGCCGCCATCGAACCAGACTTAATGGAAACCCTAGATAAGGCGCTACCTGCAAGTTGGTCGCGCTCTAATCCCATTGATATTGTTGGTGACGCGGACTCTCAGCGTTACATTGTCACGTTAAAAACCCTTTTTGATAGCAAAAATATCGATGCCATCTTAGTTATGATGAGCCCTTCTGCCGTCGCCAGTGCGGATGAAACAGCCCAAGCATTGATTGATCTTATTGCACAAGACCCTAGAGCCAAACGCTTTAACATTCTTACCAATTGGTCTGGCGAGATGACCGTCAACCAAGCACGGCTCAAACTAAGCCAAGCCGGTATCCCAACCTACAGAACACCAGAAAGCGCCGTCGGAGCATTCATGCATTTGGTCGAGTATCGGCGTAACCAGAAACAGTTGATGGAAACGCCCAGTACCGCTGAAGCGGTCGATATGATTAGCATGACCTCCGCGAAACAATGGCTAGAAGAGTCACTGGCAAGTAGCGATGATGTTGTCCACCTTGATACTCATCAACTCACAACCTTCTTTGGTTATTTTGAGTTTCATTTGCTGCCCACATTGATTGCTAATGATGCCGCAGAAGCTGTCGCCATTGCTGAGAAGATAGGCTATCCCGTTGCGGTGAAGCTTAACTCTCCGGACATTATGCACAAATCTGATGTTCAGGGCGTCATGCTTAATTTGCGTAATCATTCTGAGGTGGCTAACGCTGCTCAGGCCATTTTGGATCGCACAGAACTGCATTATCCCGCAGCCAATATCCAAGGATTGCAAGTACAAGCGATGGCAAAAATAACCGGTGCTGAAGAGCTTAGGGTGAAGGTAAAACACGATGATACCTTTGGCCCTGTCATTTTGCTTGGACAAGGTGGATCAGAATGGAATGAAGGACTTGATGCGGTCGCTGCACTCCCTCCATTAAATATGACCTTGGCTCGCTATGTGATAAACCGCGCCTTACAATCAGGTAAGTTGAGGCCGCAAAAGCAAGCCAATAGTATTGATATTCAAGCGTTATCTGAATTTCTCGTGCGGCTATCTCAAATGATCATCGAGTGTCCGCAAATTGAAGAACTGGATATCCATCCACTACTCGTTCATGAACAAGAAATTACGCTGTTGGATGTCGATTTAACCTTACGTTCATTCCATGGCGATGCCCAAGGCCGTTTGGCTATTCGTCCCTATCCTAGTGAATTGATTGAGCTTTGGCAGGATAAGCGCGGGGTTGATATCCTCGTTCGCCCTATTCTTCCCGAGGATGAACCACAACATGCGGCGTTTATTCAACGGGTGACTAAAGAAGATCTCTATAAACGCTTTTTCTCTGAAGTCGGCGAATTTAACCATGAAGCGCTCGCCAATATGACTCAGATTGACTATGACCGAGAGATGGCGTTTGTCGCCCTGCAAGGACCACACATCATTGGCGTCTCTCGAGCCCTGATCAATCCCGAAAACACCGATGCTGAATTCGCTATTTTGGTGCGCTCTGATTTGAAAGGCATTGGCTTGGGTAAAAAGCTGATGGGCAAAATCATTGATTACTGCCGAGACAAGCACACGTTGCGAATGTCGGGAATTACGATGCCCACGAATCAAGGGATGTTGGCATTAGCCCGAAAATTTGGTTTTGAAGTGGAAGTCTATTTTGAGGATGGAGTGGCAGAAATGCATCTGCCACTCAAAGAACGCCATGAGTTTAAACGTTAACGAAGCTGCCAGTGCTTTTTGAGATATTGGATGCACCACGACTTCGCTTCACCGATTTTATTACGGCGCCAAGCCATAATCAGTTCCAATTCACGAGGTTCGGAACCGTCAATGATTTTTAATTTGCCAGCCTCAATTAGGGGTTGAGCCACTTGGCTTGGCAAAGTGCCAATACCTAAACCGTCCACCAAAGCTTGGCATTTCGCATTTAAGTTTGTCACGGTTAAACGGGGTTGCTTTTGCAAAATATTCACACTCATCGCTGGCTGATCTCGCGCCGTATCGGCAATCGCAATCACACGATATTTTTGCCGTGCTTCTTCATCAAATGCGCCAGAACGTTTATGAACGTAATGATCGGTAGCTGCGACCCAAACTGCGGTCATATGACCTAACGTTTCTGCTTTTACATCCTGTGGAAGCGTTTCTATGCGTGGGCAGACCAGAAGATCTGCTCTATCGCTCGCAAGCGACTCCCAACATCCCGCCAAAATTTCCTCTTGAAGACGAATACGTGTTTTACTGACGTTACCTAACGCATCGACCAGAGGGAAAAAGTTACTGATCGGAATCAATCCATCAAAGGCTAAGGTAATGTCCAATTCCCAACCGTTGGCCAATACAGTGGCATCGTGTACTAACTTTTCTGTCGCCGACAAAATCGCTCTGCCTCGATCCAAAATCAGTTTTCCTGCATCGGTGAAATTGGCCTTATGACCTGAGCGGTCGAAAATCATAATGTCCAAATCTTGCTCAAGTTTCTGAATTTGATAACTCAAAGAACTGGGCGCTCGATTAAGCTCATTGGCTGCAGCGGCAAAGCTGCCGCGTCTATCGATGGCATCGAGGATATGTAATGCTTCTAACGTTATTGGACTTTGCACTTTATGCTTTCCTTTTTTATTTTTGGACAGAGTACTGCAGTCAAGCTTAGAGAGTGAAAATAACGATGAGTTCCGTTACAAATGATGAACTTACACCCTTTCTAATCATTTAATTCTGCTTCACAACTCGTGATTTGAATCACAATTTTTACTTTACAAACATTTACAGATTAACCACTTGCTCGCCGTAAAGCAAACACTAACTGAATGATAAATATAGACTAAACATTGGATTTTGAAAATGTAGGTGTGAAATCCCTTCCAAAATAACCAAATGCAAATGATAGTAATTATTATTTAGATTTAATAAACTCTGCGCCGTCCTAGTGAAGGCTCAAAATAACGATAAGAAGGTAAAGTAGATGTTTAATAAATCTATCATTTCTACTGCAATTTTTCTTGCTCTTTCTCATTCCGCCTATGCGGAAACGGCTGAAGAGCAAAACCAATTTGAAAAGGTAGTGGTCACCGCCACCCGCAGTAACCAAACTCTTGGTAATACCGCTGCGTCTGTGACCGTGGTTAGCGCTGAAGAGATCGAACGAAATCTGGATCAAGATTTAAAAGACATTTTTGACGACGTCCCTGGAGTTTCTGTAAACAGCGCAGATCGTCAAGGGATTCAAAACATCAACATCCGTGGTATCGAGGGTAACCGCGTTAAGATTTTGGTTGATGGCATGACTCAAGGTCAATCATACGATGGCGGTACGACTGGGTTTATTAACTCCAGCGCTATCTATATCGACCCTGACATGATTAAAGATGTTCAAATTGTCAAAGGTGCGGCGTCGAGTCTCTATGGTAGTGATGCGGTGGGTGGTGTGGTTGCGTTTGAAACGAAAGACCCAGCCGATTTTATTAAACAAGGCAACAACACAGGCGGCCAAGTTAAGCTCTCCTACTCTTCTAAAGACAAATCCTTCGCGGAGAATGTCATTGTTGCTCATCGTTCTGGTGATCTTGACTCATTAGTTTCGGTGACTCGTCGCGACGGTAAAGAAGTACAAAACTTCCGTCACTCCGATGATGAGGCAAGCTATTCAGCGGACTCTCAAGATACTGCAAAAAATGACATCATGTTGAAGCTGCAATATCAGTTAAATGATGACCATCGTCTTGAGTTTATCGGTGAAGATATACATAACCAAACCGATTCTGATATCTACAACGCCAGTTACAGCGGTTATACCGGTGACGATACCACGGATAAACTTCGCTTAGGTCTGAAACATATTTGGTATAGCCATCTAGGTTTCGCTGACTCAATTACGTCACAAGTAAACTGGCAAGATAAAAAAGAAAGTAACATCACTCACCGAACGTCGACTCGCTCTTCTAGCTACGAGAAGAAAGACTACACCTACGAATCGAAAAAATGGGAAGGTGAAACTCAGTTAAACAAGAAAGTAACGCTACTCGGTAATGAGCATCAATTTACCTATGGTGCCAACTACAGTTATGCAGACATCACCAACTCTTTCTGGACCGACACCACAACCAGCAGCGGCGCAACAACTTCTGCTGAAACAGTGTACACCCCTAATGTAAAAGAGCAGAAGTTTGGCGTCTTCTTACAAGATCAGATCAACTTCCTTAATGGAGACCTATTGGTCACACCAGGGCTTCGTTATGATTGGTTTAACACCGATCCGAGTGATGTAGATGGCGAAAGTTATGATAGTTATAGTGATTCAGCATTCACTGCTCGTTTAGGTTCTGTCTATCACTTGAATGAACAAAACTCTGTGTTTGCTCAAGTCAGTCAAGGATTCCGAGCTCCTTCATTTGATGAGCTTTACTACATCTACAGTCACCCAGAGTACGGTTATGAAAGCGTACCAAACACGGACTTGAAAGCAGAAAAAAGTATCTCTTATGAGCTAGGCTATCGTAATAGTAACCGCGTTAGCGATGCTGAAATTTCTGTTTTCTATAGCGATTACGATGACTTTATTGACCAAACTAGTCGTGCTGGTAGTGATGGTTTAACCCAGTACTACTACACCAACATCGACAAAGCGAAAATCAAAGGGATTGAACTGGCTAACACCTTGCGTTGGGATGAATTGGTTGGTGCTCCACAAGGGCTAAGCAGTAAAACCGTCGCTGCCTATACTGAAGGTGAAGATGGTGATGGTGAACCGCTAGACAGTGTTAACCCATGGAATGCCATCGTCTCGCTAAACTACGATGCGCCGAACAAATCTTGGGGTAGCAGCGTCAAAGTGAACTACACCGCAAGCAAAAAATCGAGTGACATCAGCTCTGATAGCCAAACAGAAATGCCAAGTGCTACTGTGCTTGATATTACTGCCTACTACAAGCCTATCAAAGACTTAACTCTATCTGCTGGCGTATTCAACTTGACCAATAAAGAGTACTACTCTTGGAATAACGTTCGCGGACGTAGCCAGTTGTATTCATCAGATACTGAAGCGAAACGTAACTTTGCTATTTCAGCGAAATACCAATTCTAATTGCTCTTGTGGAATAAGAAAAAAAGGTGCAATAAGGAAAAAAGACAAAGCCCGCATGCGCGGGCTTTGTTATAGATTACGACTTCATCTCTTTACGCAACATGAGTAGACCAACAATGATGAAGGCGACGATTAAACCAAGCCCCATAGTTTCCTCAATAGAGTGTATCGACACTTTTAGCTTAGACCGTTTTCCACATCGCTGGGTGAAATCTCAAAGCAAATTAAATATGATCAGGTTTAATCCACACTTGGCTAAAATCAAACCACCCCAACGCGTTGCATTTTGCGTTTTGTAAGGCGCCGCATTGATCTTTCGATACCCCTAACCAGCAATGGAATAATGGTACCAGTTGCCCTTTTTCGATCAGTGACTTACCAATTTCTCGACCAGGGAATGGGACCTCGTCTTCTTCACGCCACTCATCAACGAGCTCATGCCAAGCGTTAAAATCCTCTTGGCGGCTCACTAATTCAATGTCCGAGTCATTGAGCAACCATCCCGCTAAGGCATCATCGCGATGATTGGCAATGCCCATGGCTTTAATCCACACATCAATCGATGTTGGATCCTCAACGTTTTGCTCATAGCGCACAAAATCGACTTTCAAGCCATCATCACTCAGCAGTTTTTCAATAGCATCCGCGAGCAATGGAAACATTGGATGACGAGCATGATAAGCAATTCTGACCGTTTGCCCCCGACGCGGTACATGAATCACATCGGTAAGAGAACGGTGATACCAACCGGGTTTCAAACCATGTGCGGGCAATAGTCCCATTTCGACAATCGACTCTTCTGGCAACATTCGTAGCAGATTTAGCGAGGTAAGTTTGTTGCACAAATAATCAGCCCATTCATCTTGAGCAGCTAATCCTTGCTTACGATTAAGCAACAGATAAGTACAACCAGGATCGAGTTCAACATCTTCGGTAAATGACGTCTTACGCCCCGATTTCATTGGGTTTGTCAGTGAGGGGAAAACCAGCGAGGAGTGCACTTCATCAATCACCCACACTTCGACACGGTCCAATAGCGGTCGAAAACCAAAATAACCGTCATAGGCCTGCAGCACCAAGCGCTTGTCATCATTGAGAACAACTCGATAAGGGCCAGTACCCACTGGCATTAAATCGTAATCGTCACTACGTGAGCTTTCGGGCAGTGTTACTTTGGCACTGGTTTCGGCCAACCAAAGTGGTAAATGATGATCTGGCTTGTACAGATAGATATCAACCACCCAATCTCCTGGTGAATCGACCGATTCCAGATGAGAAAAGAGTTTGAGCGTACGTAAGCGCCAAATGCTATCTACAACGATGTCTGTGGTCAGCAGCTCCCCATTATGGAACCTAACGCCCGGACGCAGATAAAATCGCCAATGGCGCGCACTAATGGCTTCCCAGCTATGGGCTAAATCAGGACGGATTTCTTCTTTATCATCTAAGCGAGTTAAGCCGCTAAAGACTTGCCGAGCAATATGCTGCTCTGAGCGACGCATGGATTTGGCGGGATTGAGCATAGAAAGAGGACGATAGTACGGCAAACGCACCACCGGCATCCCCTCAGAATGCTGGACGCCTAAATAGCTTTGAATAACTTGCGTTAATTTCGCCGCATCGTTTTCTAACACTCCTAACGCTTGACCGATTTTACCCTCGTCTAAATAACGTCTGGCCAAATTTTCGCTGACGTCCGATCGACTACGCTTAAAGTTCAACCGCGATAATTTGCCGCGACCAGCCGCAGGATGCCACTCAATCCAGCCCTCTTCTTCCATTTTATTTAGAACAATACGAGCATTACGGCGAGTACAGCAGAGAATTTCCGTGACATCTTCGAGCTGGGTTTCCGCATCCAAACCAGCGAAATATTCAAATAGGGTTTCAAACTGGACACGTAGGCGTGGGCTACTCATATAGGGGAAAATCTCTTACGTCAGTGTAATAAAAATAAGTTTCCTCATTTTATGACGATAAAGCAAGCACGCCTTTGTGGTGGATCACAACGTTAGGTGTTATTTACGCAATTTCACAGCCAAGTTCTTGTGAGATCAGCTCAATCTGCTCTGGAGTATCCAATTTCACAGACCACTTCACACCACCTATATTGGCCATCAGTATATTAGCACCCGAGCCAAATAAGGAAACCGCACTCTGCTCGGCTTGTAACACACACTGAGGTAATGATGAGAATCTCACCACGATTTCGTGGGGAGTCACAATGATTTTGCCTTGGCTAAACTCAATCAACATGGCTTTACTCTGGCTTACGTGCTTTGCGCACCGCAATCGTTAAGCGACTGGTACAAACCAAACGATCGCGCTCATCAGTAATATTAATTTGCCACACTTGGGTTGATACGCCGCGGTGAATGGGTGTTGCGGTACCAATCACCATCCCTTCACGCATTGAGCGCACATGATTGGCGTTGATATCAAGACCCACACAAAACTCGTCGTCAGCAACACAGAAATTCGCCGCAACAGAACCTAGCGTCTCAGCCAACACCACGGATGCTCCGCCATGCAACATTCCTAGCGGTTGATGAGTAAAAGAACACACCGGCATAGTGGCGCTAATGCTCTCATCGGTAATCTCAGTGTAAACAATGTTTAAATGGTCGATTAGCGTGTTTTTGGATGTGGCGTTAAGAATCTCAAGACTTATTGGCTTTTTCCAGATATTCATGGACAAGCTCCTAATAATGAATAGTTAAATGGTATTTTAGCGGGCAAAAACACGAAAAAAAAGTTTTGTTTTCATTCCGACCTTGAACCAAACTAATAACACATCAAAGCCCGTAATGATTCACTTTTCAGGCATTATTGAGATGATATAAGTCACACAAGATCATGATTTTTGCCGATTTCGGTGAATATCCCTTTTCTTCTTGTGTATAAAATGGATAATACGCCGCTCACGAAATTTACAATGGTGGAAACAGATGTCTACTGAAGCAACTTTACTTGCACGCTGCAACTCAAAATGTGAGCTATGCTCCGCTGACGCTCCTCTAGCGCCTTTTGTTGTTGCTCCTCACACGCAAATTACTGTCGATCACGCTGTGATGCTTTGTGATACCTGTAAAGGTCAAATCGAAAATCCAGAAACAGTAGATGTAAACCACTGGCGTTGTCTAAACGACAGCATGTGGAGCCAAGAAGCTCCAGTTCAAGTGCTAGCATGGCGTCAACTAAAAGGCCTTGCGGCTGAACAAGGTTGGGCACAAGATCTTCTCGACATGATGTATTTGGAAGAAGAAGTGGCAAACTGGGCAGCTATCGGTATGGATGATAATGCTGAAAAACCTCGTGACGTAAACGGCGTTGAACTGAAAAAAGGTGACGACGTAACGGTAATCAAAGACCTACCAGTGAAAGGCTCAAGCCAAGTCATTAAACAAGGTACTGTGATTCGTGGTATCAGCCTATCTGATGATCCAAAACTGATTTCAGGTAAAGCGAACGGACAATCAATGTACGTTATCGCAGAATACTGCCGTAAGAAGTAATTTCTGTTCGGTTAAGCTATTTAAGACAGGCACTGCGGTGCCTGTTTTTTTATCCTCGGCTCCGTTTCAAAACATTTTCCCTGCCTATACTCATTCTAATTCGTCAAACATCCCCATTCGCCCAGAGCATTAACACAATGAGGTATGACAAATTTGGCGTATTGTCACATCTCCAACTCTATTTATTTGGATCTTATTGAAATTCTTGTCCTAAACTCTTTTGGTAACCCGTTTATGCAATGGTATGTAGTTCTACTACCTGACAACTCGGGTTCAATTCGACTCTTTTCAATCTAACTCGTTGGAACCAGTACAGTGATATCTGGTGGCACATCGAGCGTGAATTAACGCTTGGTGATTACAATCATGGGGACACTATGAGCAAGCTAGGCTTTAAACGGACGCTAATTCTATCCTCCGCTCTCATTACCGGACTTTCGGTTGGGACATCCAATTACTTTAACTATCGCAGTGCTAGTGACATTCTGACTAAAACTATCTACCAAAACACCACGAATTATGTGCATCAAATCGCGGGGAAACTCAACTCGTTCATTAGCGAAAAATCCAACGCGATTGATAATCTGGCGGATGATTACCAAAAAAATAATTACACGGAAAACCATGCACAGAATATGCGCATGGCTGCTGCCACTTCAGACATATTTAACATTACCATCGGCTTTGATAATGGGGATGCCTACTGCTCCTATCCTCTGCCCGGTTGGACTGACTACAAAAACCCATCAACCTACAATGCCGCGCAGCGTCCTTGGTTTAAAGAGGCAATGGCGACATCTGGTCTCATCTATACCGAACCTTATGCCGACGCAACAACCAAGGAGCTCATGGTCAGTATTGGTAAACGAGCGGGTTCGGGTTCTGTCGTGCTCGCTGATATTCCACTGACGGTATTAAAAGACGTTGTTCAGTCAGTGGATATGAAAGGTGCGGTAACGCTGATCATGCAAGATGATTCATCGATTCTTGCCAGTACATCTCCAGCGGTTAAAATCGGCGACAAACTCTCTAGCTTCAGTTCGATATCACATTTGGTCGATAAAATTAAGCGCGGCGATCGCAGCATTGAATATCGACTTAATGATGTCGACAAAGTGATGTTTGCAGAGAAAATCCCCTACGGTAACAAAAACTGGTATTTATTGATTGGTTTGGATAAACACGTTGTTTTTGCGGCGTTAGATGATATGGCAACGCAAACCATCATTTTGACGCTAGTCTGTGTGGTGATTGCCGTCTTGTTGACCATGCTGCTGCTCAACATCCTGTATCGCCCTATTCTGGCGCTCAAAGAGACGATTAGCGTACTTGCCAGCGGTGAAGGTGATTTAACACGACGTCTAGAAGTGACGTCAACTGACGATCTCGGCATCATTGCTAGCGACGTCAATAAATTCATCGCGCACCTTCAATCACTGATGCTGCAAATTGAGGATTTTTCAAGTCAGTTAGTAAACAACATCTCCTCACTCAAGCAAACATCGAAGCAAAACTCCGGCATTCTTAACCGCCATGTGAGAGAAACGGAGCAGATATCAACGGCGATTGAAGAGATGAGCGCCACTGCGAATATGACCGCGCAGAATGCGCAAGAGTCGGTAGAATACACCAAAGAGGTGTCGCAGATGGGTAGCTCGTCATTGCGCATCTTAAATAACGCCAAATCTTACGTTGATCGCTTGGTTTCCGATGTGGAAAACACTGCGAGCAGCATGAGCAATATGAGTGACGAAACTAAGGGGATTAATCAGATCTTAAGTGTCATTGGTGACATCGCTTCTCAGACCAACTTACTTGCTCTTAATGCCGCTATTGAAGCGGCGCGTGCAGGCGAACAAGGTCGTGGTTTCGCAGTGGTTGCGGATGAGGTTCGCGCTCTGGCCAGTCGCACCCAAGAGAGCACTGAAGAAATTGAACGAGCGTTAACCAAGTTGCTCGATGGTAGCCAAGAAGTTCTAACGCTTATGGAGGGAACCAAAGCCACCTGTCACGAAACGTTTAATGGCACAACAGAAGTCGAGCAATCACTAAATAGCTTAACCTCTCAAGTTGAGAGCATTACTGATCTAAGTGTGAAGATCGCCACCTCTGCTGAAGAGCAAGATCGCGTGACCGCCGAGATCAGTAAAAATATGTCGGAAATAACCGATATAGTAAAACAACTCAATCAAAACGACGTAAACTCCTCAGCACAAGTGAATGATATCTCCAGCATCAATGAGCGTTTAGCATCCATTGTGAACAAATTTAAGCTGCGTTAACGTTCAGCGACTTAATATAGGCCATTAGTGTTCAACTAATGGCCTTTTTTGTCACAAAGAATTCATACCTGACACCATATGTCCACACTAAAGCCATTTATTTGTCACTAATCGAAATTAATATCGGTGTCTACAAAGAGAACCACTCTCTTTCGCATGTGTCTTTTCTTAAATATTATTTTTCTTTTTGTTGCGCCAAATTTGGCGCAATTTCTTTTTTGACCGATAGGTTTATATATTTACTTCAATCAACTATTCACACGAAATACCAGTCAAGCCTAGTCAACACCTACATTAGATTAAACACTCTATTCACACAAAACCAATTCTACACATTTAATTACATTTAATTTCAACTTTATTCTATATTGATATTGTTATCCATTAAGAATCAATAATGATACACAAAATGTCTCATAAATGAATAATTTATAGTTTAAACAATAGATCTATTTGTAAATTTAATTAAACTTCGCTTCTGATTTTGATGCATTAATATCAGCTTTTCGCATTAGTAGTAACTTATTAGTAATTAAATAGAGCACACAAAAATCATAACTCTGGATTGGGAATTCAATATTATTCAGTACAGAGTGTTGAATTATGTTGGATCTCAATCTGTTTTATAAACACAATTTCTATACCAAACCGTGTTCCAAATAGATGTTGATGAAACATTAATTGAGTCATCAACATCTAGTTATCAAAACCTGATTTATCAAGGGTTAGGTATCTCTCACCTTGTAATTTAGTGACTTGTTAATCTACACGCATTGTTATTTTTAACTTGGTTATGAGGAAATGAGTTATAGACAATGGGGTTATGGACCAAGGTGTGCCAAATTTCATCATCTAAGGTAATCTTTTATGAATAAACATCTAAGCAGTGGTGTTCTTTGTTTATCTTTGCTTTCCGGTGCAGTGCACGCAGCAATACCGTACAACGGTCAGACATATGAATATAAACAACCTAACGGTGAAGTCATTACGTTGACATTGGAAGGTAACGATTATTATGCCGAGCAACGTACAAAAATGGGGCGTTTGGTCATTTATGATGCCAATTTAAAAGGTATGGCCTATGCAAAAGTTTCTGATTCTGGTGATGAGTTGATCTCTACTGGCGAATTGGTTACAGAGAAAGTAGCTGATACTAATCCCCTATTTTCATCAAAACTGGTTAAAAAATATCACCGTGAACCAGGTTTAAATCGTGATGCTAAATTGAAGTTGGCTGAAGAGGCCAAAGCCAAGTTGCTAGACATTCAAGATAAAAATGACTTTCTCTTTTCGTCAAAAGCGCTAGCCAGTAATTCAGCGAATCACGTTCTGGGTAACGTACGCGGATTAACTGTCATGATTCAGTTCCCAGACGAAAAAGGAACCATGACGACAGAACAAATCAACAATTTTTTAAACGCCTCTGAATACACCGAATTTGGTAATAAACAATCTATTCGCGGTTATTATTACTCGGTTTCAGGTGGCAAACTTGATTATTCGAACACCGTCGTTGGATACTACACAGCGAAACACAATAAATCCTACTATACCGATCCGAGTATTGAGTTCTCCCAACGTGCCCGTGAATTGATTCTAGAAGCATTGAATTGGCTTGAGGACGAACAAGGTTTCGACTTCTCAACGCTTAGTACCAATGCGAATAAACAGATCCGTGGCTTAAACTTTATGTACGCGGGCACCTCAGGTGGTGCATGGTCACAAGGCTTGTGGCCTCACATGGGGGGCTTGTACCCACGTTTTTGTGCTGATGGCGTTTGCACCAATAACTACCAAATTTCAGATATGAGTGACAGCTTAGCTATCGGTACCTTTGCTCATGAGTCTGGTCACCTACTCTTTGATTGGCCTGATCTTTATGACTACGATGGCAGCTCGCAAGGCTCGGTAGCAAGTTACGGTATCATGGGTTTTGGTGCTGTTGGCTACCGCTCGATGTACCAACCTACTCCACCTGTTGCTCCACTTCGTGATTTGGTCGGTTGGGATACCGTCACTGAAATTAACCCAGCGGTTGATGCCAATGCACCGACTGGGCAACTCGCCGCCCAGAATGTCTCAAACACGTCTTACAAATGGAGTAATCCAAATAACGCCAATGAAGCGTTTTATATTGAGGCAATTAACCAAACTGGACAAAACACAGAACAGTTAGGATCTGGCTTAGCGATTTTCCACGTTGATAAAAATGGTGATCGCGATAATGAGTGGCACCCTTACATTCAAATGGAACACGCAGATGGCAAACGTGATCCTGAAAACTCGGTGAACCAAGGTGACGAGAATGACGTTTATCACCAATACGGTGAATTTACAGCCACTTTACCTAATGCGTTGACTGAAAAAGGCACAAACTCACTATGGTGGGATGGCAGTGAATCTGGCCTAAACATCAGTGATGTTTCCCAACCAGGCGAGACAATTACTTTCTTATCAACGCCTAACGTAGAACCGACTCATAACCAAGATACAGGGAATGACAATGCCGACAGTGGCAACGATAACAGCGGCGATAATTCCGGTGATACAGGGTCAAGCACCAGTAATACATTTACCGGTCATCTTGAAGCGTATACCTCTGTGATTGAACCCAATGGTAGCTATTTTGAATTTGCTGGCGGCGGCATTTTGCGTGTGTCACTAGAGGCATCAGCCAATACCGATTTTGGTATCGCGCTCTATCAGCTAGTCGATAACCAATGGCAAGCAGTCGCGGTTTCGCAAAATGAAGGCACCTCAAATGAGCTTATCGAGTATAACGGCGGCGCAGGTTACTATTATGTGGCCATTCTCGCTTACTCAGGTTCAGGTGATTACACCTTAAAACTCGGCCAATAAACACTTAGCCCCTTATCATTGCCAGTGCTGAGGGGCCTGTTTTTCGACTAATCAGAGAAAAACGACAATAAAAAAACCGCTGACTTTCGTCAGCGGTTTTTTATGAGTCTTTATTTTGCTTAACGTGATATTCCGATATCACGTTGCAGGTGTGCAGACAATTGGGCACTATCGTAGCGCTGTACATGACCATGATCGACAAACAAAATATCCACCAGGTGCGAAATCAATCCTTTGAAATTAACCGCATAGGTTTTTTTATCCGATGCTGTATGCGCTAAAACAGTGCTGATTTGCATTACTTGTGACATAAGCGCCTCTCTGTTTTTTTAACGGTTAATCAATTTACGCGCTAAATGTAGGCGATCTTAGCTCTGGAAGGAAATGACATATTTTGCCATTTCACATTACTTTTTCTAATGCCAAACCGTATTAACAAGTCAAAGAATAATTATGCACTCAGACTCTAACTCCCCAGTTAAAGCATGCTGTTTTGTTGCATAAGCACCAAATCAATCCTCTATTCCAAATCGATAACGACTCACAAGCCAAGAAAAATACCTCTTCCTTATTAGATCAAGTGACTCAACGCCTTAGTGATTTCCTCTCAACCGATTAAATACACACAGGGCTACAGGTTGGTCACACGGTTTCGGCTTGCCTTAAACACAGAAGCTACAATAGCAAGGGTCATGGTCAATAGAATCACGCCTAGCGATGCAGCAGTCGAGATCTCCCACGCGGTCCCACCCAGCACCATTTTGATACCAATAAACACCAAAATAATAGAGAGCGCAGGTTTCAAATAGGTAAATTTTGTTAACAATCCTTGTAGAACAAAAAACAGTGACCTTAATCCTAGTAATGCGAACAAATTCGCTGAGAGGATAAGATCAGGATGTTGTGTCACCGCAAATATGGCTGGAATCGAGTCAAGAGCAAACATCACATCCATAAACGCAATCACCGCAACCACCACAGCTACCGGTGTCGCTAACCAACTACCACCACGACGTAAGAAGAGATGGTCACCATGGTAGCGTTTCGTGACACTAAAATAGCGTCGTAACCAGCGTTCTGGTGCGGGACTGATGTCGTCCTCTTCCTCTTTGGCAAATACTAAAGAGAGGCCAGAGTAGATGAGCAAAGCAGCAAAGAGATACATAATCCAATGCATACGATGAATCATGTCGGTACCGATAAATATAAGCACTGTACGTAAAACCAGTGCCCCGATAATTCCGTACAAAAGCACTCTCGGCCTTATCTTTGACGGCACGGAATATTGCTGAAAAATAATGGCAAATACGAAGAGGTTATCGACACTTAAGGATTTTTCGAGAAGATACGCGGTAATAAAAGCGAGAGAAGCTTGTTTGCCTGAAAGTTCTGCATCACCAGAGATCCACGGCCAAATATGAACCAAACCGACAGCAAACGCGAGTGCTAGCAAGACCCAAAAGAGGCTCCATAAAATAGCATTACGTAAAGAAAGCGTCGTTTTTGAAAGAAATAAATCAATGCAGAATAGCGCTAGCGCCACCAGCCCAAGCAGAAGATATCCAGTGACTGTCATGATCACCCCCACATATACAAGGTGGAAGGTGAGATAGAGTTTGACCTTCCACAGAAACACCGTAACGGAGATAGGCCGAAATGCTCTACCTCTATTTGCTCTGTGTTGGTCTTGTCGAAGTCTCAGTAAGAAACTTATATTTGCCGGATAAGCATTGGCTTAACGTGATGACGACAAATAAACATTGGCGACTACTCCCCAAACGCGGATCATTGTATACCCAAACAAATTAAGGTTACAACCAACCTACCACGCGTTTATAGCTGAAAATTTGCGTAGGGAGCACTCGCTCATTTCACAATTTTACTGTCGCTACAATAATGAAAAAGGAGCCGAAGCTCCTTTTATCTGATGGCACTACCCACAATATAACTATCACAGCAGGCAGTGCTTTTTCTTGGGAAGGACAATTCACCATTAGCTACTGGTGAAAGGAACGACATAGGCGATAGCGACCCAAACACTTACCCAAGCCACCACCATAATGGTATCAAGCCAATCTTTACTCCACATCGTGATCTCCTCATTGACCTTAACATACACTGTTATCGGCAAAGGACGTGCCACTCTGAAGTAATTTTTACTCTTGATAACTAAAAAAATCGTAACTTACTGGTTTATCGATAATTTTAGGATTAGTAGTGAGAAGCTCAACAAAGGTATCCGCCATGGTTAAATTGCTCATCTTCGGCGTTTCTGTTAGCTCCGAAAAGGCATCATAACCCTCTTTACCCTTGATAGTATAGGCAGAGGATGCACCGTAATAATTTCTATAAGCATCAACAGGTTGCCATTGATTATTTTCATAAATACGCAGTTGGCGAATACGGTGTCCTTTGGGTAAATGGGCATGATATTCAAACTGTAAGTGATGCGTATAAGGAAAACTCCCCGAGCCCGTTCCATCAACACCGTTATTGGTGGCATTATTGATCGCCCCTTCAAGCAACATGGCAATCACTTGCCCTTTCACTTGATAGACTCCGACCGGAATGGCAAACGGCAGCAATTGACCGACAATATCTGCCGTAGTCAAAGGGCCTTCTTGAATCGACGTTCTTACACCACCAGCATTATGAATCGCAAACTGAACGGGATAACCGCGCTTGCGCATCGCTTCGTAAAAACCACGAGCGACCAATGGCGCCACTTGACTTGGCCCATGTTCATCTGGAATGCGCACATGACGCAGTGAATGAGGAATCTGTACCACCACCTGTTGCTGCATTTCTCGCACCTGCGGCATGTACTTTTCGCAGAGCACTGCATGAACGTCAGGATCTTTTTTACATACCACAACCAAGGGATGCTGGTTTAAATAGTCACACGCAGTGAGATAACGTTGATCTAAACCCGCTTGGTTCATGCTGGCATCAAGAAATAACCTTCGACCAAGCAGCAGTTCATTTTGACCTTGAAAACGCACTACCCGTCCAGATTGATCAAACTCGATATCACAATGACCTAATGCCAAAGCGTAGTAGCCAGCCTGAACCACATAAGTATCGTTAACCTTTTGACCATAGGTATCTTGTTTACCCAGCCCTAAGTCACTAAAGTCCCCTTGCAGTACATGACTATGTCCGCCGACAATCACGCCGATCCCATCGACCTTCTCAGCCAGTTCTAGATCTTGATCGTACCCCAGGTGACTTATCAAAATGATCTTATTGATGCCGCTAGCTTGAATGGCTTGTACGGTTTGCTTAACCACATCAACCGCGTTAATAAATGGCGTATCCCAGTCGGGGTTAGCAATATCCGCCATTTTATCAATCGAGACACCAAACAGCGCCACGCGATCTTGTCCTTCCCCTTTTACAATCCAGCGAGCACACTGAGCTGTCGAGTTATAGGCTTTAATCAACGGGTTATCCGCTAAGGTATGAGCTTTATCGGGGCTCTCATTGGAAAGATCCCAGTTGCCCGCCAGCAAAGGAAACTGAATGCGTTTGGCAAAACGAGCCACCGGTTCATTGCCCATGTCGAGTTCGTGATTACCCAACGCCATGGCATCAATCTGCAGCGCATTAAGCATATCGACGTTCACTTTGCCTTTGAACAAGGAGAAGTACAACGTTCCCTGAAAACAATCCCCCGCATGGACAAACAGAAATTCTTTTTGCATCCGCGTAGCATCGCTACGCAATTGAGCAACGCGGGTCGCAATTCGAGCAAAGCCGCCAGCACTGACAAAGGGTGATAAAGTTTCACCTTCAATTTGCAGGTGCAATTGCAAAGACGTTGGCTCGAAATAGGAGTGGGTGTCATTGATATGAGCCAGAGTGATTGACGTTGTTTTATCGGTATTATTCATATTCCCTCTTTACTGCATGCTCAAGTTCATCAGCCTACAGCCAAATTTCATGGCGGATGAAACATTGAAGTCGACACTTTATCATATATGAGGTTGATCACACTTAGGATTTTGCGTGCTTTTTTCTACTGTTGAGAGCTGCGCCATTTTTGTGAGGTAAGATTCTGCTTTTATTCGATTTTTCTTCTATGCTGAAATCATAATAGAACAAAAATGACAAGTGAGGAGCTGCCTATGCATTTAGAGAGAATTGAAATCTCGGGTTTTCGTGGTATTCGCCGCCTTTCTCTCAGCTTTGATGAATTGACGACCTTAATTGGTGAAAACACTTGGGGTAAATCGTCTCTGCTGGACGCCTTGTCGGTCATGCTGCCGCCAGATGGCAAGCTTTATCAATTTGATCGCAAAGATTTTCATATCGATTATTCGCTCTCCCAACCGCTTAGCCAAGATCTGCAAATCATTCTCTCATTTGTTAGTACAGATAAAAAAGAACCGCATGCTGGACGTCATCGCCGGATAAAGCCACTTTGGCGCAAAGATACCCAAGGGCAATTTAAAATCATTTACCGCGTTTTTGCCTCGTTAAACAACAATTCAGTGACCACGCAATACGATTTTCTCGACTTAGAAGGCAAACCGATTTTACTGCATCAAACCGAAAAACTGGCGCAAGAGCTGATGAGCTTACACCCAGTGATTCGCCTACGTGACTCACGCCGCTTTCCACGCACTGAAGAGAATGGTAATCATAAAAATGCCCGCATGGAAAAACGTATCGACAATACGTGCCGCCGTTTAATGGCGATTCCAGGTCACGTTAACAAAGGCGAGATGCGCTCAAGTCTTAATGCAATGAACACCTTGATTGAGCACTATTTTTCCTATAAAAACCAGCCCCGTAAGCCCGCCAATCGTCAAGAAAATAACCTGCTCTATAGCGTGCCGCATCATGGCAAAACGTTGAGCGAAATTGTCAGTGAAACCAAAAATCGTCAGACTCGCCTACTCTTTTTACGTTTGTTAAATACCTATTTACAAGCAAAGGGACCTAATGAGTTACGTCGCTGTGCTCGCCCGATATTGATCATTGAAGATCCGGAAGGTCGGTTACATCCAACTCACCTAGCAAGAGCATGGAGCCTGCTCTCTATGTTACCAATGCAGAAGATCTTAACGACTAATAGCTCTGACATGCTCTCTTCCGTACCACTCTCTTCTTTGCGCCGTTTAATTCGGCGACAAGAAAAAACCGTCGCTTTAAGTATGCCAACCAAAGGCTTATCCAATGATGAGATGCGACGCATTGGGTTTCATCTGCGTTTTCATCGCTCGGGAGCACTCTTCTCTCGCTGTTGGCTATTAGTGGAAGGAGAAACAGAAGTTTGGCTGTTTAGCGAAATGGCACGCCAATGTGGTTATAACCTCGCAGCTGAGGGCATTAACATCATCGAATTTGCCCAGTCGGGATTGCGCTCAATGATCAAAGTAGCCAAAGCATTTGGTATCGATTGGCATGTGGTGACCGATGGTGATGCTGCTGGGAAAAAATACGCCGCGACGGTGCGCAGTATGCTTGGTCATGATATGCAGTCTCACAGGTTAACCGAGCTGCCTGAGCAGGATATTGAACATTTTCTCTATATCAATGGCTTTGAAACGTTTTTCCGCGGTTTAGTCAAACTGCCCGCCGATCACCCTATTCCACCGAAGAAAGTGGTAACTAAGGTCTTGAAGAAAATTGCCAAACCGGACTTAGCTCTTGCCATCGTAAACTATGCAGAGTCGTGTGGTGAACAGCAGATCCCTAAGCTTATCCGCGCCACTCTGTCGCGCGTAGTTCACATGGCCAATGCCAATACCTAAAAGACATGATAAGGGTAAGCCGCTAATAAAAATGCCACGCATCGAAAGACGAGCGGCACTCATTAGGTTTACCTCATAGAGAGATGTAAATTACTTTTTAATCCCTTCAACGTAGAGACTCATCTCTGCGTAGCTGGTTGGTCCCATTACAGGGATACCAAAATCGGCTAACTCAAGACGGGTTGTTCCGGTAAAACCGGCACGCTCACCACCCCAAGGATCTTTGCCACCACCGATGAATTGAGCATCAATAGTAATCGGCTTAGTTTGTCCATGCAGATCTAAGTTGCCATCAATCGCCAATTTGCCATTGCCCAAATCCGTCACCTTGGTACTGGTGAATGTGGCGGTAGAAAATTTTGACGCATTAATAAAATCTTTACTACGAATGTGCTTATCACGTTCAGCGTGATTTGAGTCCACACTGGTGGTATCAACATTAACCGTCACTTTTGACGCAGCAATGTTCGCAGGGTCGTAAGAAAACTCACCATTGAAGGTATTAAAACGTCCCACGGTATAGCTATAGCCTAGATGGCTAACTTTGAAATTGATTGAAGCGTGTGCTCCTTGAGTATCAATCGCATAGTCAGCAGCATTGGCGGTGAAAGGTAGAGATAAGGCCAAAGCTAGCCCCATGGTCAGTGCTTTTTGTTTCATTTGATGACTCCTGTCATTTTACGAAGCGTGTTGTCTTTATCGATGAAATGATGTTTAAGCGCAGCTAAAACGTGAACGGCAGCGAGGATGATGAGAATCCAAGCAGCATAGAAGTGAAAATCGCCAGCGATATCGGCTTGATGAGCAAACAGTTCCCCTGCACTTGGCAAAGTAAACCAATTAAACACCTCAATACCTCGTCCATCTTCTGTCGAGATCAGATAACCGCTAATAAATAGCCCAGCAAGAAGCACATACATCACCAAATGCACTGCTTTTGCAGCCATACGAACCAGGGTTCCCCCTTCAACATCTGGTGATGCGGTCACTAGTTTCCAGACAAACCGGAACAGCGTCAGACCGGCTAAGAGCAAGCCGACCGATTTATGCCAATGCGGCGCGGTTTGATACCACTGGCTGTAATAAGATAAATCCACCATCCACAAACCAACACTGAACATGCCGATCACCACTAAAGCCGAAACCCAGTGGATAGAACGAGCCACCAAATTGTAATGAGTCACCGGATAAGCCATTCATTTACCTCATTATTAGACCAGATAATTATCAAACTATTTGCTTATTGATAAAGCGAATATAACAAAGTATTTACGAAGCCTATCTTGGGCTACAGCCAGACAAATTGAATAAGATCCTCAATATTTTCGAACAAGGTAAAAAGTCGACGCGCAACGTGCGGTAGCAAATAGCTCTCAACCGCTTGTTGGCAAAGGAGTTAACGTGATTTACCACCAGTTATTGTGGCGTAAGATTTGCGGCTTTTGCTCACCACGTTTATAGTGGTTACAGAGCGTTTTCTTTGTAACAAAATCTATCGGTTACCTTTTTCCAGTCCATTTATCAACCGACCTACAGACCCGCTACCTAGCCAAAACACTCATAGGCGAATTTTTATCTCAAATAGGCGATGTTACTATGCGTTGGTCTGTATCCATTCAGCGTTAGAATATGGCTTATTGTGACAGGAGAACAATGCGTTGTTACTGGACGTCCTCACTCAAAGCGTTAATGAGTTCCAAACCGATTGTCTGAAGTTATGTGAAAAACATTATCCAGCCATACATAACCAAGGCATGAGTGAGCATCACCTAGGCTTGGCGTTTTCTCGTCGTTTAGCTCGCACATTAACGGAATTCGGTCATCCCTGTGAGTTTACCCCGATTGAATCGGTTCTCTATTTAGATCAACCGCACCACTATCGGGTCAGTTGTGATGTCGGCACCGTATGGATTTTGACTCATCATATGGTCAGTGCTGGGAAAACCTGCCGTGAGAAATTGATGCGAGAAATCGCACAATGGAAAGAAGAGTATGGTTTTGCCATCCAACCCAATGACCTATTGTTGTTACTCACCGACCATTGGATAAGCCGTAGCCAAAAGAGTCGTGAACTGCTTCATTGGTGGACAGGGCAACTTCCTGATGAAATTGATGAATATCGAATTCAAGGGATCAATCTTTACGAGAGCGAATCACAAATGACCAAAACATTGGAGTCGTTATTTCATATCAGCCCCTGCTATCTCAAATATGGTCACCCGCTTAAACGCTCGAAAAACCAACAGCAAGTGAAGAAGTACATTCAACTCTATGCTGTGCTTCAATGGAGCTAGACAGTCCAAAACGACGACTGTCATAGAATTAACATCAAAGCGTGGCATGTTGAGCAGAACTGTTTCTATTTCGATGCCACTTTGAAACCACTCAAACGTTATCAATATGAGCGCTATGCAGTGCTTTGTCAGCTCGCCTATCCACGTATCTTTCGTCATACCCAATATGGCTTTGATCCTAAAGGTCAACGCATTATTTATAATCAGCATGGGCAAATCGTCATTCGCGTTTTGTGGAGCCAAGCCGATGATGAAGTAATCGTAGTGATCAAAGGGTCGCATTCCGTGCGAGATTGGTTAGCCACCTTAGCAATGCATCAACGCAGTGCCCGCGAGATCGGGTTACCCTATCGCATTCACGCGGGATTTTTACATTTGCTCTTACAAGAGAGCCGTCCGAGTTACAACAGTGATACATTAGGGTTATCGGTGATTGAGCGGTTAGATGCTTATTTGGCACCGCTTATCGCACAAGGAAAGCGAATCAGTATCACCGGTCACTCATCGGGTGGCGCCATGGGATGTGTGATTGCCGATAGGATTGAGCGACAACATCCACACACCATCAAACGCGTCGTCACGTTTGGTCAGCCTGCGATTGGCGGATGGAGCTTACATCGCCACTACCGTTTACAACAAAAAACCTATCGTATCTGCTGCGATCTCGACATTGTTACCTTCTTACCCCCCTTGCCATTTTACTATTGGCATGTCGGCAAGCTTCTCTGGCTACACAATCAACGTGTCTATGAGAATACCCCAACCCTGATTCGCTTAGGGCGAACTTTGCTTTCATGGGCCATTCGCCCTTTTTCATACCATTTGATGAGCCGCTACATTCGCAACAAAGACTTTTTTGATCAACATTAGGTCATGGTTATGTAAAGGTTGGCTAATTTTGAGTCAGCACTCTAGATATGCTCTATACTAAATTAGTTACATAAACAAATTGGTACACGAACGAATGTTAATATATTGATTAACATAGAAAAGGAAAGGATATGGAACTCAGAGAACAGCCATCGTTTCTGCAGTATCTGAGCGTAGATAAACAGGGTCAATATACTGCTGAATACAATGGTCTGACATTGCAAAGTGTTTATCAGCCTATTTTTACTCGCGACTATGACATCGTCGCAGTCGAAGCATTAGTCCGCATTACTACACCAGATAATTTCAACATTCGACCTGATTTGTTCTTTACCTCACCACAATACAGTGATGGAGATAAGATTAACGTCGAGCGGCTGTGCCGCGCGATTCATATTCGCAATTTTGCCAATTCAAATTACTCCTCCTTATCTCTGTTCCTCAATATGTTGCCACTTATCGGTGAAGAGTTTATCGACAACGATTTCCAATACGCTAATTTCTTTTCCAAGTTGGAAGACCTAGAGATCAAGCATTCACAAATTGTCATGGAGTTGCTCGAAACCCCAGTTGATGACGAAGCGAGATTGTGTGCTATCACCCAAAAGTATCTGCGTAACGGAATGAGAGTCGCCATTGATGATTTCGGTACTGGCGCCTCAACAAAACATCGTGTGGATATCGTGCAGCCGAGCATTATCAAATTGGATCGCGGTTTACTCGAACGGTATATGAATGGTTTTCGCGACCCTCTCATCTATGCTCTAGATGTCGCAAAACAAGTCAACGCGCAAACGGTGATTGAGGGCATTGAAACCGCTGAACAGTGGGTATGTATGAAAGAGCTGCCGATCGATTTCTATCAGGGTTTCTATTTGGCGCGTCCACAACCCTGTACGTTGGGCGATAAACTCTATCAGTTGATAGTGAACTGATACCTACAAACGATACATAGAAACGATAGTTTTCATTAGCTAATTAACCTCATAAAAAAACTCGCCTAAGGGCGAGTTTTTCACTTTAATTCAGCAAGTAAGCAATCATTATGCGCGTGCTAGTAACGGCTCTGCTTGTGAGCGAGTTACCGTGACAGCAATGGATTTAGAAGTTGGTGTATCACTCTTATCCCCTTTACTGCTTAATGGAATCAACGCATTCGCTTCAGGGAAGTAAGCGGCAATATTGCCTTTGGCAATTTTGAACGCAACCACTTTGAAACCGAAAATTTTACGCTCGATACCATCATGCCAAACGGTCTCAATATCCACTAAATCGCCAGCTTGCAAACCCTGCTCTGCAATATCTTGTGGGTTTAAGAACACCACGTTACGTTCACCAAATACACCGCGATAACGGTCATCATAACCGTAGATGGTGGTGTTGTATTGGTCGTGAGAACGCATGGTTTGTAGCACAAACATATTGCTCGATTGTTCTTCTGCTTTCACGTGAGGCACAACGGACAAAGGTAACGCATTGCTTGCCATTTGTGCTTTGCCTTGCGGTGTTTGCCAATTTAGATCACGAGCAGAGTTACCAAGGTAGAAACCACCAGGGACATCCAAACGTTCATTAAATTGGTTAAAGCCAGGGATCACTTTTTCAATCAAAAGGCGAATATTATCGTAGTTATCCACTAACGATTGCCAATCAACTGGGTTGTTCTCACCCAAGGTTCTTTGCGCAATACCCGCCAAGATAGCCACTTCAGAACGCATATGTTCGGTGGCAGCACTAAGACGACCAGATGATGCATGCACCATAGAGAAAGAGTCTTCTACCGTCACTTTTTGTGGGCCGGTTGCTTGCATATCAACATCAGTACGACCTAGACATGGCAGAATCAACGCATCGTGACCAGGGTTAACATGGCTGCGGTTCAACTTGGTTGAGATGTTCACAGTCAAATTACACTGTCTCATAGCTTGGGCAACGCGATCAGTATCAGGTGCAGCAGACACCAAGTTACCACCAAGACCAATAAAGACTTTGCTTTCACCACGCAGCATGGCTTCTATTGCATTCACTACGTTATGACCATGCGCTTTTGGTGGCTCAAATCCAAACGCTTTTTCAAAACTCGCCAAAAAAGCCGCATTGGGTTTTTCATTGATACCGACCGTACGGTCGCCCTGCACGTTTGAGTGACCACGCACCGGACACAAACCTGCGCCCTCTTTACCAATTTGACCAAACAGCAATTGCAAGTTGATCAGCTCTTCAATGGTTGCCACTGAGTGTTTATGTTGGGTCACACCCATCGCCCAAGTGACAATAACCCGTTTAGCATTCTGATAAACGTCTGCAGCCGTGGTGATCTCTTCAAGGGTTAACCCCGACTGTTCCAAGATCTGTTCCCAACTGGTTGCTTTCACTTGCTCTAAGTACGCATCCATACCTTGGGTATGAGTTTGGATAAACTCAAGATCGAACAAAGCGTCGCCACTTTGCTGCGCTTCTTCATGACGCGCTAATAGGATTTTCACGATACCACGTACCACCGCCATATCTCCGCCCAATTTTGGCATGAAGTAATGACTGGTGGTTGGCGTCGAACCGTAGCTGATCATTTCAATTGGGTTTTGCGGGTTGGCAAAACGCTCAAGACCACGTTCTCTTAGGTTGTTAAACGCAAGCACTTTCGCACCACGACGATAAGCACTAGAGAGTGTTTCAAGCATACGAGGGTGGTTAGTCCCTGGGTTTTGACCAAAGAGGAAGATCGCATCTGCGATTTCAAAATCTTCCATGGTCACTGTGCCTTTACCGATACCAATGTTTTTGCCTAACGCCACACTGGTCGCTTCATGACACATATTAGAACAGTCAGGGAAGTTATTGGTACCAAAGCGACGAGCCAAAAGTTGGTAAACAAAAGCAGCTTCGTTACTTGCACGACCTGAAGTATAAAATTCTGCTTGGTTAGGATTGTCGAGCGCATTTAAATGTTTCGCCACCAAATCTAACGCATCATCCCAACTGATCGGTTCGTAATGGTCAGTTGCCGCGTTATAACGCATTGGTTCAGCCAAACGACCTTGATATTCAAGGAAATAATCCGTCTGTTTGTTGAGCCAGTCAACCGAGTATTCTTCAAAGAATTTGCGATCCACACGACGAGTTGTTGCTTCCCAGTTAACTGCTTTTGCGCCGTTTTCACAGAAACGAAAACGTCCTGGGACACCTTTTTCACCCCACGCACATCCAGGACAGTCAAAACCATAGTCTTGGTTGGTTTTCATCAAGTTCATGATGTTTTTAGCGACGTTATCACTTTTTAGAAGGTGACGAGTTGTGGCTTTTAGCGCGCCCCAACCACCAGCTGGACCGTTGTACTCTTTAATACTCATATGACTTTCTCACTTAATTCTCAGCGCTTTCAACTCAAGAGTAGATGAGGTGTAGTGATCGTGGTAAATCCAAATAGTCGAATACGACTTGGGTTTGACTCACTCGATGGGAACCTAAAACCTTAACTAAACTGAATGCGCATTTATGCTAATCAGACGAAAGCAACGCCGCGGTGATCTATAGGAAGTTGAGTTTTCCTATAGTGCTGATCTGTTAATAGTTGGTGCACTGGTGCAACTGCGTCAGTGAAGATGGAAACCATCCAAAAGATACTCAGCAAGACACAAGAGTCATTTTTGTTTCAAACTCTTAGGCGGTGTGCTTTGAATGATCTGTTTTCTAAAACAATAACAACCAAAGCATCAATAGACGCTTACATCAGATACATAAGCGTAACAAATTGTGGTGTGGAAATTACTCCTCGACTTGAGCTACGTCAAGGAATTCGGTTTACATAACAAAAACGGAATCTAGGTCACATACAAGGTATTGTTGATATATTTCAATATCTTAACCAATAATAACACTATAAATATTCGTACAAGAACATTTTTGAAATCTAACATTCCACTTATAAAAAGTAAGGTTATTTGCGGTGCAATTATTATCTCGTGCTACAAACACGCCAATTTGCAGTGGCGGCTAAGGAATACGAAGAACGTTCGTAGAGGTTCCCCCACCTATTTCGAGCGTTAGATGGGGGCTAAAGAAAGGATTAACTCAACAAAATGGACTATCAGACCTTAACTTGCTGGGGCAAATTCCGAGGTGTGTAAATAGTCATAATGAATATTGATGTCAGGTTCAATGTGGTAAGTGCTGCCACCTTTTACGCCATCAGAGTGAATTTTGATCTTCTCTACTAATTCATTGGGCAGCTTTTCTGCCAACTTATTATGCAGTTGGGTGCGGACTTCTTGCATAAACTTAGCCGACAGCGGTTTTAAATCTGCAAATTCACGGCGGATGAAATCGCCCTCATCCAAAATGCCAAAGGTAGTGTAGACCCGCACATCGCCGCGCATCTGGTAAAAGTAATCAAGGTAATGTTTGGTGTGTTGTGTCTCTTTGACAAACTGAGTACTGAGTTTTACTCGACGAGCGGGTTGAAACAACATAAACAGATACAGCGCCAGTAACTTAGGTGACAATTTAATGGTGATCCCTGCCACCGCCAACGAGCGCTCTTTTAAGTTGATGGTGATATTTAAAGTATCTTGCGCCTTGTTCATTAACGCCACGGTTTTAGAAAATGAGGCATCATCAAGGTGCGACAGTAACTTGCTGTCAAAATGGTTACGCATACGCACAAAAGGAATTTCAGCCAGAGTAACTTGCGCTTCTTTCGCGTTAATTTTTCCTTGTCCTGCCCTTCCTTCGATCCAGTGATCGTCTGGAGTGGGATAGAAAAATGTAGGCACAAATTCAAAGCATTCGTTGACGAACACGTGGCTGAGCGTGTCTTGCTCACGCCCAAACAGCGACATCGCATAGCCCAAATAAAATGCCATGGTTTTACGCCCGCCCGCTATGGAGGCATGAATGGCGATTTCGGTATCGCTGGTTAACGTTGCCACCATACGGGTAATGTAGTCAGCCATGATACTCTGATCTTCTTCCCCTTTTGCATCAACGAGTTCATTCCCCTTGGCATCACTGATCACATGGATATGCGATTCATCAAACTCGATGGGTGGCAATTGATAATCGCGCACGAGATTAGCCCACTCGCCATCCACAAACAGCCCTTTGACCAGTAATGCTTTCGCATCGGCAGTGGTGATGACATGGATAACTTCAGGTAACGTTTTACCTTGGACACTTAATGCATAAACCGTTTCGGTTAATACTTGGGGACTGGCGCCAGTAATGGCAAGAAGCACAGGTTTCATGGGTTAAAACGGTTCCTAGCAAACGAAAAGTGCGTGCTCAGTTTGACCACGCTCATGTATGTCAATTTATTCAGATGACAAAAGCGCGCCCAATCGCGCGCTCTTTATGGTTATTCCAATTCGGTTAATTCGAAACGGATGTGGTGTTCTGGATGATCAGCAAGATATTGATCCACAAAGCGGCGCGTTTCATCGCTCTCCTCTTCACTGCACAAGCTGATGCTAACGCGATCTGCTTGAGTGCCACGCATCGGACTAAAGCCAAATCCATGTCCGGCTTTAATCGTGGCGCGCTCAGTGATCATGTAGCGATCGTGAAAATGACGCACGGGGACAGTTAAGATTTCGATCACGGGTAAGTAGCCAAAGCGGCTCACGAACTCTTGCTCAAAGACCACCTGTGGATCGGCAGTCTCAATCGAAGTCACAATCAATATCTTTTTGATGGTGGGTTTAACCTGTAATGAATACAGCAGTTTTTGCAACACCAAGTTATTGGCAAAGTGAAAAAATTGGTCAACAATGACAAGCTCTTCACTAAGAAACAGTAACGGGGTAATCGCACTGATAATCTGATCTGGGGTTTTATCGATCCACAATGTTGGCGATACATCCCAACGTTCGTCACCTTCTAAAATATCGTCGTAATTCATACTCTCAAGTATCCCCTTTTCGGCAATAACTGCATTAAATGAACGGTACTGATGCTGCTGTACTACCCATTCCCGCCAATCACGATAACTGTGCTCACGATCGATATCGGCTCGATCGTGCGGCAACACAATATGTGACTCTTGATTATGACGTTGTAACTTATTTAAATAGGCTTTAACGGACTTTTGCCGAATCGGCGGCATGTCGGAGTGTTTCACCGCGTTCACCGCTTCTTTTACCCATAACTTAATTGGTGCAACCAAATACCGACCTTGCTCAAAACCAAAATCGGTTTTAAGCAGACCGTAATAATGAAATTCCGCCAAACACTCAGGATCCAATGCAACCTCTTTGTACATCAGAACAGCTCCTCATCCCTTTCGTCAAAGAAGCCTTCAGGCCAATCGCAATCAAGGTCACCATCACTGGTTATCCTGGTTCGCTTGGCGATAACGCCCTGTTCAGTACCTTGTAAATACATAATCGAGATATCATCTGGCGAGACATCTTGCATATATTCCGGCAAACGCTGTTCCGTTGTTTCACGGATGCGGCGCAGTAACCGCAGCACCAAGTGCTCACTGTGAGTTTCAATCAAGTAGTGATTACGCTCGTCATTTTGCGTCAGCAGATCGCCAAGGGCGACTTGAGCGCGCGGATGAATATGCAGTTCAGGTTGCTCACAACAAATCAAACTCGATTGAGCCGATACGGAAGACATGACCAGAGGCAGCACTTGAGAAATACCTGCCCCTATGTCCGATGCCGCTACTTCCAAATCGTTCACTAAGTCCCACAGGGTGATCGCTTCTTTCTCGCTATGTTGGAACGACACCACTTTATCTAAAGCGATATCGCCTTGTTCACCTTCTATCTGTTGATAGGTATAGCGACTGAAAAGATCGGGATCATTTGCGTATTGAACTTGTTTGAATACTTTTTTAAATACAAAGGCATAGCCAAGATCGAATTGATCTTTTCCCCCAAGCCACTTGTTGACTTGCGCGATCTCATGTTGATTCGATTGATAGAGACGATCCCAACCCGCTTTACCTGAGTACCAGTCACTTTGCTGAATGAATTTGCCAGCGGTGTATGTCGAATCGGGAATTTGGCGCAGTGGTCCAATATTGATCAGACGAGACAAAAGCTGAGCTAAATTATCCAATGGCGCCACCACACAATCGCTGATGACCTCCTCGACTCGTCGTTTCAACAGCCCATCTGGGCATGAAATCAGCGAGTTAATTCGCTGCCCCAACACTGGTAAGGCGCCTTGTTGGGATTCGATCACAACGTGCTCTTGTTGTGTAAGACCTAATCGTTCATGAAGACAACTTGCCTGCTCGGCTGACACATTTAGGAGCGGATGAATCAAACAAATTTGGCTAACGATAGCTTGTGTACCCGCTTGTGCTGCTTGCAACGTCGTCAGCTCATGCCCATTCATCCAAGTACGGCACTGGGACACATAGGCCATGTGATGCTGTTGACACCATGACACTTCCACTTCAACCGCCATAGAAGTCGCTTGTTTTGCCACGCTATTGAGCAGCGGTTGACACTCCTGCCATAAAGCGTCATTTGCAATCGTTGGGTTCTGCTGCAAATAGAACAAGCTATCGACATAACAATGCAGCTCCTCTGCAGAAGTCACATCAAATTCCACTTTCAGGCGCATCTTTTTATTGAGATCTTTGCCATTCACCAAATGAGCAAAGCCACCAATGAACTTATTTCCCGAAAGAAGTAAGCGACGGGGCTCACAATCGCCAAGCGACAAGAGTTGGTGTAGATAGCAAAGTGCGGTGACCACGGTACTTTTGCCCACACTATTAGAACCAAACAGAAGAGTCACTGGTGCAAATTCAATCACTTGCGTGTCTTGAAATGCGCGAAAATTGGTTAGCGAAAGGGTTTTGATTCTCATCATTGACAATAAGCTCTAGCGATAAGGAGTTTTTTGCGACGAATGTCATATTTAGGCAAGATTTGTATCATAGTTATGACAGAAATATTGGAACAATCGTATCGATTGTGATTCAGATCACCTAATCGCATATCTGTTGCGGTTTAGACATGCAGACATTGCTCGTTAGCTAACATTCTTTGCTTGAAAAACAAGTAGATGAGAGAGATTTGGCAGGTTTTTATCACCGATTAAAGCGCGTAAAAAAGGGAAGCATTCACGCTTCCCTTAAGAGTCATCTCATTACTGCATTACGCTGATTAAAAGTAATGCTTAAGCCACTGTTTCCGCTTCGACTTCACTTGCCGATTTGGGTAGCAAAAACAGGGTCGCCAACATGGCTAATAGATAAATTGAGGCCAAAAGTGCAATAGCGGTATGAAACGATGAAGCCAATGCAATCGTACCGACCACAAATGGCCCAAAACCACCGACACCACGACCGATATTAAACAGCACATTTTGCGCCGTTGCGCGCATTTCCACGGGATAAAGATCGGAGATCAAGGCGCCGTAGCCCCCCATCATGCCATTCACAAAAAGCCCCATTACCGCACCGGCAATTAGCATGGTTTGCACGTCACTTAATTGTGCATAAAAATAGACCATCACTGCAGCTCCGGTTTGGTAGACAAGGAAAATCTTCCAACGACCAAAACGGTCAGCAAGTTGACCAAACAACCAAATACCAAAGGTCATCCCAACCACAGTAAACGCCGTCCAAGCGCCCGATTGAGTGAGACTCAATCCATGCTGCTTACTCAAATAGCTCGGCATCCAGATCATAATGCCGTAGTAACCAAAGTTTTGTACTGATGTGAGCACAATAACGCCAATGCTCGCCATGGATGTCTGCTTGTCACTAAATAAAGAAGCAAAACGTGCCCAGTAAGAGACATGTACCGTATCACTTTTTACAAAGGCATCTGGCTCACCCATATTATGGCGAATAGCAAACGCACTCAGGGCTGGAATCAAACCCACTAGGAACATGCCGCGCCAACCAATATGAGGCACTAAAAGAGGTGTTAAAAGTGCAGCGGCTAAAACACCGGCTTGCCAACCAAGACCGACATAAGAAGAGACACGGTTACGTTGCTTAGCAGACCACACTTCGGCAACAAGGCTCATGCCAATACCAAACTCACCGCCTAGACCAAATCCAGCCAAAGTGCGATAAGCCAATAAATCCCAATATCCTTGCGCTGCGGCGCACAGACCCGTAAATACGGAAAAAATCAGAATACTTAAGCTCAACATACGAATGCGCCCAAAGCGATCCGCCAATTGACCAAAGATCATGCCACCCGCCACTGCACCAAACAGTGTCCACGTAATCAGTGAGCCCGCTTGCTGTGCGTTCAACCCTAAACTTTGCACAATCAAAGGCAAGATAAAACCCAAGATCAATAAATCAAATCCATCCATTGCATAACCACTGGCACTGGCAATCAATGCCTGCCGCGGTGTTGGGGCTGCTTTGCCTTTTTTTGACCCAAACATCAATCCCATCTGATTTACTCTCCTAGTTCGTCATCATTTTTGCGCCGCGCATCATACTGCGCAATCGTTTACATTACTAGGGATCTCTGCACTGACCACTGCTGTACCTGAATTTATTCTCTAACCGACCCGATCAAATTTTCCGTTGTGAGTGAATCAATGGTAGAATCAGGCGTTTATTTTCTGTAGCGAAACCGCATTAGCACAATAAGCGTTAATGCCGAATTAAGCGATTTCATTTAAGTATGGTTTCATCGCCCCTTTGCTACAGTCCTATTAGCAAAACTAAAAAGGTTTCCATTTTAATGATTAGCAATAAAATCCAATGGTTTCCGGGCCACATGCACAAAGCCCGTAAAGAGATCGAAGAAGTCATTCCACAAATCGATGTCATTATTGAAGTCTTGGATGCGCGTATTCCGTTTAGTAGTGAGAACCCTCTGATTTCACAACTGCGCGGTGATAAACCGGTCGTTAAAGTGCTCAATAAGCGTGACCTTGCCGATCCTGAAGCCACGCAACTGTGGATTGATCATTTAGAGAAAGAGCAAGGGGTTAAGGCGATGGCGATCACGACATCGCAGCCGCAAGAAGTGCATAAGATCCTCGATCTGTGTCGTAAGCTTGCACCTAATCGCGAAGAGATCGGCAAAAACATTCGCACCATGATCATGGGCATTCCTAACGTTGGGAAATCGACCATCATCAACACATTAGCTGGCCGTGCTATTGCGCAAACCGGTAACCAACCAGCCGTCACACGCCAACAACAACGCATCAACCTACAAAACGGTATCGTGTTATCAGACACCCCGGGAATTTTATGGCCTAAAGTAGAAAACCCGCACAGCGGTTTTCGTTTAGCCGCAACGGGAGCGATTAAAGACACGGCGATGGAATACGACGAAGTGGCATTTTATACCGTTGAATTTCTTGCTGAATACTACCGTGAACGGTTGATGGAACGTTATCAAATTGAAGAAGCCCCGGCATCCGATGTTGAATGGATGGAAGAGATTGGTCGTAAGCGCGGTGCACTGCGCTCCGGTGGTCGCGTCGATCTGCATAAAGCCTCTGAAATTCTCCTGCATGAGCTGCGTCAGGGTGTGCTGGGTCAGATCACCTTAGAGCGTCCTGAGATGATCACCGATGAACTGATTCAGGTAGAACAAGACGAAGCAATCAAAGCGGAAGAGAAAGCCAAACGCAAAGAAGAGCGTCGTAAACGTTATTTGCGTAATAAGCGTTAATCTTTCTTGGTATAAAAATAAGCCCCGAAGTTCGGGGCTTATGTATTTAAACAAGCATGTGTTGATTGAGCATTACTTATCTGAGGTTGGCGTTTTAAGCGTCCATTGGAATGGAACGAGAATGCCAGACAGTTTAAGCAGAATTTTTTCCAATTCATCCCAAGGCATTAACTGGGAATCAATCACTTCAATCCGCGATTCAAACCCTTCTAGGCTCATTTCGAACACCGACACCACACCGTCGGCGACGTTAAAGGCGTAACAGCCGCGCTCTGTATTGACAACCGCCTTGATACGCTCAGCGGTCAGATCACTAAACAGTGAGAACAGGTCATCAAACTGAAAACGATATTCTGCGCCAAATAACCAACCGCAGCTAAAATAGCCTTGCCCACGGTTTTCGCGGCGTAGGAACGCATCCCCAGGAGCAAGTTCAAATTGTGGTTCTTGGCTTGCGTGTTCATGGTGATGCGCTTCAATATGACCCGATGCACCGTCAGACTCACGTGCGATATCCAGCACCGTATAATCTAGGTTACCGTTAAGCAATTGAAGTGCTGCCAATTTGGCCGGTTGCTGCGCAGCAATCCAAGCACTGAACGCATCCAAATCTTCTTCTGTGGAAAGATCGATCTTGGTTGCAGCAATCACATCACCGCACGCAAGTTGATCATTAAAGTTGCGATTTTCTGTGTACTTGCTGTTACGCAAATTACGTGGGTCCACCAAGGTGATCGTTGCTTTCAGATCCACGTAAGGAGCGTATTGATCGGAGATCAGCGTTGCCACCACTTCTTTGGGGTGGCCTAATCCAGTCGGTTCAATCAGCAGACGATCCGGTTTTTGACGCAATAAAGCGGTGATGGCGACGGACATCGGCACACCCGCAGAACAGCACATACAGCCACCCTGCACTTCTTTAATCACAGCTCCCTGATCTGACATCATGGCACCGTCAATACCGATTTCACCAAATTCGTTGACCAGCACGGCCCATTTTTCATCATCGGGTTTATGTTTGAGTAGGTTAAGTATGGTTGTTGTTTTACCTACGCCTAAAAAACCAGTGATAATGTTGGTTGGAATTTTTTTAGTCATGGCGTACTCCTTTTGGCGCGAGTATATAGAAATTCAATTCCTTTACCAACATAGCCTTAGCGTTTTATTGAATAGCCTAGTTTAGCAAGCGCTTAATCATGCATTAGCGAACCTGCGTGGCACATCAATTACCTCATGCCTTTTCGTTATTTAAAATTAATTTGAAGTCATCAATTAATTTTGATCAAAAGCAATGCAGCCTCACCGATAACCCCGATAATGGTAGTCAAAATGATAACTAGATCCCGTAACTGATTGCCATTAAGTAAAATTTCTCCATATATGAAATTCAACATTGCAGTTATGTAGGTATGGTTCATTGTAATCCAGCGTATAATCCTCGCTGTTTAACTCTTTTTTCACATATGCCAACCCTAGAGGGCCCATCTCAAATGACCGCCAGAGAGAAATTAACACATAGTTTACTTTCTAAAGTTCCCAAAGATACCATTAACCAATTTCTCTCTATCGATAAAGCTCCGCTTTCTGTCCTGCTGATGTCAGTGATGGTCGGTGTATTGTCCGGTTTTGTAGGGACCTATTTTGAGCATGCGGTGAGCCTTGTATCAGAAAGCCGCACTCAATGGTTATCAAACCACTTAGCTAATTTTCTGCCTTTAGGTCTCGCTGCTTTTATTATCAGTGCCCTCTTGGCTGTCATTGGTTATTACTTGGTACACCGTTTCTGTCCTGAAGCAGCTGGTTCTGGTATTCCAGAAATCGAAGGGGCAATGGATGGTATGCGTCCAGTGCGCTGGTGGCGTGTATTGCCAGTGAAATTTTTCGGCGGGATGGGTGCACTAGGTTCGGGGATGGTTCTGGGCCGTGAAGGTCCAACTGTTCAGATGGGCGGTGCGATTGGACGTATGGTGTCAGATATCTTCCGCGTGAAAAACGAGGATACTCGTCACTCTTTATTGGCAGCGGGTGCAGCTGGCGGTCTATCTGCTGCATTTAATGCGCCTTTAGCGGGTATCATGTTTGTGGTTGAAGAGATGCGTCCTCAATTTCGCTATACGCTCATATCAATCAAGGCCGTCATTATCTCTTCTGTGACTTCCAATATTATTTTTCGCATGATCAATGGCCAAGCGGCTGTGATTAAAATGCCGCAGTACCACGCACCCGAACTTGTCTCTTTGGGTTTATTCCTGTTACTGGGGATCTTGTTTGGTATCTTCGGGGTTGTTTTTAATAACCTAGTGACTCGTGCTCAAGACTTCTTCGCTAAATTGCACCGCAATGACCGTAAACGTTATTTGCTGATTGGTGGTTTCATCGGTGGCTGTTTTGGTCTAACGCTACTTTACATTCCAGAGTTAACGGGTGGCGGTATTTCTCTGATTCCAACCATCACCAACGGTGGTTATGCTGCTGGCATTCTATTACTGCTATTTTTAGGTCGTATTTTTACCACTTTGTGTTGTTTTGGTTCTGGCGCGCCTGGCGGTATCTTCGCCCCAATGTTGGCGCTCGGTACGCTATTTGGCTACGCTTTCGGCCTTATTGCACACAGTTTCTTCCCAGGACTTGATATTGAACCAGGCATGTTTGCTATCGCAGGTATGGGCGCTTTATTTGCCGCAACCGTGCGTGCACCAGTGACCGGCATTTTGCTGGTAATTGAAATGACCAATAACTACTACTTGATTCTACCGTTGATCATTACTTGTCTAGGTGCAGTGATCTTCGCGCAGATGCTTGGCGGACAACCTATCTACAGCCAATTGCTACACCGTACTTTGAAGAAAGAAAAATTGCAGCAACAAGATTTGCCACAGCAAGATTCAGCGGCAACTCAAGCGCCGGTGACGCCTGCGCAATAAGATTGCTCGATTGACAATTAAGTCTTCATAATTTAACAACGCTGCTCTTTGAGCAGCGTTTTTATTTCCCCGCTTAAAATCAGTATCTTTTCACTCTCTCAATTCAACCGCCCTGTTTCCCCAAATGCTCACTTTATCGTTATCAAAGAGAATTCGAAAAAAGAAATGAGCATACGCAATACGCGCATAATTGAACTGTCATCTTTTTGTAACGATATTTATCTCAATAGTTAGTCCTAAATCCAATGATTAATCTGCATGTTAACGCGATTGCAGAAATAAATTATTTCCTTCTCAAAAATAAAGAAAACCAAGCAAACTCTCATTTTCATTTCATTCAGCTGACATACTGGTTTCGTTCGAGCATTTTTCGCAATATTTATAACATACAAACAACAAGGGTGAATGAATGTACAGTATTTTCAAACCTAAGGCTCACATAGCGCGTCTACCAATAGACAAAATTGATCCCACTTATAAAAGGCTCAGGTGGCAATTATTTTTTGGGATTTTCTTTGGTTATGCGGGATATTACCTTGTACGTAAAAATTTTAGTCTCGCAATGCCCTTTCTTATTGAACAAGGCTTTACTCGAGGAGAATTAGGCGTTGCTCTCTCTGCTGTCTCAATCGCTTATGGCTTATCAAAATTCTTGATGGGCAGTGTCTCCGATCGTTCTAACCCCCGATATTTTTTGAGCGTTGGCCTACTAATGTCTGCACTGGTGATGTTCTGCTTTGGCTTTATGCCATGGACAACGAGCAGTGTCGGTATTATGTTTGTGCTGCTTTTTCTCAATGGTTGGTTTCAAGGAATGGGATGGCCAGCGTGTGGCAGAACTATGGTTCACTGGTGGTCTCGCAAAGAGCGCGGCAGTTTAGTCTCTGTATGGAACGTTGCCCACAATATCGGTGGTGGCTTAATAGGTCCGATTTTCTTACTGGGACTGTGGCTATTTAATGATGACTGGCATACCGCATTTTATGTCCCCGCTTTCTTTGCCGTTATCGTCGCACTGTTTATTTGGCTGACATTACGCGATACACCTCAATCGTGCGGATTACCTTCCATTGAAGAGTACAAAGAGGATTATCCTGATAATTACAGTCCAGAAAATGAAAAGGAAATTTCGACCAAAGACATTTTTGTTAAATACATACTCAATAACAAATTGCTATGGTCAATTGCAGTCGCTAATGCGTTTGTCTATTTAATTCGCTATGGCGTTCTCGATTGGGCACCCACTTATCTGTCGGAAGCAAAAAGCTTTACTGTTGATAAATCCTCATGGGCTTATTTCTTATATGAATGGGCGGGGATTCCTGGGACGCTGCTATGTGGGTGGATTTCAGATAAATGGTTCAAAGGCCGTCGAGCCCCCGCAGGCATTTTATTTATGGTGCTCGTTACGTTAGCGGTGTTGGTTTACTGGTTTAACCCCGTAGGAAACCCTGGTATCGACATGGCAGCTTTGGTCGCCATTGGATTTTTGATCTATGGACCAGTCATGCTGATTGGATTATATGCTTTGGAGCTAGCACCGAAAAAAGCCGCGGGCACTGCCGCTGGCTTAACCGGTCTTTTCGGTTATCTTGGTGGCGCTGTTGCTGCAAATGCTATTTTGGGTTACACCGTGGATCATTTCGGTTGGAATGGCGGTTTTACGCTACTAACCGCTTCCTGCATCATGGCGATTTTCTTGTTCGCTTACGCCTATTTTGGAGAAAAGAAACATCACGAACAAAAACTCACTGATGCTAAAACGGTAAGTTAAATACCGTATATCCAAGTAACCATAAGCTGAATACAATAAATAAAGGCAATCTTTATCAGATTGCCTTTGTATTGACTGGGTTTTATCGGTCGCTCATATTGCTCTTCAATCAAATAGCTACGCCCAGCGCAAGATGGTATTGAGCAGTACCTCTTTCTCCGCAGGTTTTGTCATATGGTCATCCATACCAGCGGCATGCACATCATGTATGGTTTTTAGGCTGTTATCCCCTGTGTAACCAACAATAGGAACTTGGCGGTAGCGCTTATTGGACAGACGAATCGCTTGCGTTGCTTCTAAACCATCCATAATCGGCATCTCAATGTCCATTAGTACAAGGTCGACATCGTTACGATCCAACACTTCAATGGCATGTTTACCATCGCGCGCTTCCAACACATCAAAGCCCATTTTTCGCAGTAACAGCACCGTAATCGCTCGCAACGAGTGGTTGTCATCCACAATCAACACCCGTTTCGAACCAGCATCCACTATCGGCTCTTCTTGCTCGTGTTCCTCATACATCTCATTGGCAATCGCGAGCGTTTGTGCCGTGATGGTTTCTTTTGAATCAAACAGTAGCAGGTCAATAATATGGTCAGTATCGAGTTGTAATACGCGATACTCTAGGGGAAAAACATTGGCCTTCGAAGAGATATCAATCGGGTAAAAATGATTGCTGTCATAAAGATAAGCGATTTTGCTCTGGCCGAAATTAAGTCGCGAATTGAATAGCTCAAGCTTGTCCCATTCAATACCAATCTGCTCGAGATCAACAATCACTAAATCGCTTTCAAAATCATTGCGAACATCAAGTAACAGTTCTTGTAGCGATGCCACATGCAAATGAAACTGTTTATAAAAGGCTTGTTGTTCTAATACGCGAGTAAATAAGCCGGGACGACCAACGTACAACACATTTTTGGATCGCAGCAGTTCACTTTTCATCAACTCAATTTTGTCTGAGTCATAAGGAGGAAAACAGAGCGTAAACTCAGTCCACTCTCCAAACACCGAGCTACAGTAAATATTGCCACCGAAGGATTTCATCACCTTGCGACAAAATGGTAAACCAAGCCCATAACCGTGTTTTTTACCGAAGGTGTAGAAGTCTTTAAACACTTCTTCGAGCAAGTGTGACTCAATCCCTACACCATTATCGCGCACGGTAATCACATTCATATTGCCTTGGCGTTTGAGCTCAATATTGATGTGAAAATGTTCGCTATTTTGGTAATAAAACGCGTTTTTGAGGAGGTTATAGAGGGTAAATTGCAGCAAGGTGTCACTGCCAAAGAACTCAAAATCATGGCTGACATGATAACTTACTGCCTTGCGATCTTCCGGCCGTTTATAAGCAAAAGAATCAAGGCTACGCTGCACCACCGTTGTTGCATCGTATTTTTTAAAGGTTTTAGCCGCAATGCGGTTTTGATCGATAGAGGTCAGCAATAGATCAATCGTTTCATTACCCGCGCGAATGACTTCACTGGCATTAGTGAGTATCTCATTGACTATCGCCACTTCATTGGCCGAAATCACCGTTGATGTGGTTTTGTCACCACGATCCTCTGGTACCATGGTTTTGAGCAAATCAATCGACGATTTTAGCGCACTGAAAGGATTACGCATTTCATGGGCGATACCAGCACCAAAAGAGCGCGCAATCGACACTTTCGCTTCATGGGTAATACGGTTACGAAAGTTGAATAAATTACCAAACACATAAGTGAAAACAAAAATAGGCAGATAGACCCACTGCACTTCAAGATGCTGCGGCTGACCATCAAACACATACACGGCGAGGTAGGCTAAACAGACTCCCGTAATCGACTGGAAGATCATGACTTTAGGTTCATTAACCAGCAAGATATGTAAAAAGATTTGCGCCATAAAAGACATGGCCCAAACGGTCGACCACTCATTCATCAGTAACAAGTAACCAAAAAAGAACGGTAAACAGAGCAAGCAGGTAGCAAAATAGAAATAAGGTAAGCGAGGCTGCCAATGCTTAGGCATCCTTTCACGCAGCGCCATCCCAACGAAAAGTCCCCCTGCAATAATACGCAAAGGTAATGATTCGTAAGGTTGCGGGAAAATGTATTCCCACAAGATGAAATAGAGCGGATATCCGATGGCTCCGAGCCATCCCACAATGGTTAAATTGGGCTCCGCATACTGATACACTTTTTTGATTACGTCCATGTAATCTCACCAACCTGACATCATTTTCATGGTTATCTACTTAAACTATATCGATATAATTGCCTCCGTATTCGGAGGTCATATTTTGATTTTTTAAAGCCGTTATATTTTTATTTGCGCTATTTATGCAGTGCGACTGAGCTGCCCTTGCGAGTTGGCATAACATCCAAACGCAGCGGAATTTGTTCTTTTAATTCTGTGACATGGGAGATGATACCTATGGTTCTTCCCCCTTGTTGTAAATCGATAAGTGTTTGAATCGCCAAATCTAACGACTCAGGGTCAAGGCTACCAAATCCCTCGTCAATAAACAGTGTGTCGAGCCGCACTCCGCCACTATAGGATTGCACGACATCCGAAACACCCAATGCCAATGACAAAGCCGCCATAAATGATTCACCACCGGATAATGTGGCTACGTCACGCCATTTACTGGTGTAACCATCTTCGACCATCAGATCTAAGCCTGAGCCAGTATTACCTTTCGCTCTTTCTTGTTTGCGCCGCAGGACATAACGCCCTTTACTCATCCGTTGCAAACGTTGCGAGGCTTGTATAAGCACGTCATCTAGTAACACCCCTAACACAAAACGGTGCAAGCTCACTTTTGCCCCGGTTCTACCGTTGGCAATATCACTTAGCGTACCAACGACTTGATACTGCTCTTCAAGTACAGCGTTTTTGCTGTATAACCGTTGTAACTTTTGTGCGACTTGGTTGAGATTGTCTAACTTAGACTTAGAGGCTGTAAACTGCTCGAAAGCATGATTAACCGCGATTTGACATTCTGCCAATTGTTGCTCGACACCCGCCATTTCCGGTTTTGCTTGATCGCGCAACTCTTTGTCTAAGGCATCCAACTGGCCTTGTAAGCGCGCCATCTGTGCTTCATGGTGCGTAATGGTCGCTTGAATTTGTTCTCGAACTTGATGATCAAGCTGCGCTTGTTGAAATTCTTCAAGCGTCGCGAATGGACTGCTCTTTAACGCACTCTGCCACAGCTGCTCTGCAGACGAATATTCATTGTGCCACTGCTGTTGCTGTTCAGAAAGTGACTGTAAGGTCGAGCGTATCGCGGTTAACTGATTTTGCGCGCTAACCCAAGCTTGCTGCGCGTTTTGTTCCTTCTGAGTGAGCTGGACAATTTCCTGTTCTAAGGCTGCTTTATGCGCCAAGACCTTATCGAGACTATCAAGCTCTGGCACTAAAGACTGACTCAAAGATTCTAATTCAGCCAGTAAACGGGTTTGCTGCTGCTGAGCAGATTCAATCACCGCAAGCTGCTTATTATGTTCTTCACGTAACGCCGCCAATTTTTGCTCAGCTTTAATCAGCATCTCACTGTGCTGTGCTGGGTTTAACGCTCTCAGTTGAGTTAACTGTTTTTCTAACTCTAACTTGGCAGCATTGAGCTCTTCAAGTACAGGTACTTTTTCTAACTGATTAGCCAACTCCTGCTCATCTTGGCTGAGATGTGCTAACTCTTGAGTTATCTTCTGCAATTTCGTATTGGTTGCCACTTCACGGTCGTAATCGTGCTGCTGCTTTTGTCTTGCTTGGTCAACTTGATCTTTAGTGACAACGTCACCTTGAGGTTGTGCCGGATGTGGATGAGTATGACTGCCACACACTGGGCAAGGCATCTCTGCTTCCAAAGTCGCAGCAAGCAAAGCGGCTTGATTTTGATGCCATTGCAGTTCCAGTTGATTGGCTACGGTACGGCTCTGATCCGTCTTAGCTTTAGCTTGAGTAAGCTCATCTTGCGCTTGACGCTGTTTACCTAACCACATCTGCTGTTGCTTGTGCAGTGCTAGCTCTTTGTTTCGTAGTTCAATCTGTTGCAGCAAGGCATTGAGTTGCCACTGCTTACCATCAATTTGGGCAACCTGCGCCGTCATGGCATCCAACTCAGCACGTTTCTCTTTTACGTGAGTCTCGCCATTAGTAATACGACTTTCCAACACCACACGCTGCTCTTTGGCCTTAGCCACCAGCTCATCAGCGTTTAAACGCTGAGCTTGATGTTCTGCAATCATCCGCAGATTTTTTTCAATCGTCTGCGCTTCAAATAGGGCTTTATTCCTATCTGGAATCACCTTGGCATGTTGCTGTGCTTCTTTGGCTGCTTGCTCTGCTTTGAGACAAGCAGCTTCACTGGCTTGGAGCGCATCCTTGGTTTGAACCAGCTTATCTTGGACACTATTTAGCTGTGCTTGAGCCGATTGCAACTGATGATAAGGAGCGGTGAGCTGAGCGGCTTGCAGTGCACGTGCCACCTGCACTTTTTGCGCTGCGATCTGTTGTTGTTGCTGAGCTAATCCCAAACGCTCTTGGTTGAGGATGTCACGCTGCGTGAATTTTGCAGCCAGTTGCTGCATTTGCACCAACTGCTGTTTGAGTTCATCGCGCGTTTTCTGCTGAGCTTGATACGCTTGTTCACTCAAAGCGACCTGAGGGGCTAACTCCTCAAGCTGCTGTTTGAGCTCGGCTTCATTGTCTAATGAAGCGACATCCAATGCCCCTTTGATCTGCTGATCGAACTGCTCTTTTTCACGGCGAATGCCCGCCGCTTTCTCAAACAGGGCTTTTTCAATTTGGGTGTAAATTTGCGTCTGAAACAGTTGCCCAAATATCGCTTCGCGATCTTTAGAGTTGGCCAGCAACAATTCTCGAAAACGTCCTTGAGGCAGCACCATGACTTGACGAAATTGACTCGCTTCTAAGCCAAGGAGCTCCTCGATGGCTTTTTTTACTGGAGAGGGTTTATTCGCCAGTAACTGTTCCGTGCCATCTGTTTTTAATTCAAGCAAAGTCACCGCATGCGTTTTTCGAGTGAAACCCTCTCCTCTTTTCTTAGGTACTTCTTGATCGGGAGAACGAGTCACGTTGTAACGTTTATCACCTATTGCGAACTCAAATGAGGTTTCAGTGACCAATTCAGGATCAGCATAATCACAGCGCATCTGGTCACCAGAGCGTTCATTACCTGTCGTTTCACCATAAAGTGCATAACAAATCGCATCCAGAATCGAGCTTTTACCCGCGCCCGTTGGACCATTGATCAAAAAGAGCGGCGCTACACCAAACTCATCAAAGTGCACCACTTCTTGGCTAGCAAAAGGCCCAAAGGCTTGTATAGACAGTTTAATTGGACGCACGGTTACTGTTCCTCCCCTTGTTTCAAGGCTTGGATAACCTCAATGACCGCCTGCTCTTGAGCGGAGGTCAGAGGCGCTTGATGCGTTTCTTGGAAAAAATCTTTAAACATATCAAATTCGCTGCGTTTAAGACGTTGACTACGCATCTCTTGATCCACACCAATCAACATTCCCGGTTTCTCCAGATGCAGCACATTAGGATAAACACTGCGAAGCTTATCCATGGGATCTAAGATGGCATGCGTGTCAGTTAAACGCACTAAAAGGTAGTCATCGCGGCGCGGATCGTCTTTAGCATTGGCGATAATAGTGTGTAACTCACCTTCGATGATGCGCATCTCATGAGGAGCCTGCAACGGGATAAACGTGCTCGCGACAAAGCCATCGTGATTGAGCTCGACAAGATACATCCCCTTTTTCTGATGCTGTTCAGAAAAGCTGTATTTCATCAAAGAGCCAGAGTAACGAATATGTTCAGCGCCTTTAAATTGTGGCTGGTGAAGATGACCTAACGCCACATAATCAAAGGGAAGAAAATGTTGGTGATTGACACGATCTGCCCCCCCTATCGACAATGGTCGCTCGGATTCAGATTCCATCGCTCCATCAACAAAACAGTGGCTAATCAAAACGTGACGTTGTGACATATCAAACTTTTCAGTGATCAATTGACACAAATGCTGATGCGCTTCGTCATGGGTGCTCACTGCTACTTGCAACTCATGCCGTACTTGTTCTGGGTCACTGTATGGCATGCCATAAAATGCCACTTCTCCGGCATCCTCAGTGGTAACGATGACAGGTTCAAGCATCTGCGCAAAATCGCTGATGATATTTAAACCAGACGCGCGCATCTGCTCGGCGCCAAACCCCAAGCGCGCGGCACCGTCATGGTTACCGGGAATCATGATGACAGGAGTATTGAGTGTTTGACAGAGCTCGGTCAAAACCCGATTGAGCAGCAAAATAGCCTGAGTGGGTGGGACTGAACGATCGTAAATATCGCCAGCCACCACAATCGCATCGACGGGGTGCTGACGAACGTAATTCACTATTTGTTGTAAGACGACGTCTTGATCTTCAATTAATGACACATTGTGAAATTGGCGACCTAAGTGCCAATCAGAAGTATGGAGAAACTTCATTCCTGTCCTGTTTTATGTTCTTCTTTCTAGCCACATCGAATAGTACTCATTTTGTATTAACCTTGCGACGAAACAATCCCAAAACCATGACGTGTGACAAAAAATGTCTGAACGGCGGACAAAAAATGGGTAAAACCGGATAAGCCCTTAATTAATATAAGGAGTTAAATACGCACATTGAGCTTTCTTGGAATCAGTTCAATCCCCGTTTGATATCGTTTTGCAGAGGCATTTAATGCCAATTCCAATGCGCTGTCGGCAATCAATTCAAACTGCTGCGGCAAAGAGTTAATTTTAATCGGCAAGAAATTCAACAAGCGATTATCACCAAAAGTGGCTAAGCGAATTTTCTTCATGATGTCTGGGTTTTCAAGTAAGACATCCAAAATCCCTTCTAACAAGGTATAAGAGGTCGATACCACTGCATCGGGCACGCAACCTTTATCAATCCATGATTGAAAAACATGTCGGCCATCATCGCGATGGAAATGCTCACCATAGCCCAATAAAGGGGTAATGCCCTTTTGCTTAACCGCAGATTCAAAGCCCATTTGTCGCTCTTGTGAAATACTCAGATCAGGTAATGCGCCAACCAAACCCACACTTCTCACATCCGCAAACAGTACCGAATCGGTCAGTTCAAATGCCGCATTGAAATCTTCACTGATCACACACGCAAAAAACTCATCATCTAATGGACGGTCAATCGCAATAACAGGGGTTCCCGACTGTTGTAGTTGGAGATAAAACTCGCTGGCATTGGGCATAGTGCTTGCGACAAACAAGGCATCAATACGGCGACCAATTAAGGTATCTGCCACCGATTTTTCCGTCTCTGGATTATCGTCTGAACACGCGATCAAGATTTGATAGCCCGCTTGACGAGAGTTTTGTTCCAGCAACTTAGCCAGTCGAGCGTAACTGGTGTTTTCTAGATCTGGGATGATGAGACCAAAAGAGCGGCTGTTACCAGCACGCAGAGCCGAAGCTGCATGGTCGGGACGGTAGTTAAATTGCTCCACGACTTCCATGACTTTCTTTTGGGTCTTTTCACTGATGCGATACTTGTGGGCTTTCCCATTAATCACATAACTTGCGGTTGTTTTGGATACCCCGGCCAACTTGGCGATTTCATCTAACGTCATCTCGTCTTCTCGTTTTATGTGCGGCTGATCATAGAAATAAACACACATTCCTTGTTGATGTTGAATTATATGCTGAATCGATTCAGTATGACAGCTGAAAATAGTCAGCAAAGTCACACACAGTTCGCATATTGGGCCTTTATAAGCTAAATCTTATATGGCGAATTGAGCTTTAAAATTTCTTTGAAGTGGTTTTGCTGAATTTTTTTGGGATTAAGCTGAAACGATTCAGCTACTATCATAAGAGTGTAAACCTAATACCGTTACAATAGAAAAACGGTAACAACAATTGGCCAATAGGCCGAAAAAAGGGGCAAACATGCTGCAACTATCTACTCAAGACATCAAACTTGGTCAGGCTCAGCCTAACAAGTTAGATGCAATCCGAGCCATCGCTGCTGACCTAACTGCTAAAGGTCTCGTTGAGCAAGGCTACGTAGAAGGAATGCTGAACCGTGAAGGTCAAAATTCAACTTTCTTAGGTAATGGCATTGCTATCCCTCATGGCACTACAGACACTCGTGACTTAGTGAAACAAACGGGTGTTGCTGTACACCACTTCCCTAACGGTGTGAACTGGGGTGACGGTAATACAGTTTACGTTGCAATCGGTATTGCAGCGAAATCTGATGAACACTTGGGCATCTTAAAACAGCTGACTAAAGTCCTTTCTGCGGACGGCGTAGAAGCTAGCCTTAAAGACGCAAAATCTGAAAGTGACATCATCGCTATCTTAAACGGTGACGTGCAGTTCGAAGCCGATTTCGACGCATCATTAGTGCAAGTTAAATTCCCAGCAACTGACCTAATTCAACTTAGCGCGGTTGCCGCTGGCCTACTGAAAAACAAAGGCAGCGTTTCGAGCGAATTCGTTGCGGATGTGGTATCTAAAGAGCCAACCAACCTGGGTAAAGGTTTGTGGTTAGTGAGCAGCAATAAAGGCGTAACACGTACTGGCGTCTCATTTGTTTCTGCAGCGGATGCCTCTCAAGATTACAAAGCACTTATCGCTGTAGCAGCGTGTAATGCTGCGCACCAAGCTCTGCTTGGTAACCTAGCGAATATCGTGTTCAAACAAGAGCAAGAAACTCTTATCTCTGCAGATTCAGCAGCGGCAGTGGTTGCTCTACTGAACGGCGAAGAAGCACCTGCAGCGGCTGGTGAAGCTGCATCTGGTAATACCGCTGTGTTCAAAATCAAAAACCCTCATGGTCTACACGCTCGTCCAGGTGCGTGCTTGGTGGCTGAAGCGAAGAAATTCGAATCTAACATCAAAGTGGTTAACCTTGATGGTGACGGCAAATCAGCAAACGCGAAGAGCCTGATGAAAGTGATCGCCCTAGGCGTTAAACAAGGTCACCAACTGCAATTTACTGCAGAAGGCCCTGATGCTGCAGAAGCATTAGCCGCTATCGGTGCAGCGATTGAAGCTGGTCTAGGCGAAAACTAAGGAGTGCCTCTCATGACGAAAAAAGTCGTCACTATTACATTAAACCCAGCACTCGACCTAACCGGTAGCCTTGAAACGCTCAACGTGGGTTCTGTTAGCCTAGTGAAGGAAAGTAACCTTCACGCCGCGGGTAAAGGCGTAAACGTAGCGAAAGTACTGAGCGATCTAGGTGCTGAAGTGACCGTAACGGGTTTCCTTGGCCGTGATAACCAAGAGATGTTCTGCCAACTGTTTGAAGAAATGGGCGCAAAAGACGAATTCGTTCGTATCCACGGCTCAACTCGTATCAACGTAAAATTGGTAGAAGAAAACGGTGAAGTAAGTGACATCAACTTCCCAGGAATTAAAGTGACTCCTGAAGATATCGAAGTGTTCGAACGTACTTTGCTACGTCTAGCACAAGATCACGAATTCTTCGTATTGGCAGGCAGTCTACCTGTAGGTGTTTCTCCAAGCCTATGTGCGTCTTGGATTGAAAAATTGCACTCTATGGGTAAAAAAGTGTTGTTTGACAGCAGTCGTGCAGCCCTTGCCGCAGGCTTAGATGCTCATCCTTGGCTGATTAAACCAAACGATGAAGAACTCTCTCAGTTTGTCGGCCGTGAGCTAGCGACTCCTGCAGAATGCCGCGCAGCAGCGAAACAATTGGCTGACAAAGGCATTGAGAACGTGGTTGTCTCCATGGGCGCTAACGGCACCATGTGGTTAAACCAAGGCCAGTGGCTTCACGCTAAACCACCACGCATGAGCGTTGTCAGCACCGTAGGTGCAGGTGACACACTTGTCGCTGGTATGTGCTGGGGTCATATGCAGGAAATGGAAAAACAACAACTGATCACCTTTGCTACCGCACTTTCTGCGTTAGCAGTCACACAAGTGGGTGTGGGTGTGACAAGTGCTAGCGAGCTAGCCGCCCTACAAAAAGAAATCCAATTACAACCAGTGAGTGAACTTACTGATAACTAAGGACAAAGGTCGTCACTATGAATATTGCCATTATTACTGCATGCCCAAGTGGCATCGCAAACAGCATCATAGCTGCAGGATTGCTTGAAAAGGCAGCCAAATCTTTAAACTGGTCAGCAAAAGTGGAATGCCACTCTTCTGTGATTGCAAAATCAACCCTTTCTGATGCAGACATCGCTGCTGCAGACGTTGTGGTGATTGCTGCAAACACTCCAGTGGACACTGCTCGTTTCGTTGGTAAAAAAGTTTATCAAAGCGATATTTCTGCGTGCACTGCAGATGCGGTTGCTTACCTAAAATCAGCAGTGGAAGCTGCGACTGTTCTCACTGCAGACAAAGTAGCTGTAGCTACGCAAGCGGCTCCAGCAGCAAGCACTGCAGCGAAGAAAATCGTTGCAATTACTGCATGTCCTACTGGCGTTGCTCACACCTTCATGGCAGCAGAAGCGCTTGAAGATGAAGCAAAACGTCAAGGTCATCAAATTAAAGTGGAAACTCGCGGTTCAGTAGGTGCAAAAAACCAACTAACAGCAGAAGAGATCAAAGAAGCAGACGTGGTTATCATCGCGTGTGACATTGATGTTCCACTTGATCGCTTTGTTGGTAAAAAACTCTACAAAACCAGCACTGGCCTAGCTCTGAAGAAAACTGAGCAAGAGATTGCTAAAGCCTTCGCGACTGCAACCACTTATAGCCAAGCTGGCGGTGCTTCTTCTGAACCAGCAAAAGAAGAGAAAAAAGGCGTTTATAAACACCTAATGACAGGTGTATCACACATGCTTCCAGTTGTGGTTGCTGGTGGTTTGATCATCGCCCTTTCTTTCGTATTCGGTATCAAAGCGTTTGAACAAGAAGGCACATTGCCTGCTGCACTGATGAAAATCGGTGGTGGTTCAGCGTTCGCTCTTATGATCCCGGTATTGGCTGGTTACATCGCATTCTCCATTGCAGACCGTCCTGGACTTGCCCCTGGTCTTATCGGTGGTATGTTAGCAAGCTCACTAGGTTCAGGCTTTATCGGCGGTATCATCGCTGGTTTCCTTGCTGGTTACACCGCAAAAGCACTTGCTGACCATGTTAAATTGCCTCAATCCATGGAAGCTCTGAAACCAATTCTGATCATTCCATTTGTAGCAAGCTTAGTGACAGGTCTTATCATGATCTACGTTATCGGTACTCCGGTAGCGAGCATCATGAACGCAATGACTGAGTTCCTAAACAACATGGGTAACGCGAACGCAGTATTACTAGGTATCATCCTTGGCGCAATGATGTGTTTCGACCTTGGTGGCCCAGTAAACAAAGCCGCTTACACTTTCGGTGTTGGTCTACTTGCTTCAAGTCAATATCTACCAATGGCCGCTATCATGGCTGCAGGTATGGTTCCACCTCTAGCTATGGGTCTTGCAACTTTCATCGCTCGCAACAAATTTGAAGCAAGCGAACGTGAAGGTGGTAAAGCAGCATTCGTTCTTGGTCTGTGCTTTATCTCTGAAGGTGCTATCCCATTTGCAGCGAAAGACCCAATCCGTGTTATCCCATCTTGTATGATTGGTGGTGCGGTAACAGGTGCTCTATCTATGCTGTTCAACATTAAATTGATGGCACCACACGGTGGTCTATTTGTTCTTGCTATCCCAGGTGCAATCTCTCACGCAATGCTATACCTACTGTCAATCGTTATCGGTACATTAGTAACTGCCGTGATTTACTCAGTGATTAAACCTGCTGCAGTAGCAAAGAAAGCATAATCAAATCGTAGAGTTTGGAGCCAATCCCGATCTTTGGCTCCCCCAATCAGTCCCCGAGACTTTTGCCAGTGGATGCCCTCCACTGGTTTTTTTCTTTGTTGCAAACGCCCTATTGGAACAACGATGCTATTGGGCTGAGCTGGTTGGCTTGTCTTATTAAGTTAAACAAAAGACCTTGGATTCGCCGATTGGATTTACAGATCGGTTTTATAGTTCATCGGATTCTAGTTTTGCGAACAAACACGTTTGCTGACTACAAAAAAACCGGCCTTGGCCGGTTTTTCATTGTTAGTATCATTGGTTCAGTCTGACTTATTCGTGCTTACCTTGAATATAAGTACGGCTCACATCCACTACTGCAATATCTTTAAAGAAACTACGACCAAGTAGCAATGGGTAAGTCAAATGCGTACGGTCGGCAAGAGTAAACTCGGTTTGCTCTTTTAGGTCGCCTACTTCAACCCACATCATGACCACAGGACGACGTTGACCTTTCTCATCGCTGGCTTGGCGAATACGAACCCAACGCTCAACAGGCAAGCTAACTTCTTCGCTCTTGATACCATCATGTTCAATTTTGAACTTAACCCAATCTTTGCCATCGCGCTCAAATGGCGTGACATCGATAGCACTGATGGACGAGGTTGCCGCTCCAGTATCAATACGAGTATTGAAGTTGTCTTTCAAACTCGGGACATAAATCCACTCTTTTGAACCGAGGATCAGTTTTCCGTCACTGAGTTTTTTACCTTCTTCCTTAGGTGTAATAACAGTTTTAGTTGTCTTTGCTGGCGCCGCTTCTTTTGTTTCTGCGGGTTGTGATTTTGTTTGATCAACGTTTACCGGCTTTTCTTGCTGGGCTGGACCTGAAGTCGTTGTACACGCCATCAAGCCACCACTTAACATAAGCGGTACCAGAAATTTCCATTGTTGTTTCATTCATTCACCTAATCAGACTGCCAAACACTTAACTCACTTTGATAATCGATTCAGCCACATAAGGGATATCTTTTTCGGTTAGACCTGCGATATTGATACGACCGTCAGTCACACCGTAAATAGCAAACTCTTCACGTAGACGTGTCATTTGTGCTGGCGTTAGTCCTAGCACGGTGAACATCCCCTTGTGCTGTTCGATAAAATCAAATTGTGAAGTATTGTATTTATTTCTCAACTCTTTACACAAGGTTTGACGAAGGCTTAACAAACGTTGTTGCATTTCACTCAACTCTTGCTTCCAAATTGCAGTAAGTTTGTCGTCATGTAACACCGTTCTGACAAGCGCAGCACCGTGGTCTGGCGGCATGGTGTAGGAAGCACGAGCTAAGTTAAGCAATTTGCCTTTTGCATTTGCCACATCATGGGCGTTTTTACCGATGACCATCGCAGCCCCGGTACGCTCACGGTACAAACCAAAGTTTTTAGAACAAGAGACAGTAAGCAGCATTTCGTCGACTTGGTTCGCCATATAGCGTAAACCTTGTGCGTCTTGCTCGTAGCTGTCACCAAAACCAAGATACGCCGCATCAACAAAAGGAGTAAAGCCATTTTTAACAGCCAATGCAGTCACTGCCTGCCAAGCGGCAAAATCCATATCTGCGCCCGTCGGGTTGTGGCAACAACCGTGGAATAACACCACGTCTTGTTTCCCCGCTTGGGCTAGATCAGCCAGCATTGCCTCAGTATCAACGGTTTTGGTTTGTGGATTAAAGTAAGCATAGTATCTCACCTTCAACCCTGCCGCTTGCATGATTGGGGCATGGTTCACATAACTAGGATTGGTTAGCCAAACCGTTGTGTCAGGTTGTGCAAAATGAATCAGGTCAGCAAACATACGCAAACCACCACTCGCACCAGGGGTTTGAATGGTCGCGACGCGATCGTAGGCAGAAGTGCCGGTCAGCAGTAAATCCACCATGCTTTGATTAAAAATTTCGCAACCCGCTAGGCCAACATAGGATTTGGTTTTTTGTTCTGCAACCACGATGTCTTGCGCTTGCTGAACAGCGTGCATGATTGGAGTGACACCGTCACTATTTTTATAGACACCGATGCCTAAATCGACTTTTTGCTCACGCGGATCTTCGCGAAAGGCAGCAGATAAAGAGATAATCGAATCGAGTGTGGGAGTCGGTAAATGAGAAAACATGTAGGTCACAACCTTGTGATAAAAACGATAGTGACCCACAAGTTAACATCGCTTGGCACAAAACCAAATAGATATTTTACAGTTTGAATTGATGAATGATTTGGTTGCTACTGCCCCGCCACGTAAGCGCTGGGTCACGTAGTTCCTCTATGTACTTACCATCGACTAAAGCATCAGCGTAAGAAACTACCTCTTGCTGCTTTGCCGTGAGCTCGCTGAGCAGGTAGCCAGTCCATATCCAGATGTCTTTGCCCTCACATTCACTTTTGACCCTTTTTACCAACTTAAGTACGGCATCAAGGTTTTGTGGATGCAGGGGATCACCACCAGACAGCGACAAGCCACGACGTTTGATTCGAGTATCATTGAGGTTTTCAATGATATGGTCTTCCAACTCTTGAGTGAATGGAAAACCCGAATCTACGCGCCAAGTCGATTGGTTGTAACAACCGCGGCATTGATGTTCGCAACCGGCGACAAAGAGTGTACACCTTGTCCCCGGTCCGTTTACCACATCAATTGGATAGTATTTGTGGTAATTCATACGCTTATAAGTGTTTAACTCGACGTTTCACTTCTTCCTGTTTACCCACGTTGAATGGACGAGCATCTGGGCTACCTAAATAACCGCACACACGGCGGATAACCGACACTTTTTCTGAGTCGTGGTTACCGCATTTAGGACACACAAAGCCTTTACTGGTGCAGTCAAATTCGCCGGTATAACCACATTCATAACACTCATCGATTGGTGTGTTCGTACCGTAATATGGCACGCGCTCGTAGCTGTAATCCCACACGTTTTCTAGCGCTTCAATATTGCGCTGCATATTCGGGAATTCACCGTAACAGATGAAACCGCCGTTCGACATGTGTGGATAAGGCATTTCAAAATCAATCTTGTCGTAAGGGTTCACCTCTTTTTCCACATCTAGGTGGAAGCTATTGGTGTAATAACCTTTGTCAGTTACCCCTTCAACTACGCCAAACTCTTTGGCATCAATGCGGCAGAAACGGTTACACAAGTTTTCACTTGGTGTGGCATAAAGACTAAAGCCATAGCCGGTTTCTTCTTTCCAAGCATCCACAGCATCACGCAGACGTTGCACAATATCCACACCCACTTGGCGCAGCTCATCATGGTCGTAAATATGGTTGCTCGCACCGTACAGTGCATTGATGGTTTCATGGATACCGATGTAACCCAATGAAATCGATGCGCGACCATTTTTGAAGATTTCTGCAATCGGTTGATCCGCTTTCAGGCGGACACCACAAGCGCCTTCCATATATAGAATTGGAGCAACACGAGCTTTCACGTTTTCTAGACGCGCAATACGTGTATCCAATGCGCGACGAGCCACTTTCAACGTATCGTTAAGCAAGGTGTAGAACTTTTTAATGTCGCCTTTCGCTTTCAGAGCAATACGTGGCAAGTTGACGCTAACCACACCTAGGTTATTACGGCCATCATGAACCAACTCGCCGTTTTCTTCATAAGTATTTAAGAAACTGCGGCAGCCCATTGGAGTTTTGAATGAGCCAGTTACTTCAACCACGCGATCGTAGTTCAAAATGTCTGGATACATACGTTTACTTGCACAATCGAGCGCAAGCTGTTTGATGTCGTAGTTAGGTTCACCCGGTTTTTGGTTCAGACCTGCTTTAATTGCAAAGACCAGTTTAGGGAATACAGCGGTTTTATGGTTTTTACCCAAACCTGCAATACGGTTTTTGAGAATCGATGTTTGAATCAAACGAGATTCCCAAGAAGTCCCTAAACCAAAACCTAATGTGACAAACGGTGTTTGACCATTTGCGGTGTGCAAGGTATTCACTTCATATTCCAAAGATTGGAATGCGTCGTAACACTCTTTTTCAGTACGCGCTTTCGCAAACGCTTCTGGATCATGAATATCCCATTCACGCGCGACTTTAAGGTGTTTCTGGTAGCTTTCTGCAACGTAAGGAGCAAGAATCTCATCAATACGGTTAATGGTGGTGCCACCATAAATATGGCTCGCGACTTGAGCAATAATTTGTGCGGTCACTGCGGTTGCGGTAGAGATGGATTTTGGTGTTTCAATTTCGGCGTTACCCATTTTGAAACCACCCGTCAACATGCCTTTCAAATCGATCAACATGCAGTTGAACATTGGAAAGAATGGTGCGTAATCTAAGTCGTGATAATGAATATCGCCGGCTTCATGAGCTTGTACAACATCGCGTGGCAAAATATGAGTTTTTGCGTAGTGTTTAGCCACGATACCTGCAAGCAGGTCACGTTGCGTCGGGATCACTTTACCGTCTTTGTTGGCATTCTCGTTAAGAAGATCCGCGTTACTCTCTTGGATCAAACCTTCGATCTCTTTCGTCAGCGCGCTCTGTTTCTCACGTGCAATGTCACGGTCATGACGGTATTCAATGTATGAACGTGCTAGGGCTTTATAAGGACCTTGCATCAGCTCATTTTCCACCATCGTTTGGATGTCAGCGATCGCGACCTCATCGTAATCTTTGCATTTTTCCTCTACTGCGAGAGCGACATTTAAAGCATAGATAGCGATATCATTCGTTAAATGGTAGGCTGCACTTTCCACTGCTGCTTGAATTCTATCTCTAGCAAATGGAGCCTTTGATCCATCACGTTTGATTACGATAGGTTTCACCTTTATTCTCCTTACCCAGCATACTCACAGACTTATCCACAAATACACCATATGGGCCTTTGTATTTATTTTATACACTACATCTAGTGGCTGTATTAGACGCTGCGACCCATTATGATGTTTTGATTTAGATCAAGAAATGGGACTTGCTGCATAAGGAAGAAACGATATTTACACTTAGATCTCAAAACCCAAAACAACTGTGTAACTCCAAAAAAAATATTTTGAATGTGTTGATTTTTACGCATCCCTGATAGGGTTTAGCCTCATAACGATAGTGACTTTAGGCGAATTGATATAATGATTAAAAAGCGAACAAGTTTACTGATTTTGACGGTTTATTTTTTCTTGAAATCTGCTAACGCTTATGCTGATTCATTGGTGATACAAACCTGGAATATGCAGTGGCTTGCAATAGTCCCCTCATCAATGGGGGTGACGCGTCACGATCCTGATTGGTTGGCGCTACGATCTTTTTATCAGCAGCAGCCTCCAGATATCCTCTTTTTTCAAGAAGTAGATAGTGCTCAAGCCCTGCAAAAAGTGTTACCGAGTACCTATACCCTGCTCTTTTCTGATCGCTCTTTATCCTCAAAAAGGCATCATCAGTTTAGTGATATTAACCAATACACAGGGATTGCCTTAGCTCCCGGAATTCACTATACCAACCCGACTGATTTTTCATTGCCAGCCACCACCAGCAAAAGCTCGCGGTATTACAGCAAGTTACGCTGGGCAACCTATGTGATTGTTTATCCAAAGCAAGGCAAACCTATCCATCTGTTATCGGTGCATTTAAAGTCTGGGTGTTCTACGACCAAACGAGCGAAATCCACTAAAGCGTGTCGTGAATTGAGTTCGCAAGCCGCTCACTTAGGGCTTTGGATAGACCAGCGCATAGAGCGTAACGAACGATTCATCATTGGCGGTGATTTTAACTATCCATTAGCTGCCGCTAACAACCCTATTTGGCAGACAATAAGCACCAGTCACCCACAAGATGTTGTGTTAGCGACACGCAATTTAAAAGCAGATTGCCAAGTGCGTAGTAAACGCAATGCCAAACGCCTCATTCATTATCGGCGTTTGATCGATCATTTTATTACCAGTCGGGATATTGTATTGCAGCAGGTCGCACAACGAACTTACGCAGAGAGTGACGTAAAACAGTTTCAACTTAGCGATCACTGCCCAGTGATCGCTACCGTTACTCACTAAACACATACCTCACTAAATACGTCACTCGCTCAACAAGTGATTAAGGAATGTATGCACCACAAGAGCGTCACGCCCTCGGCTCTTGTGGTGAGAAAAGTGCAGTCACAAAGGCTTCGGCGCTTACTACGCCACTCTCCTATGCATAACGGCGTAATACAGAATAGGAATCACCACTAAGGTTAAGATGGTTGAAACCGCTATTCCAAACAGCAGCGCAATCGCTAACCCATTAAAAATTGGGTCATCAAGGATAAACAGCGCTCCCATCATGGCTGCAAGTCCGGTCAGCACGATAGGTTTTGCGCGAATAGCCGCGGCGTGAACCACTGCGGTGGCTAAATCAACGCCGCGCTGAGTTTCTAAGCGTGTGAAATCCACCAGCAAAATCGAATTACGCACTATGATGCCCGCTAAGGCAATCATGCCAATCATGGATGTTGCCGTAAATTGGGCATGCAGCAGCGCATGTCCGGGCATTACACCAATAATGGTCAGTGGAATCGGCGCCATAATGATGAGCGGTACTAAGTAGGATTTAAACTGTGCTACCACCAACAGGTAGATCAACACCATTCCCACCGCATACGCAATGCCCATATCACGAAACGTTTCATAGGTGATGGTCCATTCCCCATCCCAACGAATTTGCACACCATTTAGGCCATCAGGCTGGTTAATCCAGTATTGTTCTACATGCTTAGATGAATCGATCTCTTGGCTAATTCGAACCATGCCATAAAGCGGACTATCTAACGAACCTGACATATCAGCCGCGACCATAACGGTCGGCACCATATTTTTATGCACCAAGTCCGGTTCCATGGTCTGTTGCCGCACCGTCACCAGATCGCTTAGAGCATACTGACGACCGTTCACACTCGGCACTTGCAAAGTAAGTAATGAATCGGCAGTCAGCTTAGCCTCCTCTTTGAGTTCAACTCGCACTGGAATCGGATACTTGCTTGATTCTGAATGCAAATAGCTCACCGCTTTGCCGCCCATCGCGGTATTTAGGGTATCAATAATGGTTTGATAAGAAATTCCCCATTGCGCGCTCTTTTGTCGATCTATCAGCAGTTGCCACTTTTGGTGCGTTTCAGGCAGATAGATATCCACATCGACAATATCTGGGGTTTGATTTAATCGCTCGCGCAACATCCGCGCAGCAGCGATACGCGCACTGTCACTCGGTGCGTACACCTCGGCCAGTATCGGTGACCATACGGGTGGTCCAGGCGGAACCTCCACCACTTTCACTTTGCCGCCATAATGGCGCGCAATCGTCACCAGTGACGGGCGAACTCTGCTGGCGATTTCATGGCTGGAACGATCGCGTTCATGCTTGCCAACCAAATTGACTTGAATATCCCCCTGCTGGGATTGATTGCGCATAAAGTAGTGTCGAACTAGCCCATTGAAATTTATGGGCGCAGCCGTGCCGACGTAGATCTGATAATCATGCACTTCAGGCACCAGGCCTAATGATCTGCCCATTTCAAACAAGATGCGCTGCGTCTCTTCCAATGAAGTTCCTTCAGGCATATCCAGCACCACTTGAAATTCTGACTTATTATCAAAGGGTAACATTTTTAACACCACCGCTTGATAGACAGGCAAAAGCAGCGATCCCACGATTAACAACCCAATACCTGCAGTAAGCCCCCAGCGATGTTGGCGCTGTTTTGGCCCTTGAACAAAAGGCGTCAGCAGTTTGGTAAAAAGATGCAGCGATCGTCTAGCACTGGCATCGTCATGGTCATCTTTGATTCGATGGACTACCTTGCTGGAAAGACGCAGTGCCAGCCAAGGGGTAATCACAAAAGCCACCAGTAGCGAAAGAATCATCCCCATGGAAGCATTAATTGGGATGGGGCTCATGTAAGGTCCCATCAACCCAGAGACGAACGCCATAGGCAGTAAGGCGGCAATAACCGTGAGAGTGGCTAAGATGGTCGGCCCTCCTACCTCATCAACGGCGATAGGAATAAGGTTTTTTAACGGCGCGTCACTTTGTAAGCGGTGACGGTGGATGTTTTCGACCACCACAATCGCATCATCGACCAAAATCCCAATCGAAAAGATTAGGGCAAACAAAGAAACGCGGTTGAGAGTAAAACCCCATACCCACGAAGCAAACAGTGTAATGAACAAGGTAACAATAATCGCCCCTGCAACAATAATCGACTCACGCCAGCCCATGGCGATCAGTACCAGCAGCACAACGGCGGCGGTGGCAAACACCAATTTGCCCAGCAGTGTGTTGCTTTTCTCCTGAGCGGTCGCACCGTAATTGCGGGTAATATCGACCTGAACATTCGGTGGAATGAGTGTATTGCGCAGCGTTTGAATGCGTTGGCTGACCGCATTGGCGACATCCACCGCGTTAATACCGTTTTGTTTGGCAATCGCAATGGTCACCGCAGGAAGCGGATCGTCGCCAACATCAACAGAACTACCGTTCGCTTTTGCTGGGACACTCCAGACATTTTGAGTCGCAATTCCAACACCTAAACTCACTTGAGCAACATCACTTAAATAGACAGGGACAGAATGGTGCACACCAACAACAATCTGTTCTATCTCATCAGCTGTTCGAATCGGTTGACCGATTTGCAATGGTAGTGTCTGGTCCATGCGGGTTAAATGCAGCGTCGTACCGCGCGCCGTTTGCCCAGTTAACTGCTGATTTAACGCATCAATCGTGATACCAAACGCATTCATTTTAACCGGGTCAAGACGCACATCGACAATGGTAGGATGCGCCCCCACCGTATAGATATCGCGCGTACCTTTGATACGTTTGAGCTCTGTCTCTAAACCGTGAGCGACTTCGGTTAATCCGTTGTTAGTGAGTGATGCAGAAGGGTCGGTCAGCGTTAAAGTGACAATAGGAACATCTTCAATCCCTTTGGGTTTAATGATCGGCTCACCCACTCCCAAACCTTGTGGGAGCCAATCTTTATTGGAATAAAGTTGATTGTACAGTCGCACGATCGCGTCATTACGGGTGACTCCAACTTTAAACACCGCGACGATCAATGCTCCATCGGGGCGAGAGAACGAATAGAGCTTATCCAACCCAGCAACTTCTGAAATCACTTGCTCCGCTGGCGTCGTGACAACGCTTTCCACCTCTTTCGCCGACGCCCCCGGAAACGGGATATACACATCGGCGAAGGTCACATCGATCTGCGGCTCTTCTTCTTTCGGCGTAATGATAATTGCGAAAAGCCCAAGTAGCAGCGCAACAATGGTGATGAGTGGTGTCATGGCGCTGCACAAAAAATAACGTGCAATCCTTCCTGAGATCCCCAGCTTATCGCTCATTGGTGCGTCTCCTCATTGAGCGGATTGGCAACCACTAAGTCACCGATGCGCAAGCCTGACAGCACTTCTATCATCTCACCATAGCGAGCCCCCAACCGAATCGGCACCATAATTTTGTGCTGCTGTTGCTTCACATAGACAGTGGCAAACTCACCGCGTTGCACCACAAGGTCTTGAGGAATAAACAGTGCGTTGCGTTGACCGTAATAAAAACGCACTTTAACCCACATGCCCGGCATTAAATCCGGCACGTTATCCGCCAAATTCAAACGCAGCGTAAAGGTATGGCTCTGGCTGTCTGCATAATGAAACAGCTGGGTACTAACTGGTATTAAGACGGATGAATTAGGTGTGATGATTGAAAACTGATCCGCTTGTTTAACTTGATTAAACAATACTTGAGGCAATGCCACTTCCACTCTGAGTTTATCGAGGGCAAAACCACTCAGTAGCGGTGTTCCTGGTGCGACACTTTCACCTAGTTCGACATGCCTTTCGGTCACAATCCCCGCATAAGGAGCCAGAATTTTGGTATAACCGAGGCGCTCTTTCGCTTGGTCCACCGCAGCTTGTGCTCGAGTAACCGCCGCCTTAGTTGCCTTGGCATTCGCGATGGCACTATCTAATTGTTCTTGAGAAATGGCGCCTTTCGGTAGGAGTGTTTGGTAGCGTTTAAGCAGGCTTTGCGCTTCGCTGTTACGCGCTTCAGCACTATTGAGTGCCGCAATTGCAGAGTTGAGTTGGGCTTGTTGTTCAACCGAACTAATTTCAAGCAGTGGCGTACCTTTAGCCACGATATCATTGACTTGTGCGAGTACACCAACGACGGTACCAGAGGTTTGGGCGGCCACCGTACCGCGATTGACGGGTTGAACATTGCCATCAAATTCAACCACCTTGGGAATGGTTGACATCGTTACCTGATGAATCGAATTGGGCATCGCAGCGTAACCCGTTGCCGTTAATGCCCAAACCACCAACCCTAACCATCTGCGCATACCCAACCCTCATTGTCATTTTCCTGTTGTTACGAGTGATGTTGCTCCTTACGCAGCAACACGCGATGAGTTCCCGTTAACCCAAGTGCCATCGCGATAACAAAAATCCATACGTCGCTGTTACCTATAGTAAGGCTGGCAAGCGCAGGACCTGGACAAATACCAGCCAGCCCCCAGCCTAAACCAAAAATAACCGCACCCAAGATCAACCGGCGATCGATTTGCTTGTTTTTCGGTAAGCAAAAACGCTCACTGCTTATTGGTGCATTTCTTGGTTTGATAAACCAACTATAGCTGGGCATAAAAATAGCGAGAGCGCCTCCCATCACAAATAGTAAGCTCGGGTCCCACACTCCAAAGACATCAAGAAATCCAAGCACTTTCTGTGGATTCGCCATGCCAGAAATGGCCATACCAACGCCAAACAGCACGCCTGAAATGAGCGCAATGAAAACAAAAGCTAACTTCTTCATCTTGTCATACCCAATAGATGCACAGTGCAAAATACCGTCAGCCCTGCCACCAGCATAAAAATCACCGTTGCCATGATAGAACGAGGTGACAAACGACCAATACCGCAGATGCCGTGACCACTGGTGCAACCATTACCAAGGCGTGTACCCACTCCGACCAATAGACCGGCAATCGCGTAATAAAACCCTGAATGACCAGAGAAGGATTTTGGCACTTCACCCCAAGCGCTTTGCGCGCCTAACCATCCGCCAAACACCAATCCCAGTAAAAACAAGTAACGCCACAGCGTATCCCCTTTTGTCGCAGAGATAGCGTACGTCACAATGCCACTTATCCCGGCGACTTTGCCGTTAAACAACATCAGCAATGTGGCTGAAATACCTAATAAAAGACCACCAATCAAAGAATACCAAGGTATGTCCATCGCCTCTTTACACTCCTAATCTGAACTTTGACAGAAAAGATCTTGCAGTTGCTTGATCAAAACGCTCACTCTGGCATCAGCCAAAGAGTAGAACACCTGTTGCGAAACCTTACGTGCAGCAATGATCCCGTGTTTACGTAATACGGTGAGATGTTGGGAAAACGCAGACTGGCTCAATTCGGAATGTTGGGCCAACTCGCCAACGCCAACCTCACCTTGAGTGAGCTGACACAGCACCATCAAACGTTCTGGGTGGGCCATAATCCGCAGCAGTTCCGCCACTTCATCGGCGTTGCGGCGCATTGTATCGACATCCACACTCATTGGACTCATAGTTTTTCTCCTCTTAACACCATGGAAAGCATACCTTTATCTTTTAATTAGTCAAATCTTATTTAGCTTGGTCGACTTTAGATAATTTAACATTAGACTTTTCTAATTAATGTGCCTATAGTGAATCACATTATGAACATGGTTGGAGTAACAACATGAATGTAGAACAAGGTGTGCGCTGTTTAGCTGGGTCGATGATCCTTCTGTCTGTGGCATTGACCTACTGGGTTCATCCTTACTTTGTGTGGTTCACCGTTTTTGTCGGTGGCAATTTGCTGCAAAGTGCCTTTACCGGCATTTGCCCTGCCGTCTGGATACTAAAAAAATTAGGATTACGTTCTTGTTGCGAGCTCAATGAAAAAGGAAAAAAGCATGACTAAGATCGTCATTATTGGTGGCGTAGCTGGCGGCGCTTCTGCTGCCGCTCGAGCACGAAGACTCAGTGAAAGCGCGCAAATTGTGATGTTTGAACGCGGCCCATTTGTCTCATTTGCTAACTGTGGTCTGCCATATCATATCGGTGGCGAAATCACTGAGCGCAGTAAATTATTGCTGCAAACCCCAGAAAGCTTTTTAGCGCGTTTCAATGTGGATGTGCGGGTGATGAGTGACATTACCGCTATCAATCGTGAAGCAAAGACAGTTACGGTACACAATCTTATTGATGGTAGTGAGTATCAAGAGAGTTACGACTTTTTGCTGTTAAGCCCCGGTGCAAACCCAATTGTTCCTCCCATTCCCGGCGTCGATAACCCGCTCACCCAATCACTGCGTAATATCCCTGATATGGATAAAATCTTACAAGTGATTGCGCTGAATAAGCCGGAGCATGCCACTGTGGTTGGCGGTGGATTTATTGGCCTTGAAATGATGGAAGCGTTCCATCGTTTAGGTATACGCACCACGCTATTGGAAATGGCCGACCAAGTGATGGCACCGGTTGATCGTGAAATGGCAGGATTTGCCCATGCCGAAATTCGCAGTAAAGGGATCGACCTTAAACTTGGCGTGGCGCTCCAAGCTGTAGAATTTGTTGCCAGTGATCACGTTGCAGCCATCGACGCTGGCGAAAGCGTCGCGCACCAGCATCTAGCAGGTTCGCTGCACTTAAGCCTTAGTAACGGTGAAACACTGACAACGCAATTGCTGATCATGGCAATTGGCGTGCGCCCCGAAACCGCCTTAGCCAAAGCGGCGGGATTACGAATTGGCGAACTGGGTGGGATCTGGACTAACGCTTCAATGCAAACCAGTGATCCCGCAATATATGCGGTCGGTGATGCGATTGAAGAGCAAGATTTTGTCACTGGAGATCCAACCATCGTACCTTTGGCCGGCCCGGCCAACCGACAAGGACGCATGGCAGCCGATAACATGTTAGGTCGCCATGAAACCTACCAAGGCACTCAAGGTACTGCTATCTGCAAGATTTTTGATTTGGCGGTCGCCGCGACGGGGAAAAATGAGAAACAACTTAAACGCGCCCAAATGGCCTACGAAAAGGTCTATGTGCATACCGCAAGCCACGCCAGTTATTACCCAGGAGCTGAACTAGTTTCGTTCAAACTGCTGTTTGACCCTAATACCGGTAAAATTTTAGGCGCACAAGCGGTGGGTAAAGATGGGGTCGATAAGCGCATCGATATCATCGCCGTTGCTCAGCGTGCTGGCATGACGGTGGAACAGTTACAACATCTTGAGCTGACCTATGCACCACCCTATGGCAGCGCTAAAGATGTGATCAACCAAGCCGCTTTTGTGGCAACCAACCTGATGAAAGGTGATGCCAAAGCGATTCATTTTGATGAGATTGACCATCTCTCCGATGACCAAGTGCTGTTGGATGTACGTAATCCCGGAGAGCTCAAAAACGGTTATATCGAAGGAGCGATCAACATTCCGGTTGATCAGTTACGTCAACGCATCAATGAACTGCCGAAAGAGAAAGAGATCGTCATTTATTGCCAAGTCGGGTTACGCGGTAACGTAGCGTATCGCCAGTTGGTCAATCATGGCTACCGTGCACGCAATCTGCTAGGCGGGTATCGCACTTACGCTTTTGCGAAAGCGTAAACACCTCTGTAAGTTCTCTTTTACTCACTCCCTCTGGTGATGATAAAAATATCGACAGAGGGATTTTTATTTCCTTTCGCTATAACACAATTTTTTGTTATAACCGATAGGAATTACTTCGCAAAATTGCATTCTTCGTATACTATGCCCAGCCCAAATTTATGAGCTAGAAGACCAAGCGCCTATGTCCGTCAATGCACTGTCCGTCAATGCACCGTCTGTCAACGAACTGTCCGTTAATGAACCGTCCGCTAATGCACTGTATACCGATCTCTCTGGTTACTACGATCTGATGTGTGTCGACATCGACTATCAGGCACAAAGTCACTGTATTCGTCGAATGCACCAAATGTTTGGTAACGACGGAAATACTCACCTTGATCTGGCTTGTGGTACTGGCCCGCACGTACGCCACTTTATTGATTTTGGCTTTGATAGCCAAGGCTTAGACCTTAATCAGCCAATGCTGGATATTGCCGCAACCCGCTGCCCAGAAGCTCAATTTACTCAACAGAACATGAGTGAATTCAGCGTTGAAGAGCCGCTCGATTTGATCACCTGTTTTCTCTATTCGATCCACTACAACGATGGGATTGAGAAACTCAAAGAGTGCATCGCGAACGTACATAAAGCGCTCAAACCTAACGGTGTGTTCTGCTTTAACGTGGTCGACAAGACCAAAATCGACAACAAGCTATCGGTAAAACACACGGCAGAACAAGACGAACACCTATTTACCTTCCAATCAGGTTGGCATTACAAAGGTGAAGGCGAAAGACAATCATTGCTGCTGAGCATTGAAAAGAGTTCAGCCGATGAAACACACATCTGGAACGATGAACACCCAATGGTGGCGGTCAGTTTTGATGAGATGGCGGAGCTACTCGCCCCTTACTTTGAAGTGCATCAATTTGAGCACGATTACGAGAAGATTTTGCCACTGAGTCCAAAGTCAGGAAACGCGATTTTTACCTGTGTAAAACTCTAAACGCTCATCACGAAATAAGCTTTAACCGAAAGTCCCATTGTTACGATGGGACTTTTTTATTTGGGTGCTATTTAAATACCGTAGTTAAATACCGTAGTCGCGTTCTACCTTCGATATGCGGGTCTTAAATGACGAATACCATTTGTCATGACCAAGCTTTTGTGCTGCTTGGTGCTCGGCATTGGCCTTCCACTGCCTGATAGACTCTAGATCAGACCAATATGAAACCGTAATTCCAACATCCTCGCGCGCCGATTCGACACCCAAAAATCCCGGTTGCTTTGCTGCTAGTTCGACCATTCGCTCTGCCATTTGGCCGTAACCACTATCACCTTCAGTGCGGTGAGACGTAAAAATGACCGCGTAGTATGGCGGCTTAGGCGTGTTAGCAATAAGGGACATCTATATTCCTTCTGTTTGTATCAGAAAATTGATAGTGAATGATTGGCACAGCACCACTTCGTCGTTGTACCAGTGAACCAATCGCTGTAAACCATATATAATCAAATAAACCGTATCGACTCCTGAGCCTTGTTATAACGTTTAACCCAAGCTAAAATGACCACATAAAAGACCACTTAAAGGACCTTTAAAATGACCTCTAGAATCTTAGCTGATGTTGCCGCAAGTATTACTGAATTAAAAGCTAATCCAATGAAAGTTGCTAGCAGTGCTTACGGTCAACCTGTCGCTGTTCTTAACCGAAATGAACCTGCTTTTTATTGCGTCCCAGCTGAAGCTTACGAAATGATGATGGATAAACTTGAAGATCTAGAGCTACTATCCATTGCCAAAGAACGTGAAACAGAAGAAAGCATTTCGGTAAACCTAGATGATTTATAAGCTAAATTTTAAAAAATCTGCTCTTAAAGAATGGAAGAAACTTGGTTCAACCTTACAGGAGCAATTTAAGAAAAAATTAGCTGAAAGGTTAACTAACCCTCATGTGCCAGCTGCAAAACTGTCTGGTGCAGATAACATGTATAAAATTAAACTTCGCCAATCGGGTTATCGATTAGTTTACAAAGTCGAAGATGACATTATCGTAGTCACCGTGTTAGCCGTTGGGAAACGAGAACGAAGCAGTGTTTATCATAACGCAATGAAACGCTTGGATGATTGAAAGCAGTAAAATTATAGGCTCTATGCCGCCCACCAGAAGCGAACAATTTCAAACCACTGTTGGCTTATGTAAGCGCATCCATCGGCACATTTCTCCACAATTTGATGTCATTACCCAAATTTCAAAGAATGGATATTTATGAATAGTATTAATGTACTCACACATAGTGCCATTTTCACGACAAAAGATAGCTCATTTAAAATAAATCAGAAAAGAATGCTAGACGCTATTATTAATAGCAAGGGCACATGGGGAGCGTGTTATTCTGAAGAATTTGGTGTAACTTTAGTCAACTTAATCAATAAAACGCTAACTCCGATCCCCATACCTGCCAATACAAGATTTTATGCCTTTAATCCCCATGTTGAAAAAATAACTCCTTTTGGGTTCACTTTAGTTTTGGCTCACCCTGATAAAAATGAATTATTTTGGCAACACAAAATATCACCAGATTCATTCACTTTGGACAAAGAGTTTACTCAGTGGCATTGAATGGAAGCTAGCGCCAAAAATACATGAATATTAAGCGTCCACTAATTTTCTTGTTACATATTTATTCACGACGAGCCAATGATATAGAACCACTGCCAATTATTTTCTGTTTAAGCAGTTTTGGGCTACTCAAGTACTCAATTCGCCCAGATCCATTTACAAACCCATTCAATTCAGAATAGACATTGAGTCGGACTGAACCTGAACCATCAATATTGATCTTCCCATTTTGAGACATCAAGTCTGTCGCCTCCAACTGAGCTGAACCACTTAAGAGCACGGTGAGGTTTCCAACTTGACCTTGCAATACAGTATTACTGGCGCCATTTAAAATTACAGTAAAACTCTTAGCGGTAAGTTCTCTAACATCGACTTTTTGCGCTCCATTTAAAGTTAAACGCGATATCTGATCATTTGATAACTCAAAAGTAAATCCTTTGGACAGTGTAACTTGAGATTCGCTATCAATTTCAAATTCACCATTTGAACAAGTGTATTTCAGAGTATTTAACTCTTTACTGATACCTTTGACATAACTAGAAAATTCACCTTTTGCGATCAATTTTACCGTTGATGGTACATTTATAGTTAATCTAGTGTACTCACAATCCGGTAACTTTTTTTCAACTAAATTTTCATTTGCTAACGCTAAACGCTGAGGGATCCCCTCATAATTTCCCCAAGGCGCAACCATATTTGAATAGATTTTGAGCAAGCAGGGTTGCAGCTGCGAGCAAGTCTTCCCTCGTTATTGTGTAGCCAGAATGCCGCAATACTTCCATGCCTAAGCGTACTGTTGAGAGTACATTTCGATTTTTAACAGTGTTCGCTTGGAAGTGCTTATCCCAACCTTGTTTCTGAGCATGAACTCCAGCAAGCCAAGAGGTCAGTTGAAGCATTAGGGTGATTAGCAGCATGATATCAAAGCGCTCTGAGCTGCTAGTTCGGCTATGACGGAGGCCTAATCCATACGCAGGGCTTTTCAAGTCTCGGAATGTTTCTTCAATCTGCATACGCTTCGAGTAGAGCCTAACAAGTTGCTTTGGCGTTCGAGTGTCAGCGGGTAAGTTAGTGGCAAGAACCCATGCTTCTTTTGCCGAAGCAGAGTAAACTTTATGAGACGGATGATGACAATTCGTCCGTGTCGAACGCTGATTTTTTCGGCCTTTAGAACGAGATTTATACAGTGTAATTTGACATGAGATTGGATTGCTCTTGGTCAACCTCTTATAGCCTAACGTCTTTGAACGACTTGAGGATGTGTCATGTAAGTTACTGATAGGTTGCCAGTTTTCTGCGCCAATATCGGCATATTGCACTTTCCCTCTTACTCGACTTAACCAGTACCAACCCAATTTCTCAACGGATTTATACCATGGCACTTTAAAGCCTGCATCACTGACAATGAGCGGTGTAGTGTTACTCGGTAGAATGCTTGCAAGGTCGGCTAGAAATTGGTCATGAGCCTTCTTTGAACATTGCTCTGAAAGCGGAAACGCTTTCTCATAAAGAGTAATAGAACGGCCCTGTAGCGCCACTGAAGCTCGCAATACCATAAGCCGTTTTTGCTCACGAATATCAGACCAGTCAACAAGAACAATGGGCATCGAATTACCCGAACAGATAAAGCTAGCATGCCAACGGTATACCGCGAGTCGCTCTTTGTGCAAGTGACGATTAGCTAACAATCGGTCGATTCGTTTGATGTTATGTTTTGTTCTAGCTTTCGTTGGCAGGTTACGACCAAGCTCGGTAAGAGTGAGCGTTTTACATTCAAGTAATGCGTGGCAAGCTAGCGTTAAACTGTTAAGTCGTTTTAAGTGCAATTCAGGGCAGAATTGGTAAAGAGAGTCGTGTAAAATATCGAGTTCGCACATCTTGTTGTCTGGTTATTGATTTTTCGCAGAACCATTTGATCACATGACAAGATGTGCATCTACCTTAACTTAATGATTTTTATCAAAATCATTAGGGGATTCCTCAGCGCTAAACGTCCACTAAACAAAAATACCGACAAACAAAAGATATTTTTAAAATTCATCAATTCTTACCTAAAATATAATATTTCTTTTCACAAGGCTTATTTTTATACTATTTATTTTCACAAAAAAATACACCTAGCCAGCAACATACTGTTCATCGGTCTTATTTTTCCTTGAATTCGCAAATGGCAGAACAGGTCTAGCCGCGTAGCCACCAGGACTAAACTAGGTTCATAATCTGCCATTAGGGAAAGTAGGTCAAGACTGACGCGGGAAACTGGTTAAGTATTGAAATCTAAATAATTTTGGCATTCACTTGTTGAGTTAGACACTTAGTTAAACTCTGCAGACAGGCTTCTAATACTGCTGCGCCGATCATCTCCCCCAACACGGTATGTTTACCGCAATAGTGATGGATGGCCGCGCCTTTGGGGCAAAGTACGGCGTGACTGTCAGTACCTGTGCCACTGGCAGGTAAACCAGAAATCGGGCTAACAATCTCCAAATCACGAATCGCTGTCACTTTGGCTTCCGTTAGTATCATCAATGCTTCGACTAAGGCAGTATCTGAGAGTGGCTGATTAATAAACACACCAATATTGATCGTTCCCGCCTTGGGTATCTCATCCGCTACATCGCCTACTCGGCGTGTGTTGCTAAGCCCAGCAGTCACCCAAGCATGCACTTTAAGATCGCCACGATTTTTGCACACCTGAGTAAGAGAGCGCATTGAGGCAGCGGTCATCATTCCAGTGACAGGAAACGGCAATTGGAGTGACTCTGCCTTTTCCGTTAAGGTCTGCGCGGGCGGCAACCATGGTGGAGGCTCATCTTTGTCCACTCGTAAGTTAAGCAGCGCCTCAGTATCACTGATGCCACCATTTAGGACCGCCGAACTGACCACTCGGCAAGGCAGCTCTGGCAAAAACACCAAGTAATCCTCATGTTCAATTAATTTCACTGTGCGCCTTTTTCTATTTACTAACTTACTGGATCATAAACGTAAACCTACTTCTAGGTCATTACTTATGTGTCACAACGACGCTTTATCATGCCGAGTTTTGGTCGATTTATAGGATGTTTCATAAGTCAATTCACAAACTGCATATTGACCATGCAGTTTGTGAATGAACTATTTGTTGAGTTTTCTGTCCCCATCACGCCTAATGCAATTGCGAATAATTCTTATAATCAATTTCTACGGATTTAACATGCAAGCGAAATCTCCTTTTATTCTGAAACCTTTAACTATCGCAATTAGTTCATTATTAGCGACAGTTGCCGTCAATGCGTATGCAGACGAAGCGAAACAAACGACTCAACCTGAAGTCATTAAAGTGTGGGCAACACAAATCAACAATGATTCCTCACTACTTTCTGACGATATCGATGCCAAACAAGCCGACCACCTTAGTGATTTGCTGCGCGATCAACCAGGTATCGACGTGGGTGGTTCGCACTCTATGGTGCAATCAATCAACATCCGTGGTTTAGATGAAACCGATCTTGATATCAGCATCGACGGTGTCACTCAAGCGAACAACATGTTCCACCACACGGGTAACCTACTGATCAACGCTGATATTCTTAAATCCGTAGACATCAAGTTAGGTACAAACTCTGTACTGAATAGCGGCCTATCGGGTGGCGTTCAGTTTGAAACCAAAGACGCAAAAGATCTGCTACGTCCTGGTGAAAAATTTGGTGCGCGTCTGCACGCCAACTACGGTAGCAACGACTACTTTGCTTCTTCCGCTACGCTCTATTCACAACTCAACGACACCGTTGATGGTCTAGCGTATTTCACGCTAACCGACAAACACAATCCGAAAAATGGTGACGGTGATACCAACAAAGGTAACGATGGCGAAATAAAAGATGGCATCGTGAAGTTTGGTTGGGATATCAATGAAGAACACCGTATCGGGTGCGCTCACTCTTTAAAGAGTGGAATAGCGAAGAGCACTTAATTTGCCACGCCACTTTTGGCGATACTGAACCAGTGCAATCTGCTTGCGCATAATGGCGTAAAGCCAAGTGCTAAGTAGCGGATAGAGTGTAACAACTGAGTGGCAAGTGATTAAGACCATAGCCGAATCAAGACAATTCGGCCATGGTCATTGAGGGTTTCACTCACTAAGTGAAAAGGGGAAACAGCGCGAACCAGTCATTATTGCAATTGATGAATGCGCGCCATGTAATAAACATCGACATATCGACCGTTACGAAACGCAAAATCTTTACCTTCGCCTTCGATAACAAATCCCATTTTTTTATACAGCGCCACTGCAGCTTCATTATCGGAATATACCGTCAGCTCTATACGCCGTAAATTCAACCAATTATCGGCCAGATCCAGCACGGTTTTGATAAGCGCAGAGCCAATACCTCTCCCCTGCATTTCATCTTTTACGCCGATGCCAAAAGACGCTACATGACGTCGACGCGGGCTGGTTTCGACCATAAAACCCACATTGCCGACGATTTCACCATCGATTTCCGCCACATAGGAATAGACATTATCAGGGATATTGGCGAGACGTTTCGTCCAGAGCTCGAGCGACGGATTAGGCAATTGTAAGGTGCCAGAATAGGCCACCACACCTTCATAAATCGCTTTCACCGCAGCCGCATCACTGGGCTCTGCTCGTCTCACTTGTATATCCATGTTGTTGTCCTTAGTTGACTTTTTTGCAGCATAGCATTTTAAAAAAGTAAATGTAAATCAATCGATTGATAAAAATAACCCCATTATTCAGCCTTTTCGAATAATGGGGTTAATACCTCTAACCACATCGTTTGTTACTCGGCAGAGCTGCCTTTATCGATACTGAGCTTGATAACGATACTCTCCCGACCCCAGCTCAAAACGAACGGTCTGATGGGCAAATTGGCTAGATTGAACAGATAACGGCTTGCCATTTAAACGCACTGAACTTGCGTTTTGTGCTGGCAAAATCAGGGTCGCACTGGTGTTGGCTGGAATGGTAAAACGATAATCAAAGCGCCCGTCCTTAACCTGCCAATCACTACGGATCGTGCCATACATGGATTGATACTCCCCTTTAGCAAAGGTGATCCCCAAATTTGGGTCTGGCTGCGGCGCTAGTACAAAGTGTTGGTAACCCGGTGTTTTCTCATCACTTTGAATACCTAACATATGCCGGTACATCCAAGCAGCCACTGAACCAAACGAATAATGGTTAAAGGAGTTCATGCTGTTATTGCCGGAAAACCCACCCTCTTTGGTATAGGAATTCAGTCTTTCCCAAATGGTTGTTGCCCCTTGGTCAACCGAGTAGAGCCATGATGGATAGTGTTCGTTGAGCAGCATTTTATAGGCGACATCTTGATGCCCTGTCTCTGACAACGCATTTAAAATCCAACGCGTACCAATAAAGCCAGTCATCAATGAATATGGCGGGCGAGCGACACCTTGGTCATCTTTCACTGAGCTCTTTAGATGAGTCACAAGATTTTGGGCAAACGCGCCTTTATTGGCTTTTTCAATTAAACCAATACCCAGTGGAATCGCGTAACTCGCTTGGGTATTGATCTTCTCGCCATTAGCATTATCTGCACTTTGCTCCGTTTTAGGGTCAAGGTAGCGTTGATTAAACAAGGTTTTCACTTGTTGATATAGCGCGTGATACTCCTTACTCTCTTGGTGTTTGCCCAATACCTTAGCAACTTTTGCCATGATGTTGAGATCGTAACCATAGTAGGCGCGCCATATCATATCGTTAATGGTATTTGGCCCCATAGCAGCGCCTTCAGGACTCAACCAATCGCCCAAGAAACCGGCCTTTTCAGGTGTCGTGGTCGCCAGATAGTCCATGTAACGCTTCATTGCTGGGTAATTTAGGCGAAGAGCATCCACATCACCATATTGTAAATAGGCTTCCCACGGCACGATTAAACCCGCACTGCCCCACAACATGCCACCAAATGCTGACATAGGCGACACCGCGCTAAATCGCCCTTGGCTATCTTGGGTATCGCGCATGTTCAACTCATGTTTGCGTAAAAACTGGGGCATGTTGGCAAAGTACACGGCGGCAGGAGAAAAGACCTGAATATCGCCATTCCACCCCATGCGTTCATTACGTGCAGGCGTGTCGGTGGGGATAGAAAGAAAGTTGTTGCGCATTGACCAGCTGATATTGCGCCACAGCTGATTGACCTTTTCATTGGAAGTGGTTAACGAGGAAGCCAGTTTCGGCACTGAGCTCAAAGCTAAGCTTTCCACTTGATCCAATGGCAAGGCGTTATCAATACCGGTGATTTCCAGATAACGATAGCCATGATAAGTAAAACGGGGCGACAGAACTTGTTTACCCTGTTGTAAGGTAAAGGTATCGCTGGCGTTCGCGCCGCGAATGTTCTCTAGCATCAACATTCCCGCATTGTCTGGAGATGAGTTACCTTTGGGATACGTCATTTCTCCATAACGCAGCGTCACTTGCTGCCCCGCAACAGCGTTATTGATGGTAATTTTGGGCACGGCTGCGGTATTCTGCCCCATATCGTAGACGAACACACCCGGATGAACTTCCTCAACCGATTGGGCTTTTAGGGTTTTATGCACGTTGACATCCGTTCCAAGTAAGCTCACATATTGAGCCTGGTCCCATGGTGCTAAAGTCGGCCATGGTGAATGAATTAAACTTTCGGCAATTTTATTGCTATAGACTGGCTTACTGGCAGGATACGTTGTGCCTTGATAGGTCACTTCGCTCACCGGCTGCCAAGCGCTGTCATCAAAGCCCGCTTTCGTCCATCCTGGTTGAGCTTTATTTTGATCTACAACTTGGCCTTGAAACAGGCTTGCGTAAACTAACGGCCCTTCAGCATAGCCTTTCCACTCTTTGGCATCGCTATTGATCGTTTGTACCGAACCGTCTTGATAAGTCACCACCAATTTGGCGAGTAACGATTGGCGATCGCCAAAGTAGTTCCACGCTTCCCCCACAAAACCAACGGCACCGCTCCACCAGCCTTCTGCCAGCTGGACACCTAACGCATTAGCCCCTTGTGATAGTTTGGAGGTGATGTCCAATACTTGGTAAGGCTGCGATTTATCGTATTCCGTAAAACCTGGTTGAAAATAGCTGTCGGATAAACGCTGCCCGTTAACGTAAGCATCATATATGCCGCGTGCAGTGATATAGAGCTGCGCTTTCGCAATCGGTTTATCGAGTGCGAACTCAGTGCGCAGCATGGGCATAGAGTGTTGGCTTGGGTTCTGAGTAAGAAATAGAGCATTCTCACCTGCGGTTAAGGTGAGCGCATGTTGACCAAACTGCACTTGAGGATTTTTAGCCCAGTGACCAAAAACCCCCTGATAATGCTGATTAAACTCAGCGTGAACCAACGCATTAGCGGGCTCACGATAATGACGAACCACCAGCGAATGCACTTGCGCCTTTTGTCCCACCTCTAGGGCAAACCCCACGTCACTTAGCATAGGAAACGCGATGTAATCTGAGCCTAAGCCCATCGGGTTAATATTCACACCAGGGACAAGAAAAGGTGATGCTAAAGGAGGTTTAGGGATTTGATATTGGTCGCCATCAAGATGGATATCAACGATACCGTACACACTGGAAATAGCGAGCGTGTGGGGCTGATAGCGATTTTGCTCATTGAGCACACTGGTTGGCACATCAAATTGATACAAAGGTTGAGTTGCACTGTCGGTTTTACTGTAACCGACTCGATAGACATTGATTTGCGCGGCTTTACCTTGGTCCAATTTGGACGTATCTAACTCGACTTTAACGTAAGAGTCATTAACCCCATTATGGAGATGATTGAGGTTTTTATTGCTGTCCATCAAGCGCGGATCATTGGCTCCAAACACCAAAGCCACTTTGCTTGAATGTGTGGTTTTATCTAAAGCCACTTCGGTAGATAGCCGAAAAATAGGCAAATAATCTGCATACAAAGGCAACTTATTCGCGGCTAAACCAATCCATTTGGCATTGCCCCACGCCTCGCGTTTATGGCTCAACAAACTGGTTTGAAACTGTGCGTTACGGGTTAAAAGGTTGCCATGATTATCCCAAACATCCAATTGCCAACGATAGGTGTGGGAAGGTTTTAAGCTCTGCGCGCCAAACTCGATACCAAGCGAATCGTCTGATGTCACTTTACCGCTATCCCACACCGGTTGTCCTTGTTCATCAAATACCTGTATACGATAAGCTTGCTGCTTAACATCAAACTCATCAGAGACCATTTGCCAAGCGAAACTAGGATGCGCACTGTCTAGCCCAACTGGGTCGGTTAGATAATCTACCGTAAGGTGAGTTAATTGATTTTCGGCTAGAGCAGGCAGAGATAACGCCGTAAGTAAACCCAAAGCAACGGTTCGTAGTGATTGATGGGATTGACGCCACGGGAAATGCGACACCATTGAATTCAATTTCATGTAGAGTACTCCCTCTCTATTTGGCCTTGTTTAACTCAATCCAAGGTGTTGCGAAATCAAAACATTATCTAAATCAAATGATTCACTGAGTTCAAAAGCAAAAAAACCTGACCTACTCGCGACCTTAAAGCAGCGAATAATGTCAGGTTTTGCCTGCAATACGCAGTAGCAATCCTTGGTGCCAAAACAATCCGTAGAGATGTGATAGCGATTAATTTCCCCACCATAGAGGCGTGGGGACAAATGCGCAACTCACTCCATATTAAAATGTGATGTTTTCTTCAAAGTTATACAAGGCTTATAACTTTGATTTATTTAACATCAACATAGAGTTACACATCATTTTCTCCAGCAAAGGCGGCTATAACTCCGTATGAGTAGGGCGAGTTTTGGCGTAAATCACCGTATTATCCAGAGCGCCTGATGGCAACCTACGAGCATTATGCAATACCCCTTCCAATTGATAGCCGTTACGCTCAGGAACCGCGCGACTTTTCAGATTGGTTTGCGCCGCTTTAATTTCAATTCGCTCTGCCTTTAGCTCAGTAAATGCGTAATGCTCCAGCGCCAAAACTGCCTCCGAAACATAGCCTTGGCCAACAAACTCCTGCGCTAACCAATAACCAATTTCAAAATAAGGCACCGATTTATCATGGACGATAAGGCCAATAGCCCCAATCAATTCTCCACTTTGTTTGGTATAAAGCGAATAACGTTGCTCCCCTTCAAACTTGGCAAAACAAGCCATCGCCTCAATGATACTTTGCTTAAGTTGTTCTTCCGTCAACACATTAGGCAACCATGGCAAAAAAGTTTCTAAATGATCTTTGCTATTTTGCAGCGCTGCGAGCATCACCGGTAGATCATCGAGGGAAGGTGGCATCATACGTAGGCGCGCGGTTTCAAGTTGTCTGTCAATCACAATCAAATCCTTTAACAAAAATCATAAAGTTAGGCTTAATCCACAAACTAACCCTATCTCATTCGCAGCTCAATCATTGTTTGTGTTTATTGACTACTATAAAGCCATAAACCAATAACTGTACATATATACAGTTATATTAATATCACCGTAAAAACCGCATCAATGAACCGTTAATCGCGCGAAGTATGTGGTTGTTGATTGAGATATTCTTGGATGGAGTCGGGGCTAAATACTGTGATGCCATGTTTGATCAATAATTCAGCGGTTACACCTCGACCTGGCTTCTTTACCCCAGAAAAGGTGCCGTCATAGACCAGTTCGCTGCCACAAGAAGGACTTCCTTGCGCAAGCAGCGCATAGCGAATGTTATTTGATAAACAGAGTTGTAGTGCCATATTGGCCCCACGAACAAAATCATCGGTAACGTTATGACCTTGGTTGTCTTCTACCCGGGCGTGTGCTTGCAACACTAATTGCGCTGAACCGCCCACGATCTCGGCACTTGCCCTAGGAATTGGCATTCCAGAGGCTACTTCGGGACAACACTTTACCAACTCAAAATTCGCTCTTAACAATGCGTCGAGCTGCCCAGATATTGGCAAGGATTGGCCGTTGTATCTTACTTTGTCACCGGCAAGGCATGCGCTGATAAGCAGTTTTTCCAAATCTTAGTCCTTAATGATTTGTTTACCTTTTATTGGCGAAACAGTCCACATTTTGTCATCTTCGGTGTTTTTCAAGATAGTTGTCATCGTAGCTGAACTGTTCCAACGCTAAAGCGACTACACCAATAAAATTGAGTGTGTTCATTATAAAGCTGTGGCTTACTCTTTGGTGTTGTTCATCCGATCGATAATTGATAACGCGCAGCATCAAAGCCTAAGCGCTCTTGTCGATCAACCAAGGTGAAACCACTTTTTTCATAAAAACGGCGTAACGTCGGCCTATCACCATGGCAATCACAGCGAACCCACTGACAATGGAGCTGCTTTGCTAATGCCACGATGGCGTTAATCACATCTTGCCCTAAACCACGCGAATGATAAGAATCTGCAATCGCAAACTTATGAAAAAACAGACTGTTGCGAGTATCAAGATCTGGCCAAAAAGGATCGCTATCAAAGCAAATAAACACGCAACCAATCGCTTGACCTTGGTAGTCGATAAGATAGAGCTGCTCATTTGAATAGGATTGCTGAAGCACTTCGAGCTGCACTTGCTCTTCAGTCCATAATGGGATCTGCTGACGATGGCAGCGTGCAACCGCTTGTAGTAAACAGTTCTGGGCGACTTGCCAATCCTTGTCACCAGTACTCTGCTTCAATCTCACGCGAGAAGATAAATCGGAATCAGTGCTGGTAGTTGTGTCCATTAACATGACCTTTCCTTGGCATAAGCAAAGCGTCATTCTACCAAGAACCAATACCAACTGGTTATTTTTATAGGGAAAATGTTTTCTGACTAGAATCCCTATCCTTAGTGACTGGCTATTTTAACCGTTTGAGATCTTTTTTTTTGATTGCTGTTTTGCTTGTTTTTCAGCTTTAGCGAACACCGGATCCCAACCTTTGTCTGGGCTTTTTTCTAAATAGCCACCACGGACTTCCTCAGCGAGCAGTCGCACTGGGTTTTTCTGAATGACTTTCGCCGTACCATGCTTATCCACTTCCACATCGCTGCCATCGATGTTCTTAAACACCTTGCCGTTCGCCGCGACGCCATCTTGCGGACCTTTGTACTCCTCGCCCTTTTTCACTTCAACTGGCTTGGTGCTACTTTCTGGTTTCACGTAGATGGAATGATCAGAATCGTTAATGACATCTGCAAAACTCAATGTCGGCGAAATGAATACTGATGCCAATAATGCTAAAGACACTTTACGTGCCAGCTTATACTTATTCATGACGGTTCTCCTTTCGAGCATATTCTTTTAAGCTATTTTTTGTCATTATCTATTCATAAATTTGTCACATTTTTAGGGGTTTATGAATCATGATAAAGACAGGATTAAGTCAATTTTTATCATCATTAACTACATAAGCACCAAGATAAGCACGTTACCCACTCGTCTTCCGCCGAATATCAATAAAAAAAGGATACCTTCCTATAATCTGGTCGGTATCCTTTGTTAAATTTTCTACTGCTTAAATGAAAATAGTAATTAGCTGCTAAGCAAAAAATCGGTCATGATTAAATTGTATATTTCTTTAACACATCTCGAAACTGTTGCTCCGTCAGCACCATAGGTTGTGACAACAACAATTCCCCATTGGAGGAAATAATCATGATGTGGGGATAAGCATTAAATTTGGGAAAGAGATTGAAGAAAGTATGATTATCATTTTCGTTACTAAAATTCGCTTTCATAAATACATAGTCATGCTCGATGACTTTATCTAATGCAGTCTCTTTTAGGTTCTTTTCAAATTTGACGCAATATGGACACCAGTTACCACCTGCCACGACAAAAATATTTTTATGATCCTTTTTGGCAATAGTAAGCGCGTTAAGGTAATCGGTATAGGCGTCTCTGCTCGGGTCATAGACCTTATCTTGTGTAGCAAAAGCCATAAATGATAATAACAATAGTGGTAACAACAATACTCTTTTTAGCAACACATTAATTCCCTCTATTTAACCTAGCCTGAGTCAGTTAATAAAGCGCCTAAGCTCGCAGTCAAAATGAACATTATTGGGCTTATTTTTTCTGTTTCTTCGAATTTTATTAAAGGCGTTTTGTCACTGGCGATTCTTTATTAGTACTAAATACATTATCAATCACTAAAATAGACCAATGTACTATTTATAACGACGACATATATTAATACATTGCATAGGTTTATAACAGAATACGGAGCCTATTCCTATGGAGATTTGATATAAGTTGTATTGAATTTGATTTAGATAAGCTCAATAACGGTGAAGTGATGAATAAATAGCCACTGTTAAAAGCAAAAAAAAGAGAAGCTCCGCTTCTCCTTCTTTGACTATTTCTTTGATACCAAATTATGCCGTGTGCTTTTTCACTTCACGTTGGTATTTTTTCACTTTCTTCATCGCCATGTTACGTTTTAGCGGTGATAAATAATCGATAAACAGATTGCCTTTAAGGTGATCAATTTCATGCTGCATCGCAATCGCTAAAAACTCATCGCTTTCAATAGTGATTGGGTTACCGTGGCGATCTTGCGCTTTAACCACAACAGAATGGAAACGTTCTACTTCTGCGTAGTAATCAGGAACGGACAAACAGCCCTCTTCACCCAGCTCTTTGTTTTCGCCGCTCACTACTTCAGGGTTCACCAGAATCAACGGTTCGTTACGTTCTTTAGAAAGGTCAATCACCACAATAGCCAACTGCTCTGCAATTTGCGGCGCAGCCAAACCGATACCATTACTCGTGTCGTAAAGGGTATCGAGCAGATCATCAATCACAGGCTGTACTGCATCAAAATCAGTAACAGGTTTAGCCACCAATTTTAATCTTGGATCAGGGATAGTAATGATTTCACGTACCGCCATAATAGTTCCTCACTCTTTCTTAATATTATGATTGTTCAATGCAACCGGCTGTTAACCGTGTTGAAATCGCTGACGGGTAACCCAACCCCAACGGGGACATTGGTACTCATCATCGATAAAATGCCCTGCAGTATACTCGTTTACCACGCTACGCCAAAATGCACTAGCATGGTGAGCACCTTGCACTTGCTTAATTTCCCAAGCGCCTCGCAGTTGCTCAAATAACGTCGACGCAAATTGGCGTCCAACTTGCTTGCCACGAAAATACGGAATGACATAAAAGTCACAAATTTCAAAGTATCCACCAGCGCCATGTTCGATTGCGGCATGCCCTGCAGGAACGCCATCAACATAACATAAATAGCCCACAATAGGACCACCTAACTCCGTATCCAACGGGAAAAGGCCGTTTTCATCCGGTTTTTTGCCCATTATGTGAGAGAATTCCGCTTCATAGGCTTGAGCCAAATTGCGGTAAACCATCTCAATTTGTGGGGTTACTTCTCTGATTTGCATACTTTTTTAATAGGTGTCTAGATGTTTTACACATGAGACACTCAATGTGGGGGCGAAGTGTGGCACATTCAATAGATAAGTAACACTTCTATTTTATTGGTAGCAACATTTAGCGGGTACTATCGAGCAGTTCAGGAACAACGTGAGGTAAATCCGTGGCGCCGACATCCAAACCAAATTGACTTAAAATGCATGCCAATTGACCACGATGGTGCGTTTGATGATGAAATAGATGAAGGAGAAAACCGTTGAGGTTGATCTCGACTGTTTGCTCATCACCGGCCTGATACTGAATGCGTGTATGAAGGAGATCATCAGTTAGGTGATGTGTCATGTTCACAATCAAGTGATCCACTTCTTCACGTCTTTCTATCATGGTGTTGAGGTCATCAATAAATCGATGTTCTCCCCAAGTAAATGAGAGAGTGTGAAAATCTTTATCGGCGACCATAAGATGATGCTCAGCTAAACAAGTTAACATCGCAATATCCGCTTGGAGCAGATGATTCCAATAATCCATTATGCTGACAAAATAGGAGCGAGTGTTACGTTGTAACTGAGCTGGGGACAAGTGACGGCAAGCAGAGAGCAACTGCACGTTCATGCGCTGGTTATAACGAGCCATCATTACAAAATTTGACGCCAAATCCATTTTGCCTCACCTAGTCAGGGATTCTCTTAATTAGAAAACGCCCTTGTAAAAACCACCACAGCTTAGTGGTTGAGCATGTCATCCAGATGACATCACACTGATTTGCAGCCAAGTATTCCAAGAATTACGCAAAGGTACTTAAAGCTATCCACTTAATAAAAGCGTACTCACCGAGACAACAAACTATTGTCCCAAACAATAAGTGGAATTTTCCCATAGTGCCGCCCTACTTTAACCCGGTCTGATTAAGCACAAGCACCAGTGTTACATATTCACCTGGTTGATTATCACCACATCCGTGCGATGGTCAACATCGAACTCAATACTAAATCTCTTTAGTAAACAACGAGTAATAGTTACTCATATTTTGTACAGAGAATCAACTGGCGCTCATCATATTCTACGCCCAAGGAGTGAAGCTAGTTCACATTACCAACTCTTTATTGACGGTTAAGCCACTTTTGTCGTTGTTGAATCAACGAGTTGTTCCCTTGCAACGTCGCTTTTTGCACGATTCGATAACTCTGCCCAATATCTAACCGTGATCCTGTTCAATTATTAACCTCTTTATGTGAGCTAAGGACCGCTATTTGTCATCTTCACAAATAAACCCGCCATCAAACCTAAGCATCTTTGGTCTCTAGTCCAATGCAATCGATTGTTAAGCCATCCACAATAAATACCATCTACATAAAATAATAAATCTCATAATATCAATAACATGAGGCATACCCTATGGAACAATTAAAAGATAGAACCGTCGCGGCGACCAAACAGTCAACGCACACACGCTACTGGATAGTAGCGATGCTATTTCTCATTACCTCGGTCAACTATGGTGACCGAGCCACCCTATCCATTGTGGGATCGCCCATGTCGCAAGCTTTAGGGCTTGACTCGATTGCTATGGGTTACATCTTCTCTGGATTCTCTTGGGCCTACGTTATCGGGCAAATTCCTGGCGGCTTGTTATTAGACCGTTTTGGTTCAAAGCGCGTTTATCTCGGCTCAATTATCACTTGGTCGCTATTTACCTTCGTGCAAGGGTTTATCGATATCTTCCCTGGTTCGTCCGTCGTCGCCGTGCTATTCCTCTTCCGCTTCTTAGTTGGATTGTGTGAATCACCTGCCTTCCCTGGTAACAGTCGTATTGTTGCAGCATGGTTTCCAGCCCAAGAAAGGGGCACAGCGTCAGCCATCTTTAACTCTGCGCAATACTTTGCAACCGTGATTTTTGCGCCAATTATGGGCTGGTTAACCCACGCTGTCGGCTGGACTCACGTGTTCTTCTTTATGGGGGGTGTCGGTTTTGTTGCAGCAGTGCTGTGGCAAAAAGTGATTTATCCTCCTAAACGTCACCCAACTTTATCCCAACAAGAGCTGGAATACATGGAAGCAGGCGGTGCGCTAACTAACCTCGATGCACCAGAAGAAACCAATACTAAAGGTCAAAAGTCAGCTAAAGCGCCAGCGATTTCCAAAAAAGCAGCGATCAAGGATCTGCTAGCTTCCCGAATGATGTTAGGGATTTACCTAGGTCAATATTGCATTAACGCCCTGACCTACTTCTTTATCACTTGGTTCCCTGTCTATTTAGTGCAAGCGCGTCACATGTCGATTCTGCAAGCCGGCTTTGTCGCAGCCATTCCTGCGATATGCGGCTTTCTTGGCGGTATCTCTGGCGGCATCATCTCCGACTTTTTATTGTCACGCGGCGTTTCTATAACTTGGTCACGTAAGATTCCAATCATCGGTGGGATGCTACTGTCAACTTCAATGGTGGCATGTAACTACATCGATACCGAATGGTTGGTGGTTGCCTTTATGGCCCTAGCCTTCTTTGGTAAGGGGGTCGGCGCGCTGGGTTGGGCGGTAATGTCTGATACCGCACCTAAAGAAGTGGCGGGCTTAAGTGGTGGTATTTTCAACACCGTCGGTAACCTCTCCGGTATCGTGACACCTATTGCCATCGGTTACATCATCGCAGCAACCGGTTCATTTAACGGTGCTTTGGTTTACGTCGGTATTCATGCACTGGTCGCTGTCTTTGCTTACCTAGTTATCGTTGGAAAAATCGAACGTCTTAACTTATCAAAACAATTAGATGCCTAGAACGGATAAGGAAAGTTCATGAGCTCTCAATACCCTACCATTACACGCGTTGAAGTGGTGCCTGTGGCTGGCTTTGACAGTATGTTGCTTAACATTGGGGGCGCGCACGGCGCCCTATTCACCCGTAACGTGGTGATCGTACACGACAGTGCGGGCCACCAAGGCCTTGGGGAAGCCCCTGGTGGTGAAGTCATTGAACAAACATTGCGTTCCATCGGAGAACGTTTGATTGGCGAACCGATTGTTCACCTCAATAAACTCATTCATCGCGCTCATTTTGCACAGCAAGACGATGATTTTGAGACCTTCGGTAAAGGCGCATGGACCTTTGAACTGCGCGTCAACGCCGTTGCGGCAATGGAAGCGGCGCTGCTTGATTTGATGGGCCAAATTCTTGAAGTGCCCGTTGCAGAACTGCTTGGCCAGGGCAAACAGAGAGATGCAGTCACAGTATTGGGTTATCTCTTCTTTGTTGGCGACAGCCACAAAACCGATATGCCATACCCTGCTGAACAAGGTGGACACCCTTGGTATTCCGTACGCCGCCGTGAAGCAATGACGCCAAGTGCTATCGTAGAACAAGCCGCTGCTGCCAAAGATCGCTATGGCTTTAAAGATTTCAAACTTAAAGGTGGTGTCCTGCCCGGTGAAGAGGAAGTGCTCTCGGTTGAAGCCCTTGCCAGTGCGTTTCCGGATGCCCGCATTACCATCGACCCGAACGGTGCTTGGTCTTTAAACGAAGCCATTCGTCTGTGTAAACCGCTGCGCAATGTGTTGGCCTATGCAGAAGACCCTTGTGGTGCAGAGCAAGGCTTTAGTGGCCGTGAAATCTTAGCCGCATTTCGCCGCGCAACAGGTTTGCCCGTTGCCACCAATATGATCGCCACCAACTGGCGCGAACTGCAAAGTGCTATCGTACTGGATGCGATTGATATACCTTTAGCCGACCCACATTTCTGGACGCTTTCCGGTGCAGTACGTGTTGCGTCTTTATGTAACGATTGGGGACTCACTTGGGGTTGTCACTCAAATAACCACTTTGATATTTCATTGGCGATGTTTACCCAAGTTGGCGCTGCTGTCCCAGGCAATCCAACCGCCATTGATACGCACTGGATTTGGCAAGAAGGGCAACACCTCACCAAAGATCCTTTGCAGATCAAAAATGGGCAAATCGCCGTTCCAGACCGCCCAGGGCTGGGTATTGAACTGGATCGCGAGCAGCTAAATAAAGCCCATTCGCTTTACAAAGAGCTGGCTACTGGTCGCCGTGATGATGCCCGCGCCATGCAATTTTTGATTCCGGGCTGGACATTCGATCGCAAACGTCCTGCGTTAGTTCGATAACATCGATTTCACTCAGAAAAGAGCGACTTGATTAACAGAGTTACGTGTTGATAACCGAAAGTTGATGAATAACAAACGGTCCACTTACTAAGTGGACCGTTTGTCTAAATAAGTCAGTTAAGAACCCTTTAACTATGTGGCACTTAGCTCTTTTGCAGTTTCAGCTTTGGCCACAGCGTTTGCCACTTTTTATCTTCGACACGTTGGATAAACGTCGACCAACTGCGCTTGGGATTATAAGTAATCTGCAGTGCAAACAGTGATTCCCAACCAAATGCAGTTAAAAATTCCAACTTATCGTTATGTAGACGCACCGCGACTGCCGTTTCGCACTCAGGCCAAAAGCTCATCGCATCTTGGCAATTCTCATAAGGCCGATCCCCATTACGCTCATGCATTAAAGCTTGGTTCTTCACTTGCCAATTCACGGTTGGCAGCTGTTGGCTTAAGCTTTTTTCGAACTTTTTTTGCTCAGATTCAGGCTCATTTTTAGCAAAATAGATCACATCCACATCATGCAGCGGTGTACTGTCTTGATAATCATGCAAACGATCCCACACCAAATTACGGACAAAGCCAGCGGCAACCCATGCATCCGGTATGGCTAACGACTGTAACGTTTTGAGGACTTCCATACGAACAGCATCTTGTTCAAGCCAAATATGTAGCGTTTCCAGCTCCGCTTGCAAGCCTATCTCCTTAAATCTTCTCTTGGTTTTGTATAACGACAATGCGATAATCGCGCGGTAATTTTTCAACCCATAGGGTTAAGTATGAAACTTCTCGTTCGCAATTTAGCGCGCACTACGACCGAACACGAACTTCGCGTTCTTTTCCAAGCTCACGGCACAGTCACTACCTGCAACCTCGTTCTTGACCAAGAAACTGGGGCATCTAAAGGATTTGGTTTTGTTGAAATGCCAGATGAAAAAGAAGCGAATAACGCCATCAATCAATTGAACCAAAGCAAAGTGGCGAACAGCAAAATTCGCGTCAAGCTTGCACAAAACTAATTGACCTTGCCAAGTGCGTATCAAGCCAGCGAATCGCTGGCTTTTTAATGCCCATGCAAAACTCGACGTTAAACCAAATCAAACACCATCTCTTCTACCACTTCCATTTTGTGTGATAGAACAAAGCCCAGTCTCATATACAACAACTTCGCAGGGTTTTCTGGGAAGACACGTAAACGCAGTTGCGCCATACCCAGTTGACTTGCATACTCTTTAGCCCAGTTGATTGCTTGAGTCCCCACACCGCCATTTTGATATTGCGCTTCAACCTGTAAATCGCGCAGATACAGTGTGTTATCCGAGCGAGAAAAACGAATCACACCGACATGGACATCATCCACAACGATGTCATAGTTTTCGAAATGCTCCCAAGAATCATCAAACATTTCATCATCCCAATTGATGCCGTGAGTTCGGTAATACTCCGCCATATTCGTTTGAGTAATCTGTCGAGCATAAGCTTTATCTTGCGCTTCGCAATATTGTGTTGTCATTGCATGACCTCCTGACACTCGCTGACATCCAATTTCATTCGATAGAGCAACCATGGTTCATCGCTAACGGAAGAGATAAATGGCTCTGATGCGTAACGGGAAAATCCCAGTGCTTGGTAACATGCCAGTGCACTGTGATTATGTGCAAACACCCCTAAACTCAATTCACGGGCGGCAAATTGCTGTTTCGCTACAGCAATCAATTGTGTCACCATGCTTTGCGCCATTCCTCGGCCACGGTAATCCGGTGCGATAAACACACGGCAGATTCGATAAGCGTTATTGCCAAGATGAAACAGTTCAATAAACCCGACATTCTCACCTTCATGGCGACATAGAAAAGCAAACACTTCTGGCTTTTGACAGTGTTCGGAAATCTGCTCTTGGGTTAACGGATAGGCGTAACAAGGACCGCCCCACAACAGATTCAATTCTGGTGAGTCAATCCAGTCGATCAACTGCTGTGCCTCATCGGGGCGAAAAGCCACTAATTCCATTGCGATTGCATCCTCCATGATGCGCGGCTAGCTAAATCTAGCCTATGTGATAAATCTACTTTCATTAGTATGACACCAGCTAGCCTATCATGCCTAACTAATGTTTAGAAAAGAATCAGTTACACTATAAAACCATGGTCACTGACGCAACTTTGACTTTCCCCATTAGGAAAATATGTTATAACGTAGCAAATTTCCTTTATTGACGACATGCCTGTGCTATTTTCCGCTCTTCCTCGCGCGATTGCTCGCATTACCATCCCATGCATCGCTGCATGTGGATTATTACCACTCTCTTTCAGTGCCAGTGCCCATCCTCACTCATGGATTGATATGACGACTGAGATCCAAGGTAATGGGCAAGCGATTACTGGGTTTCACATGATATGGCAATTTGATCTCATGACCACTGCCTATCTGTTTGACGGTGAGGATATGACCCCCAAGCACAAGCAAGACACACTCAATAAATTGGCGAAATCCATTCTCAACAATATGCTTACAACCCACTATTTCACCTATTTCTATCATGAAAAAACACCGATTAAGTACAAAACCGGTGAATCACCTGTACTAACGACGCACGGTGGTAAAGCCACTTTTGTATTCGATTTACCCTTGGCAAAACCCTACCCTTTGACCCAAGATCCGCTCAAACTGCTGATTTTCGACCCTACGTATTACGTTGATATGTCATGGAAAAATCGCAGTAACATCAAGTTAGCTCCCGAGCTAGCGAAGCAATGTCAATATGAGATTGTTGAACCACACCCAACGCCAAAACAAGTGGCTTACGCCAGTGAGTTACCGGCTGACGCTGACCCTGACGATACCCTAGGACAACTTTTCACCCAATCTTTAGTTCTAACTTGTCAACCAACGACTCAGCCTCAATAGGGAGCATTCATGGCCCACGACCATTCACACCATCATCACGAGGAAGTCGCCCTCTCAGCGCGCTATCTCACCCCTGCTCGCCTCGCCACTTTAACAACCGTAGCACTTGCCTTAGCAGTGATCATTCATCTGATTTACCAGTGGTGGCCACATCTTTTAATGGTGAGCATTCAATGGCAACGCAGCAGTGTTGAGCAGCTCAGTGATTTAATTTACTCGGCAACTGACAATCATTCTGCCATGTGGTCATTGGTGGAAATCAGTTTTCTTTACGGCATATTTCACTCGATTGGCCCCGGACACGGTAAGCTCATCGTCAGCTCTTACCTTGCAACCAACCCCGCCAAAATTAATGCCGCACTTTGGATTACGGTGATTTCTGCACTCGTCCAAGCGCTGGTCGCCATTGCGATTGTGTCGGTATTTTTATTTGTGATGCACTTAACCATGCATCATGTGAACCACTTTGTAGAACAGATCTTTAACGTCAGCTATCTGGGTGTGTTGGTGATTGGCGCGGTGATATTTTATCAAGGCGCACGCTATTTTTGGCAACGATGGGGACATAAAAACCCACATAGCGATCATTCTCATGAACATGAACATGAACATGAACAGCATCACGTTCATCACCATCATGGTCAAGAACATCATCATGTGCACATGGATGGAACATGCTCATGTGGTCATAAGCATGGAGCAACACCGCAAGAACTGAACCATGCATCTTCGTTAAAAGAGTATGTCGCAATCATCGTCAGCATTGGAATTCGCCCCTGCACTGGCGCCATTTTGGTGCTGTTTTTTGCTAACTTAGCGAATGTCTACTGGTTGGGCGTTGCCAGTGCGATTTTAATGGCGGTTGGCACCGCGTTTACTACCTCGACAATTGCACTTCTAACCGTCTCGGGGCGCAAAATCGTCCAGCATTATCTCACAGCGGGTTCCCACGGCTCTTTCCCTTGGGTATGGCCACTGGTTAGAGTGATCTGTGGCGTTGGACTCATCGCCGTCAGTTATCTTCTGGCTCATCAAACTGGGTTTGGTGTCTCCCCGATATTTAATGTCCATAAATTCTAATTAGCTAGATAGGGATAGACATTAAACAGAAATGAAAAAAGACTGGCCAAAACCAGTCTTTTTCAATTCGTTACATGCTGCACCACAAAGGCTAAACGATCAGAACATGTAAATGGTTGCGGTTAGGTTCACAGAGCGAACATCTTTGTCGCCAAATGAATAATTTGAATATTCAACACCTAATGCAATTGGCCCCAAGAAAGTGTAATCAGCACCTACCGACCACATTGGGTCCAAACCATCATCATCAGCGATAGTCGTGTCATCATCGCCTTCAAGTACCCATGAGTTCACACCCAATTTTGCGTAAAGCTGCAAAGGTCCAAAGTTAAGGTTCGGTTTAATTGCACCATACACAGATTCCCCCCAGACTTTACCGCCACCAAGGTCAAATTTACCGAAATCCGAGTATCCGCCTTCAAGACCTACCCATGGCATGATCCCTGTACCGACGAAGAAAGAGTGCGAGATAGAATTTTGTTCTTCGTATTCTGATGAACCTACTGACACACCGCCATAAATCCATGAATCGGCCAAAGCTGGGCTTGATGCCAATAAGGCTAAGGTAGTGACTAATAGTTTTTTCATAATGTCCCTTTGTATTTCTTTATTATTTCTCATTCCCTAGAGTGCTAGCCTCTAGTGGAAATAAACCACTGCCATTACCGGCATCAATATTTCATTGAGGCATATACGCCAATACTGTCACCATCAAAAGTAGGCGCAACCGCCACATTAGTCACGCTAAAGCCAGCCTCAGTGATGGCATATTGTATCGCTGTTGCTAATGCAGCTCCAGCAGCAACATCGTGCCAATAGTGGTATTTGTTCTCAACTCGAGAATAACCAACAACACCTGACAACATATAGGCAGGAACGCCATATTGCCAACCATAGCGAAATTGCAAGTACGCAGCGCCTTGAACGGCGGCAGAAGTATGACCAGAAGGGAAACTATAATCACGACCGTTAGGACGTTCTTCGTTTACAGAAACTTTTAACACGTGAGTTGAAAGAGAGGTCCAAAATGCCCCTTCAATCAATTGACCCAAGCCTTCGCCATCAAATTTAGCAGCAGAAATAAATGCCGCACCAGTAGGAATACCCCATTGCAAAAAATCCCCGGCCTGCTCTAACTTCTCACTTTTCGCATTAGCTGTATTTACCACGCACAGCGAAGAAAGTAGCACGCCGGCCACCAACGATTTAACGCCAATCTCCATATAAATTTCACCTAAATTGGGCTCGCAATTCGTACCAAACATCGATACCAACCTTGAACTAAATAGACAACACCTTTGCCTTTCTCAATTATTTTTGTAAGCACCATTATTTACATAATTATCAATTTAACTATAAAATAAGAGCGACGAGAAAGTAACAAGACTACTTTTTATAACGCTTTTCAAAAAAGCGACGCTAAGTATAGATATGTAGCACATGAGATTACAACTCATTGATTTAAATAATATATTTTACACTTGTATGGTAAAATAGAATTTATTTTAAAGTTCATAGGCTTACTACTCAAAACATGACGTTATTAACTTTTCAATCAATACAGAATATCGTACTCTATTATTATATTGATAAAATCAACAACAGTAAATTCATACGCAATATCATGGCATTAGACAATGAACTTACTCCAATAAGCGGTTAATAATTCTAATACCTTTTGAGCATAGTCGGCTTTATCGAAATTGCATAAATTTATAGAAAAAACTTGGCGAATTTATAGGTTATTTTATAAATTGCACTCGATTTGATGACATTGTTAGGAAGATCATTTACTGATCGAAAATGCTGGTTGGTTAAATATAACATCTAATATGGAAATATTTCGAAGCGAAAAATATATACTTATAGCGAGTTAAAATAGATTCATCACTCACTATCCGCCATCATCTTTAATTTCCCCCCTCATCGTCAACCCCTATATTCAAAAATTTGTTAGCGCTAACAAATTTGACTCACCAATAAATGTTAGCGCTAACTTATGAGAGTTTCATCACAGTTAAAACTCATCACTCCGCCAATATATAAACCACTTGATTAAGGAGAAAACGATGCTTAACCACTGGCTAAGTCCTAACAATATCCACATAGTTAGTCGCGTACACAACTGGGAAGAAGCCGTAAAAATCAGCTGTGAACCTCTTATAAAACAGAATGTTATCAATGATAGCTATGTAGATGCCATCATTGAAGGACACAAGGAGTTAGGACCTTATTATGTCTTAGCTCCAGGCTTAGCGATGCCCCATGCACGCCCAGAAAAAGGAGCAAATAAATGTGGTTTATCGTTACTGATCGTTAAAGAGGGTGTGCCATTTCAAGCTGATGAAAATGATCCAGTTCACGCCGTCATAACACTTGCAGCAAAAGATGACACGCATCATATCGAAATGATTCAAGCATTGGCTGAAATGTTCAGTAATGATCAAGATCGAGAAGCATTTGTGCATGCACAAAATAAGCAACAACTCGAAGAAATTTTGGCTCGTTATTAATTTAATCCAACGCTGTTCAATTTATTTAATGTTTTTCACCCTCCCCTACAAATATGAGGCATAAAAATGAGTAAGAAAGTATTAATCGTCTGTGGTAATGGCTTAGGTAGCAGTTTCATCGTCGAAATGAACGTTAAAAAAATTCTACAAGAGTTAGGCAAAGAAGCTGAAGTTTCACACACAGACCTAACATCGGCAAAATCAGAACAAGCAGATCTTTACCTTGGTGCTTCCGACATTATCTCAAATCTAGAAGATGGTCATCGCAACACCATTGGTCTTAAAAATCTTTTAGATAACAATAAATTAAAAGAAATCTTGGCGGAAAACATCTGACCTTATGCCTCTAGGAGCAATTCCACATGCTAGATCTAATTATCAATGATGTGCTGGGTACACCAGCCATCTTGGTGGGACTATTCTCACTGATTGGTTTGCTACTGCAGAAAAAATCCTTTTCTGAAGTGATATCAGGGACACTGAAAACCATTATGGGATTTTTAATCCTCACTATTGGTGCTGGTGTCATATCTAGTACTTTGAGTACATTCAGTGCCTTATTTGAGCATTCATTCAGTATTCACGGTGTAGTACCTAATACTGATGCAATGGCGGCACTTGCACAAAAAGATTTTGGTTCACAGACCGCAACCATCATGATTTGTGGCATGTTAATCAACATCTTGCTGGCTCGCTTTACACCACTCAAATACATTTTTCTTACTGGGCACCACACCTTGTATATGGCTGCAATGCTTGCCGTTGTGTTATCCGCAGGTGGCATTTCACACACAATGGTGATCATAGTTGGTTCGATTATATTGGGAGCGTGGATGGTTCTTTCACCTGCATTATTACAACCATTCACACGTAAGATCATTGGGAATGATGAACTTGCTCTTGGTCACTTTGGGTCGATTGGTTACTACTGTTCGGCTATCGTAGGTAAATGGGTCGGCAAAGACAGCCCATCAATTGAAGAGTTAAATGTACCCAAGTCACTGAATTTTTTACGCGACTCATCAGTTTCCATCTCATTGACTATGGGCATTCTGTTCATTGTGTTAGCGATTATTGCAGGACCAGAATTTACGGAATCACAGCTCAGTAACGGACAAAACTTTATCGTCTTTGCCATCTTACAAAGCATCATGTTTGCAGCAGGTGTTTATACCATTTTGGCAGGTGTTCGCATGATCATCGCTGAAATCGTACCGGCATTTCGCGGCATTGCCAACAAAGTAGTTAAGGATGCACGTCCAGCCTTAGATTGTCCTACAGTATTTCCATTTGCGCCAAACGCAGTGATTGTAGGATTCCTTTCAAGCTTTGTCGCCGGACTTATCAGTATGTTCATCTGCCCATTATTGGGCTTGAGTGTCATTGTCCCTGGGTTAGTGCCTCATTTCTTCTGCGGTGCAACGGCTGGAGTTTATGGTAACGCTACTGGTGGACGCCGAGGGGCGATCATTGGTTCATTTGTTCACGGGATCATCATCTCATTCTTACCTGCTTTGCTCTTACCATTAATGGGTAACTTAGGTTTTGAATCCACCACATTTGGTGACGCAGACTTTGGTGTTATTGGCATCGGCCTTGGTCATATCCTGACTTTCTTTAACTGATCGCGCCCCTAACAAAAATAAGGAGATACTTATGAATGCCATGTTTTCACCTTCACTAATGTGTATGGATCTCACTAAGTTTAAGCAACAGATAAACGCTTTAAACACTCGCGCGACCTTCTATCATGTCGATATCATGGATGGGCATTATGTTAAAAACATTACGTTGTCACCTTTCTTCATTCAACAACTAAAGAAAATTGCAACGATTCCTGTTGATGTCCATTTGATGTGTGAAAGACCCGAAGACATTATTCCACTATGCCTTGACGCTGGAGCAGATATTATTTCTTTTCACCCAGAAACGGCGGGCAATAAAATCTTTCGCTTAATCCAAGAGATTAAAGAAGCGGGTAAACAAGTTGGTGTGGTGCTAAATCCATCAGAACCCATCGAGATGGTCAACGAATACATTCACCTGCTGGACAAAATCACGATAATGTCCGTCGACCCCGGCTTTGCAGGACAAAAATTTATCCCAGAAACATTGAATAAAATTCGTCGTTTGAAAACCTTACGCGATGAACAGCACTATCACTACTTACTGGAGATAGACGGTTCTTGCAATCCCAAAACCTTTAAAACTGTCGCCGCATCTGGAGTTGATGTATTTATTGTCGGCACATCTGGATTGTTTAGTCTTGATACAAACATTGAAAAGGCTTGGGATAAGATGATTGAGATCTTCCAACGCGAGACAGCTGATTTAACATTGGCTTAGTTACTGACCATCTTTGGAAAAGTGACTTTATTCACTATTTGGATAGCCAATGACACCTGAGTAAATGATTCGTGATTGGCTTTCAATACAAAGCTCATCCTTAGTGATGAGCTTTCTTATTCTGTTGTTTTGGATTAATAGCTTTCACCGCTAATCCATTCGACGGCCAAGGAATTTGGCTTTAATTTGGATGGCAACTCAAGGCATTCACATACCTTTTCCATTGCTTGCACAGCAAGAGTATCCCAACGAATATTAACGCCAGAGAGTTTAGAGCGCCCCGATTGATTAAGATCTAGCTGACCAACACAGACAATCGCTAATTGTGCCGGTACTGCAATACCCATCTCTCGGCAAGCAAACCAAATACCATAAGCCAAGTTTTCATCACTGGTCACGACCAGATCAGTATCGGTAAAACTGGTTTGCATCTCTTTGAGCACATCAAATCCAGCCATAACACTGGGTGCTAAATAGATCGGATGAACCCGGTTTGGTGAAAGATCATGAGCTAATAACATGCGATCCCATGAGCGAATAATATCCTGTGAAAAACACTCCTCTCCATGCAAAATCAGCAATGGATTACGATACACCCTATGAGCAATTTTATAAGCCATCAGCTCAAAGACAGCTTTAAAATCAGGTGTAATCATCATTTCGGAATCGGTATTATCATTTACCCCATGGCCAATTGATAACAAGTGAATCTTAGACTTACTTAGATAATCGTTAAGCTCATTAGTAAACTGGATATCAAATTTTATCACTAACACTGGATTATAAGAAATAAATGTACTGATAGAATCATAGTCAGCTTGCTTATTATTTAGCTCTGCTAACAATACATGAAACCCCATTTTTTTTAGCGATTGCTTCATCTGATGATAGATAGCCTGGAAGCCAGGACTCGCTAACCTAGGAGTAACAAATAAGATCAAGCGAGAAGAGGCTGAAGCTAAAGCCTGCGCAGCATTATTCGGAACATAACCCAGTTCTTTGATCGCTTCCTGAATTTTGCCCACCAGCGTCTCAGAAACCTTAGTTGGATCACGTAACGCTCGTGACACTGTCATTGAGCTTACCCCAACAAACTTAGCCACATCACTTAACGTACTTTTACCTGTTCCTCTTCTTTTTCTTTCCATAATTCAATAAGTTAATAGCAAAAAATTTGCAGTTTTAAAAAAATATTAATCGCTATTATAGTAAAATCTGACCCACTAATCACGATTGAAGTCTAAAAAAATCATCCATAGCCTGAAAGATTTTAATATCTTCCTACTCCTTTTTATGAGAATTTCAAGTTAATTATCTTAACTATTTATTGAATATAAAAACTTATTTTTATTATTGACATAATAATTATTTTTCCTAGAATTCTCGGCCATCAATTGCATTTATTTAAATTGATACTAAATAACATTTATGAGCAGAATTGATCAGGAGTGATTTGTGAAAAAGGTTGTCTTACCAGCTCTAATTGCCGTTTTACTTTCCGGATGTGGTACTGTAAATAACGCATTAACAGAGAAAACAAAAACTGTAGAATATTACCGTATCTTTGACATTAAAACTCAGGTTGACCGCGCAGATGTTATAGCTGCAGCAAGCGACGGTTTAGGAGAAAATGTAAACTCTGCGAAAGAAAATACACCAATACCTACTTTTTCTGTTGCGCCAGAACAACCAGGACGATTTACATTGGTTAACCCATTTGAAGGGACAAAACTAGCTAGTTTTGCCGCGATGAGCGGTGCAAACATGAAGATGGCTAAATGTGAAGGCGCAGTATGGACTGCCACAGCTAGTCGAGATGTTGTAGGTAGCGATTCACTTCGTCTAACTGCTTGTTTATGGCAATACAAAGACGGTTATCATTTGGATACATACGCCAGCTTTACCAAACAGGAAGGTGGTTTAATGCAAATTAGTCGCAGTATGGCTGGAGCTATGGTTGGTACGCCCGAAGAATGGACAGAGAAAACCTTTCTAGATATCGTGCGTAAGATCCAAGAAGAAACACACGCTCAAGTGAAATATCTGGAAGGCTACCCTAAAATGCAAGGGACACCTTGGCTTGATACTGGCGCGAAGATCGATGGGCAGGATAGCTGATCGCTTTTAAAGATTGCGTCGCAATAAAAAAGGGTTGTGAATATCACAACCCTTTTTTGCAAACATGCGGATTAAGCATTAAAAGGCGCTTGGCCTAATACCACTTTTTCAATGACGTTTAATGCGCCGGCTTGTTCGTTGGTCTCAGTGTGATAACGAGCTACGGCTTTGACTTTGTCGGCCGCGTTACCCATGGCAAATGAGTAACCAACCAGTTCCAGCATCTCTTTGTCGTTTAAGCTATCACCAATGGCAACGCATTCAGCAGGGTCGATATCAAAACGTGCCAAGACTTTTTTCAAACCATTGGCTTTGTGTAGCCCTGGGATGATCAGGTCAATAAAACCGAAACCACTTGAAACCGTGTGAACCACATCGCCAAGCTGCTCAGCAAGTTCGGCAATTAAGGTATCAGCATGGTCAACCGTAGTTTTGATTGAGAACTTAAACATCACATCATCGATTGCACGGATGCTTGCCACTTTCTCTAAACGAGCATAATGGTGAGAGGCAATGTCAGCGAATTCTTGGCTGATGTGCGGCAACATATAAGCGCCATTGAGACCACAAGCGACATAATCAATCGATGGGTCTGAATCAAGAATGGTATAAACTTTATCAAGTGCTTCTTCGGTCATTTCACCGTGAAAGATCTCTTCACCATGCAGGTAAAGCAGCGCGCCATTTTCAGCGACAAAGGAGATTTCATTGGCAACTTCAGGGAAGTAAGAAACCAGTTGATAGTACTGGTTACCGCTGGCAACAATAAACTCGATGCCTTGATCTTTGAGTTGTTGATACAAAGCGAGAAAACGGGCTTTGTCGTAATGCTGATTCGGATCAAGGAAAGTACCATCCATATCCACCGCGATTGCTCTAACGGACATTCAATTCACTCCTATTTCGTTACGTATTTGTTCTTCAGTACAGATAAGCTGTCTGATGCTTATTATTGTTGGCCCAGAATAGCATGAAGTGTCGGCAAAAGTGTAAACGTTTAACTTAGATTTCTGCATTCACGCGATGGCGAGGATGGTTCACGATTTCGTTGATAATATGATCTCTAAACCAACGGTGTGAACTGTCGTTATTGAACTTTTCATGCCAGTAGACTGAGTGTTGTGACTGCGCCATTCTAAACGGCAGCTTACGATAGGTTAAACCAAAATCTTTCGCCATATTGGCAGCTTGATGCAAAGGGACTATCGACACCATGTCACTGTTGCGAATCGCACAATACATTGAGATATAGCCCTGTACAGACAGCTTAATGTTGCGTTTAAGTTTGTGATTATGGAAATAGCGGTCGATCTGTTTAGCACTTCCTCCCCCAGTAATCGTTTGAGCGTAGGGGTATGAGAGCATCTCTTCGGTCGTCACTTTTTCTGGCAAACTCAATGGATGCCCTTCCCGCATCACCATTACCCAGTCATCTTTATCCACCACTTTACGAATAAAGTTCGGCGCAAAATCCTCATCAATGGTAATCACAAAATCAATCAACCCCTCAAGCAACAAACTGCGTGCTTGACGATCCCAGTTAATCACACTAAATGACACGGCAGAATCGTCGTTCATATAAGGCTGAATCACATCGGGCAAAATGTAGACGCTGACGTAATCTGGGCAAGCGATGATGAACTCACGCTTGTCTTTTATCGGATCGTAATGCGCAGAGAAAATATCCGTCAGTCCGTTGAGCACCAAAGAGAGAGTTGCTTGAATTTCCGAGGCCGCAGGCGTCAGTTGCATTCGACTCCCTACTCGCACCAATAACTGATCATTGAGCAAGGTTCGAAGCGCTGCCAGATGCTTACTCATGGTCGGTTGAGCGATGCCCAGCGAATCTGCGGCAGCGGTTACACTTCGGTATTCCAAAAGGGCATTCAGCGGCAGTAACAGATTCATATTTATATTGTTTAATGGTTTTACCGACTTCATGAGCATTCCAAAACGTAATATTTGGTATTCATATTACGTTATAGATTAGTCGAGCTCAATCACTATACTAGAAACCCTGTTCTTGATAGGGGTAACACATGACTACGCGCAGAATAGTGGTGGGAGTGAGCGGCGCCAGCGGCGTGCAACTTGCTTTTCGACTACTCAAAGAATTACGTAATCACCCAGAGATTGAAACGCACTTAGTGGTTTCCGGTGGTAGTGAACGCACGATCGAGATGGAAACCGATCACGACATATTGGAACTCAATTGTCTCGCTGATGTGGTGCATGACAACGAAAATACTGGGGCCAGTATTGCCAGCGGAACCTTTCGCGTGGAAGGCATGGTGGTGGTTCCCTGCAGTATGAAGACCTTAGCAGGGATTGCGCACGGCTATTCCGATAATCTGCTGCTGCGCGCTGCTGACGTAAACATCAAAGAACGTCGCAAATTGGTATTGGTTGCCCGTGAAACACCACTCAGTCGCCTGCACCTCAAAAACATGCTTACTGCAACGGAATATGGCGCGGTCATCATGCCGCCAATGCTGACTTACTACAACCGCCCAGAATCAATTGAAGATATGGAAACCCATATCGTCGGTAAGATTCTTCATGAATTTGGCATCGAAGCGACCCATTACAAACGGTGGTGTGAAGATAAATGATCTCCTTAATCAAAGCGCGCCAAGGAATCCAAGTTCGACTCGATATGATTCCCGTCGGTGATGACTACAGCGTCATTCTCTCCGGGGGGGATAAGCCCCACATCGGTGCGAGCGCGCTTGCTCAACCCAGACCCAGTTTAAAACAAGGTGGCAAAATCAGCGCCAGCACGTCAGTGATGTGCGTGCTTGGTCATAAAGAAGATCTGCTGGCCCATCATGTCGCACAAGAGCTGGCGTCACGGTTGAACAGCGTAGTGAGTGTCAATTGCGGCATCCATATTGATGACGCCTTCCCTACGCAAATTAAGGTGATTCAAGAATTGGTAACGGATCTGATTGAAGATCTGTTTTCCGAACAAGAAAAAGATTCCAACTTATAAAGGAAATCCTATGAAAAAATATACTGAACAAGATTATGCCCAAGCACGAGAAGAGATTGTTGATCTTCGCTCTGCGATCAAGTTCTTATCCAAATACGAAGGTCAAGTGCTTGAAACAGATGTAGAAGTCGATCCCGTTGGTGAACTCTCTGGTGTATATCGTCACATTGGTGCGGCAGGTACGACCATGCGTCCTACCAAAGAAGGCCCAATGATGATGTTTAACAACGTCAAAGGCTTTGATAACAAACCTGTTGCGATCGGCGTTCTCGCTAGCCGCTCTCGTACTGCACTGCTGCTTGGTCATGAACCTGAATATCTTGGTCACGCCATGATGAAAGCTGCCAACAACCCAGTAAAACCGGTTTTGGTACAAGACGCACCTTGCCAAGAAGTGGTTTACTACGCCGATGATCCCGATTTCGATATTCGTAAAATCATCCCAGCGCCAACCAACACGGTTGAAGACGCTGGCCCATACGTAACACTGGGTTTGGTTTACGCAGAAGACCCAGAAACCGGCGAAAGCGATGTCACCATTCACCGTCAATGTTTCCAAGCACGCGATGAAGTTTCTATCTTCTTCTCTCCAGGTCGTCACATTGATGTGTTCCGCCAAAAAGCTGAAGCGGCTGGTAAAGCTCTGCCAATTACCGTGAACATCGGTCTTGATCCAGCGGTGTACGTTTCTGCTTGTTTTGAGCCACCAGTGACACCACTTGGCTTTAACGAATTGGAAATTGCGGGCGCATTCCGTAATCGTCCTGTCGAATTGGTCAACGCAAAAACCGTCAATACCAAAGCCATTGCTCACGCAGAAATCGTGATTGAAGGTGAAATTCTACCTAATTACCGCGTGGTGGAAGACCAAAACAGCCACACCGGCAAAGCGATGCCTGAATTCCCAGGATACACTGGTGGTGCAAACCCTAGCCTTCCTGTAATTAAAGTGAAATCCGTTACTACTCGCACTAACCCAATCACTCAAACCTGTATCGGTTGTAGTGAAGAGCACGTAAGCCTTGCGGGTATCTGTACTGAAGCCAGCATTCTTTCAATGACAGAGCGTGCTATGCCAGGTCGCGTGCAAAACGTTTATGCGCACTCGTCAGGCGGCGGTAAATTGATGGCAGTAATGCAATTTAAAAAGCTGTCACCTAAAGATGAAGGTCGCCAACGTCAAGCTGCTTTAGTCGCGTTTGGTGCCTTCCCTGAGCTGAAAAACCTCATCATCGTTGGCGAAGATGTCGATATCTTTGATAGTAACGATGTGATGTGGGCGTTAAATACACGTCACCAAGCAGATGTCGATACCATTGTTATCCCCGGGGCAAGTACGCACGTATTGGATCCATCTCAAATGCCTGACATGAGTCCTTCTATCAAAGGCCGCGGTATCTCTTGTAAAACCATTTACGACTGTACTGTTCCTTTTGAATTGAAAGACACGCGTTTCCAACGTTCACAATTTATGGAAGTTGATTACCAACGCTTCCTTCCTAAAAACTAATTTAAGGGTATCTCCATGATTGGTCCATTTATTAACGGCGCTGCAGTAATTATCGGCGGTGCTGGTGGTAGCTTTCTTGGCAGTAAAGTCAGTGAACGTGTACGTAATGGATTGCCTTTAATTTTCGGTCTAGCCTCTATGGGGCTAGGCCTGGCAATGACCGGACGTGTACAAAACTTATCGGCCGTTATCCTCTCTATTCTTATCGGTTCTATTTTTGGCGAAGTGATCAATCTGGAAAACCATATCCAGACTATCGCTGGTAAGGTGAAAAACTTTATGGGTCGCTTTGGCAGCCCTGCAGGTCATAACCTAACTCAAGAACAGTACATGGAAAAATTCATCGCCATTTTGGTGCTCCTGTGTGCAAGTGGCACTGGCGTATTTGGTTCGATGAACGAAGGGATGACTGGCGATCCAACCATGCTGATCATCAAAGCATTCTTGGATCTATGTACTGCGGGTATCTTCGCAATTTCCCTCGGTTTACCCGTTGCAGTGCTTGCGATTCCACAATTTATCATCCAAGCGATCTTATACTTCGCAGCGGCGTCCATCATGCCATTGACGACGCCAATGATGATTGCAGACTTTTCTGCGGTGGGTGGTTTAATTATGTTTGCGACCGGTTTTCGTATTGCAGGGATTAAATCCTTTGCTATCGCCAACATGTTGCCTGCACTCTTTATCGCGATGCCTATTTCCCACTACTGGGTAGCCATCGTCGGTCACTAAGCCCCTTTTAAGCGACTCAGCAACCAATAAAAGCGACGCACAACATTTGAGAGACGATCTTCTCCGGTAGGCTTACCGTTGGAAATCGTCTCTTTTTTGTTCAAACTAGCAGCAATGCTGCGCCAAGATAACGCACTACCTACTGCTATCTTGAGGTAATTCCACACTTTTTAACCGCTCCCCAAATTGGCTCACAGTGATGCAAAAACGCACACAGTTTGTGCAAAGTCCCATTTTCACCCAGTACAAAAAGTGATTCGCCTCCCAGAAAACTCGCCTTAAAGCACTTATCTATCAAAATCGTGCATGCCATAAAAGCCCTATTATTTAATGGGTTAAATACTGCTATTTATCAAAATAATCCAACGCATAAAAGAATTTTTTCATTTGGCACGAGTTGGGAATCAACTATGCATGCCGCTCTAATACCTATCAAATGAACGACTTTTTTTCTTTATGAATTAGAGAGGCTATGAACTATGAAAATCGTTTTTAACAGGATGTTAATTGCAAGCCTGCTCTGTCTGCCGGCGGTTGCTATGGCTGCGGATGATCCGCTAACAGCCGACACAGTACAGACTCACCTTAACTTTGTATGGACACTGATCGCAGGCTTCCTCGTGTTCTTGATGCAAGCTGGTTTCGCTATGGTAGAGACAGGTCTTACCCGTGCGAAAAACGCAGCGAACATCATGATGAAAAACATGATGGACTTTTGTATCGGTTCCCTAGCCTTTTGGGCTATCGGTTTTGGTCTAATGTTTGGGGCAAGTAACGGTTACTTCGGTACCACTGATTTCTTCTTTAGTGGTGCAACAGGCGACGATGCACCATGGAACTTTGCTTTCTGGATGTTCCAAGTGGTGTTCTGTGCAACCGCAGCAACCATCATCTCTGGTGCCGTTGCTGAACGTACCAAATTCAGTGCTTACCTTATCTACTCCGTTTTCGTCTCTGCGCTGATTTACCCAATCTTCGGTAGCTGGGCATGGGGCAGCTTGTACCATGGCGGCGGCTGGTTAGAAAACCTAGGCTTTATCGACTTTGCCGGTTCAACTGTCGTTCACTCTATGGGCGGTTGGTTAGCGCTGGCTGGTGCGATTGTGGTTGGTCCTCGTATTGGTAAATACACCAAAGACGGGAAAACTCGTCCAATCCCTGGTCATAACATTCCTCTAGCTGCACTCGGTGTTTTCCTATTGTGGTTCGGATGGTACGGATTTAACCCAGGTTCAACCACCACAGGTGACACTTCAATCGCCGTGATTGCAGTAACCACAACACTCGCTGCAGCTGCAGGTTCGGTTGCTGCGATGCTCTTCACACTCATGAAATACGGTAAGAGTGATGTGGGTATGACCCTAAACGGTGCATTGGCTGGCCTAGTCGGTATCACAGCCGGTTGTGCAAACGTGACTCCAGTTTCTGCAGTTATTATCGGCGCAATTGCTGGCGTATTGGTTGTACTTTCTGTTCTGTTCCTTGATCGCCTAAAAATCGATGATCCAGTTGGCGCGGTTTCTGCACACGGCGTGTGTGGTGCTTGGGGTACATTGGCAGCAGGTATCTTCGACCAAGCTGGTTTCTCTTGGGGTACCGTTGGCGTGCAAGTGATCGGTATCGCTTCTTGCTTTATCTGGTCATTTGGCACAGGTTTGATTCTGTTCAAATGTATCGATCTCACCATCGGTATGCGTGTAACCAAAGAAGAAGAGATGACAGGTCTAGACTTCTCTGAACACGGTGCAAACTCTTACCCAGATTTCCAAACCATCAGTGTTGCTTCTGATTTCAATGGTTTGACTGGCAGCAAAAAAGCCCCAACAGAAGCGGCTGTTGCCTCTAAAGATAAAACCGTACACATTTAATGGCTCTTTGAGTCATAGGACCAATGGTCATTTGATGCAAAACCTACGGCCGATCGCTTCGCGATCGGCCGTTACTTTCTTCTCTCCACCCAATTGACATGCTCAGTTCAACGCTTTTCCCTAGTGAAACCAGTCCTTCCCAAAGTTGTTTGAACCCAATCCCCTTTTGGGTAATGATTCCCATCTACACTCTTACTGTTTTTTTAACGAAATGAATAAGATGCATTTTGGCGCAAAATCGCAAAACCAAACCTAAAATGCTGGGTGAAGTAAGGAAATTTATGCTGTTGTGCACTAGTCTTGTTAGTGTCAACTTAAAGGCTGGAGATAAGAATGAAACTATTGTGGTGCTTGGTCTGTTTGCTGTTTACCCCTGCCGTTTTTGCTCAATACATCACTTTCGGTATCGTTCCGCAACAATCCGCCATCGAGCTGGCCAAAAGCTGGGGGCCACTGTTAACTTATCTGAGTAAACAAACTGGTTACGATATTCAGTTTCGTACCGCCAAAGACATTCCCGAATTTGAACTTCGGCTCGCGCGTGGTGAATTTGATATTGCGTACATGAACCCTTATCACTACGTGGTCTTTCACGACAAAGCGGGCTACATGCCAATGGTGCGTGAAGAGAATAAGCAGTTGAAAGGCATTTTGGTGGTTAAAAAAGATAGCCCCATTCAATCCATTACTGAATTAAACCACAGCACCATCGCTTTTCCTTCACCTGCCGCTTTTGCCGCAACCGTGGTAACTGGGGCTGAACTGAACTTAGCAAAAGTCGACTTCAAACCTCAGTATGTCTCTTCTCATGATTCAGTCTATCTTAATGTTGCGAAAGGATTTTTTGTGGCTGGTGGTGGCGTCATGCGCACATTTAACAACACTCCTGCAGAAATTCGCGACCAACTCCGAGTACTGTGGCTGAGTAAAGGTTATACGCCCCATGCCTTTGCTTACCGTAGCGTGTTATCAAAATCCGCTGCGACTAAAATTCAATCTGCACTCATCCAATTAGGAACAACAGAAGAAGGGAAAAAACTACTTGAACATTTGGGCATGAACCCATTAATCGCCGCAAAGGACAGTGATTGGGATGGAATAAGAGCGCTGCACATCGATACCTTAAATAACTTATAGTGGATTGGACTGCCGAGAATGTCATTACGGTTTAAAACCATCATTGGTATTGCGATCATTGAATTGATTTCATTGAGCATACTGCTGACGTTAACCCTACGTTATTTGACTGATACAAACTATCAAGGTTTGGAGCAGCGTGTTGAGTCGACCATCAATTTGTACAGCAGCGCAATCAAAAATCCTGTGCTTAGTTACGATCTCGCCACCCTCAATGATTACACCGAAACCCTAATGCAAAATAAGGACATCGAATACGTTGCAGTATTAAACGAAAACGGTTTGGTACTCGCCACTGCGGGTAATTACCCAAAAAGCTTTTCTCGCTCTATGTTGGAAAGTAACGTTACTGATGTCAAAGACAGCGTGTACGATGTGTCAGCCCCACTCAAAGAAGCTGGCGTCTATTTCGGCACCATCTGGATGGGCTTTAACATGAATGCCCTGAACGAGAAAATCAATCAAGCTAAGCACTTAAGTATCACCATTATCATCACTGAAATCAGTTTAGTGGCCATCTTCTCTTATATTTTGGGCGATTTGCTCACTAAGCGTTTAGCGCACTTAAACAATGCCGCCAAAGAAGTAGCCCAAGGTAACTTTGATGTCAGCTTAAAAATCGATGGCTCAGATGAGGTCTCTTCTCTGGCTCATGCGTTTAACGAGATGATTACTCAACTGCAGGCCAGTAAAGAAAAAAACCTCACTTATCAAAGGCAGTTGGAAGAGATCAACAACTCTCTAGAAGAGAAAGTCAATCAACGCACCAGTGAACTGCTGGCAGTGAACAGTCGTTTATCGCAAACCAACTTTGCCCTGCAAGAGACACAGCACAAACTGGTTGAAACGGAAAAAATGGCCTCACTGGGTATTATGGCGGCAGGGTTTGCCCATGAGATCAATAATCCAGCGGGAGTCATTAGTGGTAACCTAAATGTGTGTCTTAGTTACCTTGAACTGTACAAAGAGCTGATTCAGCGCCAGCAGGCGCTGTTGCAAGAACATGTCAGTGATGATGAGCGCCAAGCTTTGACCACGTGGACCAACCTCAATGACATTGCCTTTATTGATCAGGATTTTCCAGACAGTATTCACGATGCCATTAAGTGCGTGGATCGTATACACGATATTGTCCAAGCACTGCAGCACTACTCTACTGACCGCAACGATTCTCGTGAAACCTTGATTCCGGTTGACCTGTTCCCCTCTATCGACCGCGCGTTAAATCAAGTCTATACCGACAAGTCAGTGCACATTGTGATGTCCCCTAACCTGCAAAATTTGCCGCGCATACTCGGCATACCTCGCGAAATAGACAGGCTATGTAAAGAGATCCTGAAAAACGCGATTCAATCTTGTATCAGCAGTGGTCGCGCCGATAAACAGGTCACCATCACTGGCGAATACAACGAAACATCGATTGTGCTGAAAATCAAAGACAATGGGTTAGGTATCCGCGATAAAGATCTTAAACATGTGTTTGACCCTTTCTATACCACACTACCGGTGGGCCAAGGCATGGGCCTTGGCCTCACCTACTCTTATGACATCGTGCGTCATGTTGGCGGCAATATCGATATCAATAACAGCGTTAATGGCGTTGAAGTGGTGATCACTCTACCGCTCATTTGATGATTACTTCTGGCTTAAAGCGATTTTCCCCGCGAGGCCTATCAACAACACGCCAGAGACACCTTCAATGATTCGCGAATAACGATTGGCTTTCGCACTGCTTAATAACCAACTGCCCACCAGCGCATAGGTGATGTTACAGACCGTCGCTAAGCCACTAAAACAGAATCCCAATACCAGTAGCTGATTGTTGACCGACCCGGCTGTGCTGTCGATAAATTGCGGTAAAAATGAGAGAAAAAACAGGGCAACTTTAGGGTTAAGTACACTCACAATGACACCTTGTTTAAAAACGCTACTTTGTCGCTTCGCACCTGATGTCACGGTCAATTTAGTGCCGCCTTGCCACATGGATTTCAGCGACATAAAACCAAGGTAGAGTAAATAAAGCGCCCCGCACCATTTCACCAAGGTAAATGCCAGCGCTGAACTCAATATAATCGCAGAAAGCCCCAGTACCGCAGCCAACGTATGGACAAAGTAGCCAACGCCCAAGCCTAGTGCAGCCTTCATTCCCCCCAACATTTTACCTTGCATGGTATTCGACACGATATAAATCACATCGGGTCCAGGGATCAAGTTGATGGAAAGGCTGGCTAAAGCAAACAGTAAAAGCGTGTGTAATTCCATGACGTGCTAACTCCATAAGTGCGCGTAATAAGGGTGCGTCCTTAATAATAAGGGTGTGTGTCCTCCATAGTTCACCATCAGCTACAATAGGTCAATAGCTGCATATCGAATATCTACTACTCTGATTTATATAAATAAATATGAAAAACGAGCCCGTAGGCCCGTTTCTGATAACGCTGTGATTCTAGATAAAAATCGCCACAGGGAATTGGTTCTCTTTTTCGATTTTTTTCAATTTTTCCAAAAGGTTACTATTGATTTCTTGGCCAGCGGTTAACATCAAACTGCCGTTAGGTAGGTAAACATCGCGTTTGACTACAGTGCCAATCTTCACATCACTGATGCTGACGCAGCGCTCAATGCCATCTTTTTGGTCAACTTTGCCCATCACTTTGAGGAAAGCTTCAACCACAATCGGGTCGTATAAGACTTCGCAATACTCTTTTAGAAAGTTTTGTGCACTCTTGGCGGCCATACGGTTGCGGTTATTTTCATTCGCGACAAAGTAGTCGTAGTTTTTCACCACTCGAATGATCCGTGAACCGATAGGGATCTCCTGCTCTTTTAAGTGAGCCGGGCTACCTGTGCCGTTAAAGTTTTCGTCTTGGTGACGAATAATATTCACCAGCGGAGTAAAGCGCTTAATCTGACCAATAATTTCTGCGCCTAAGGTGGCGTTCGCTTCGGGTGTAGATGGAACACCCGGATTGCGTTTCACCAATTCAGGCTTATCCCCTTTACGAGCCGCTAGACCAATCTCATGTAACAAGCCACAGAGGTATACTTGGTTCACTTCTTGATCGGAGAGTTTGAGCGCCATCGCCACCGCTTTAGACTGCTCTGCCACTCGGTCAGAATGATCGGCCGGAACCCCCGTGCTGTATTGAATAATCGCCTTGAGTGTCGCCAAAATATCATTAAAAGTTTGGTTACGCGCTTTGAGCAGTTTTTCCAAGGAAGAGTTGGCTTCACGTAACGCTTTGGTGCGCTGTAACACTTGAGTTTCAAGCTGTTGGTTAAAATCAGCCAGTTCTTTGTTGCGCTGTTCGAGTGTCTTGGTCAGCAAGTCACGCTCTTGAGTCAATCGATAGAACTCAGCGGCTTTGCCTACGGTAAGTTTTAATCCTTCGTTATCCCACGGTTTCGCTAGATAGGTATGAATTCCCCCTTCGTTTACCGCACGAATGGTCGATTCCATATCGCTATAACCAGTCAGCAGTAGGCGCACAGAGGCAGGACGCAGTTTTTTCGCTATGGAGAGAAATTTAGCGCCATCCATTTGTGGCATACGCATATCGGAAATGATAATGGCAGCGTCATTCTCTTTTAAATACGCAATGGCCTCTTCACCTTCATTAAAAGAGACCACGTCGTAATCCATACGCAGTACCCGTGTTAGGGTTTTGAGTATGTCTGCTTCGTCATCTAACAGCAGTAAGGTTAGCTTTTCTGGCTCTTCTGTGACGGTTTCATCTCTTACTTCTACTTCGTCAGTCATCATCGCGCACCCCATTTTTATCCAGCACATAACGAATAAACTCGTCACGTTCTAACGGTGGGCTAAACAGATACCCTTGCACGTATTTGCAACCTTGCTTACGCAATACATCCAGTTGCCGTGCATCTTCCACCCACTCTGCGACTATTTCCATATTTAATGATTTAGCACTGTCTGTTATGGAATTCAAAATGGCATCATCAGCATGAGATCTACCTAAAGCTTTGATAAAACGACCATCAATTTTCAACACGTCAAATGGGAGCTCACATATGGTTTCAAAGCCAGAGTACCCTGTGCCAAAATCATCAATGGCTAAACGAACTCCAAGCGCTTTCAGTGCTTCCATCTCTTTGCGAGCTAAAGTGTAATCATTGATGTGCTGCGTTTCCGTCACTTCAATGTCGATTTTATCTACATTCTCGATCGGACCATTTTCACTTATCAAGAACTGGCGCAAAATGCCCTTTTCAAGTTGAGTCGCGGTGGTATTGATCGCCACACGAAGATCCAGTTTTTTAGCCAGCAATTCCGGCAACAGCGTCATCGACTGCTTGATGACCGCCTTGGTCAAATCGTCGATAAAGTTGTATTTGGTGAGCATAGGGACAAACTTGGTCGGCAGTTCATATTGACCATCGGCTAAACGACGGCGAACCAACGCTTCGCATCCATCAACTAATCCCGTTTCCACATTCACCTGCGGCTGAAAAAACGCCACAAAGTTGTCTGACCCATTTTCTAATAGAAAGCGGACTAACTGCTTAAGTTCATCCTGCTCTTCTCCCTCATCACCCAACCAATAGAGGTCACGCTTATCCAGTTTTTCGATATAGGACTTACGTTCGTTTACCTCCTGCGAGCTAACCTCTTCCCAACTGGAAATTTCACTGATCAACAGGCGCAGTTTAAATTCTGGTTGCTCTGGGTCGGCATGAGGAAAAGAGAGCATGCGCTCTATCGTTTCGCTAAGCAGCGAGGTACTTTCTGCGGAACAGTCAACCACGACAAAAAACTTATCTTGCTCGCGATACACATCGAGCTTTAAAGAGCGTTTTAAATAGTCACCTAAGCTTTCTAGGATGCTGTTGACCTTAGGCACACCGTAGTTGGAGTTTAAAGAGCTGGTCTCTTGCAAATCCGCTATCAAGACTAACTTACTCATATCATTACCGTTGTTATTTACTTCAGTAACGAGCTCGTTGAGTTTTCGAATCGGCTTACACTTGGTGAGAATATCGACATGAGCAAACTCACCTTGTTTACTGATGGCATGGCGAATTTCCTCCACCAGCTCAACAGAATCCCAAGGCTTACTAATAAATTTGTGGAGCGCCCCCACGTTAAGTGCCCGTGTCACATCGCTGAGTTCGGCTTGGCCAGAGAGCATAATGGTAGAGATGTTGGGGTCGATGGTTTTAATCTTGATCAGCAGATCAACCCCATTCATTTTGGGCATACGAAAGTCAGAGATAACCACGCCAATACGCTCTCTTTTGACTATCTCTAAGGCTTCATCGACACACGTCGTGCTGTAGAGCTCAGGAAACTCCATCCGTAACGTACGAATCAAAGATTTGAGAATGGGCAGCTCGTCATCGACCAGCAGTATTTTATCAAAATGCATAATATGCCTCGTCTACACTAATCGTCGCTACTCACCGATTCTGCTTTTTCAGGACCTTTAATCGGCAAACGAATGGTAAATGTTGTGCCCACGCCTACTTCACTTTGCACATCGATAGAGCCGTGATGGGCATTAATAATCCCATAAGAGACAGAAAGCCCTAGGCCAGTACCTGAACCCACGGGTTTAGTGGTAAAGAAAGGTTCAAAGATTCGGTTGATTTTGTCTTGTGGTATACCGCAGCCCGTATCACGAATCGCCACTTCTGCCCAATCGTCATCTACTTGCTTAATCGCGATGTAGATTTTTCCCTCACCATCAATCGCTTGGCTCGCATTCACCAAAATATTCAGGAACACTTGGTTAAGCTGCATGGGTTGGCAGAAAATCTCTGGCAAATCGTAGTCATAGTCTTTAACCACTTCGATGCTGTATTTGATCTCGTTGTTGATGATCTTCAGCGTCGATTCCATACCGTTGATGAGGTTACCGTTACTCCATTCCGAGTTATCAACATGGGAAAACTCTTTGAGGTTTTTCACGATCGCTACAACCCGTGACGCTCCTTCAAGTGACTCTTTGATCAGGTCATCCACATCATCAATAATGAAATCCAATTGATACTTAGATTTGGCGGCTTTAACGCGTTTGGACACGTCTTCATCTTGGCATTGACTTAGAATGGTTTGCGTCTCTTCAAAGTAGCCAGTTATCTTTTCGAAGTAATCTTTCAGCGTTTGCACGTTAGAAGTGATAAACCCAATCGGGTTATTGATTTCATGGGCAATACCCGCAGAAAGCTGCCCTATCGACGCCAATTTTTCCGATTGCAACAACTGCACTTGCGCATCTTTTAACTGTTTCAATGCGTCATTTAAGGTTTTGTTGTTTGTCTCCAACAGCGTTGACATCGACTTGAGTTCTTTTTGCTGCGACGCCTGCGCGGTCACGTCATAGACGCACACGCACACGTGTTCCAGCGAACCGTCATCGCTATGAATCGGGATCACTTCGACATCTTGGTACATGTCCTCTTCTTGACCAGAGACAGGACGCGAACTCTTAAACGGCAAAAAGTGAGGCTGCTGCTCCCATGAAGAGAAGCTCGACGACTCAATGACAAATGCTGTATCTATCTTACGCTTTAAAAAATGGGCGGAATCAGGAAACAGATCCAAGATGCTTTTACCAACGAAATTGTCACAATCCACTTTTGCGCGAGTTTGAAAATATTCATTCGCCGTCATGATCTTGTAATCACGCCTTACAATACACAACGCAAAAGAGAGTTGGTTTAACAAATCGGACAACATCAGTTTCGCTTTCATATCGCTCCCTAGGCTGATTACAGCAATTCATCTAGCTGGACGAGCACTTGGTCAAGTCCGTTGTTGGCGAAGAAAATAATCGTTTTGGTTTCAAACTCGGCGGCTTCAATGATAAAAGCCACTTCCATCAAAATGGAGGTCTTCCACTCCGACAATGGACGAGCTTGCAGCGAGGGACGAAACAACACCGGCGGCTGAATTTTGATGTTGAGTTCAATTTGCTGACACAAACCTTTAAGGCTTGCACCACTCAAAATGTTAGAGATATCGAGTAAGCAATCATCAATAAACACCGTCGATAGCTCACTCACTTCGTCATGGGTCATATCTGAAGCGATCTGATTGCACCCTTTTTTCGATAACAGGGTCACCAGTTCACCAGACATGCCACCGTAAAACGATTGACGGGTGAAGTAGAAATCTGACTCGAGATGTTCAAGCTTATCGAGCTCTTCTTTAGAGGCGATTTTGATGTCCGGCACAGTTAAGGTCACATGCAGATCAAGTAGCCTTGCAAGTTTATCTGCAGCTTGCCCCATGGAGATGTTGAGCAGCTCTTTTAGGGTATCTTGATAGTCCGCATTTAATTCAAGCATCATAGTAAGCCCACCTCATGAAGTACTGTTTTTAATAAGTTGGTATCGAGTGGCTTTTTAAGGAATTTCACCGCACCCAGTTCATTTACCATGCGTTGCGATTCAGGTTGGATATCTGCACTGATCACAAAGACAAAATTGCGCGCATTTTCCTCTTTTAAAACAGAAAGAACTTCAAACCCATCCATCACTGGCATGGTTAAGTCCAAAAACATCACATCGGCCTGTCCAGCATGGTAACGCTCAATCGCTTCTTGGCCATTCGTTGCTTCAAACAACTCAATGTCCCAATCTTCGGGCAGTGCTCGCATCACAGCCTTTCGAGAGAGTTTTGAGTCGTCGCAGACGGTTACCGTTATTGCCATGCAGATCTCCTTGCAAATTGCTCAGCTAATTCAAAGTTAAGACTTCTTTAACGGAGTCGTTATATTGTTTTGGTATCGACTCTAAGAATTTTTTAAACTCTTCATCTCCACCTGCTTTAGCAATGTGCATAGCCAGAGCAAGGGACACACTATTTGTTACTTCGTTCTGGTTAAGATTAGTAAAAGAAAAGCTGATATTTAAAATGCTATCGGTGATTTTTTTCGAATATCCCCAAAGTGTTAAAACATAGACAGTGATAAGAATCACATCATCGTGCGACTCACACAGGTTGTGCTGACCAAAACAGAGCCCATTACCAGCGCCCGCTTCACTCAAAGTCAACGCACCGATAGAGATAAGCAGCGCCATGATAAAAGCGGACTCTTGTTCTTCCGAATCAAGGCCAGCTCTCTTCGCTAATGACTTAGCACTTTTAGCAATGGTCATAAACTCTTCCACCACATGGTCATGCTGCTTGACCCCAATGTTGGTAAAGCTTTTATGTCCAAGCATACACACCGCAACTGCTTCAACAATAATGCTGCCAAGGCGGCTTATCGCCACTTCGAGAAAGACGGTCGAGGTTTGGAAACCAAGATAGGCAGAATTAGCGAGTTGAATCACGCGCGCCGCTAATGCAGGCTCTTCACGCACCACATCGGCAAGCGATTTTAAATCGGCATCTTTGTTGCGCGCGATCGCTTGAATCTTTTTCACGACTTTCGGTAGCACAGGAATGTGCTCACAGGTATCACTGATTTTGGCTAAACAATCGGTACTAAACGGCGCTAAGTGCAGACGCTCTGCGCTGTCCAAAATCGCCGAAAAATCGCCTTCGGTAAACGGTTTAGGCAAAATAAAGTGGGCATAGTTACTGATGGTATCGGGTACGTCTTGATTGGTGTTACCCGTGATCAAACAACGAATCGCGTAGGGATAACGTTGTCTTACCTGCTCTAATAGCTTATCGCCATTGAGTCTTGGCATTAGTAGATCTGAGATGATCAGCGATGGTTCGGTAGAGAGATTTTCTTCCCACTTTAAAGGGTCATCTACCAATGTCATGGTCCATTCAGGACGAATCCGACGAAACATCCTTGCGGTTGCCTTTAGCATGAGCTGATCATCATCAACATATATGACATGCAATTTCGTCATGCTCGCGCTCCCAGTGTCTTTCCACAAATTGAGAATGAATCGAACCTCTATGATTTTGTAATTACACAAAATGTCGATTCTCTATTACCAATAAGCATAGTCGCTTTTTGGCCGTGCAAAGGGTTTGATGTGGTTTAATTGACTTAGATCGCTTACTTTTTACAACAGATAAAACAATTATTTTTCAATACGTTATTAACTCCATAATCCTTAAGAGTTGCACTATTGACGCAACCACTCAGTTTTTATACCAACATTTGTGATTGTGCTCACATCACGATATTGCATGCTATTCACCATTCGAATTCGAACAAAAAGCCAGCAGTGGTAATTGATTGATTCAATGAATTTATTGATGTTAGTTCAGCCAACGACAGCACGTTTAAAAGGGCGTTCAACACACCTTAGATATGAAAAAAGGCAGCTTAGCTGCCTTAATAGGAATGAGACTCTCGCCTCTATTTCGCGTCACTTTAGTGTTTAACGCTGCTCAGTAAACTCATTACCGTTGAGTGCCAATGTGGCCAAAAGGCGCACGGCATTAGTCATCACGTTTTCGTTAAAATCGAACTTATCGTTGTGGTGACCAGCGGCGAGTTCAGTACCAAAGATCATATAAGTAGCTAGGCCGCCATGCTGCTTTACTCGCTCCATAAAGTACGTCGCATCTTCTGAGCCAGCAGCGCCACCTAAACCGGAATGAACTTGTTTAAAGCAGCCTAACTGCTGCGCTTTAACACAGATAAACTCAACCCACTCTGGTGACGGCACACTCTGTTTCGCCGCACCAACCACATCAAGGTGGTATTCCACTTCGTACATGGCTGCCGCTCCCGCGACAATCGCTTGGCTACGACGGAACATAAAATCATTGATCTCGTTATTTTCCCCGCGGCACTCCACCTCAAGATGAGCATGCTGAGCGATAACGTTACGACCCGTACCTGCTTTGATCACCCCAACATTGATGCGTGATGCACCGCCACTGTGGCGACTGATGCCATGCAGGCCTAATGTGGCCTGCGCTGCGGCCAAAATCGCACTTTTCCCCTCTTCTGGATTACCACCAGCATGAGAAGGTCGACCATGAAATTCCACATTGAATTTGGTGGTCGCAAGGAAGTTTTCACTGCCGCACACCACTTCACCGGCTGGAACGCCAGTGCCAATATGAATCGCAGCAAAGAGATCCACATCGTCGACTACGCCAGCATCAGCCATTGAACGAGCGCCGCGAGTGCCCTCTTCTGCGGGTTGGAAAATCAGCTTCACTTTACCAATAAGCTGGTCACGGTTTTGCATTAAATAATGCGCTAAACCAAGACCGATCGAAGTGTGTCCATCATGACCACAAGCGTGGGTCATATTAGTGTTGATCGACTCGAAACCACACTCAGCAGGAGCATGCCCACAGGCGTGCGATTCTTGCAGATCAAGCGCATCCATATCGACGCGAACCCCGACTGTCGGTCCAGGTTTTCCAGAATCTAGAGTGGCAACAATGCCAGTAAAACCGCCGGAAAAATGGGGCATCCATTTAGCAATAGCGCCTTGTTCCAATGCGCGCTGCTCTTGTGCGGCTAGAACGTCTGCATTCGGCACACCCATTCGCGATTCTTCTTTAATTACATCACGTCCAAGTGCCAATTCATAACCCAGTTTATCGAGTTTATCAGCCACTAATGTAGAGGTGCGAAATTCGACCCAGCCTGATTCGGCGTGCTTGTGTAGATCACGCCGCCATTCAATCATCTGGTCGTTGAGTTGGGCTATTTGGGCTTCATTCAGTGGTGTAGACATACTATTCTCCAATTTTTTGAACGCTTTGGTGCAAAGCGTGACCCGATCTCCTCATTGATCGCTGTTATATCGTTCATGCTTACCATTATGGATATTCGATAAGCTAAACCTATGTCGGGTCACTATTTTGTTAGTCAGATCGCGATACACGCGTCTGTATTAAAATGCTTCCTATCAATGTGTTATGTCATTTTGTGGGTAGGCCACTCAGAGTTACATCATTGGGTAAATACCAGGGCCAATCGGCAAGCCGAGCGTGAAGAAAATCACGAGTAGCACTAACCATGATCCCAAAAACGCCAATGAGTAAGGCAACAACAACGCTATCATGGTGCCCATGCCGGCCTTCTTGTCGTACTCCTTCATCATCGATAAAATCACCACAAAATAGGGACTTAGTGGAGTAATGATGTTAGTAGACGAATCTGCCACACGGTACGCGACTTGGATAAAGGCGGGATGGTAACCAAGCTGCATAAACATTGGCACAAACACCGGGGCTTCTAATGCCCATTTAGCCGAGCCGCTAGGAATCAAGAAATTAAGCAATGCTGTAAATACGCAATAGCCTAAGATCACCGCTACCCCATCAAAATGAATATCACGTAAGAGATCTGCGCCATTGACTGCAATCCACGTGCCTAAATGGCTCCAGTTGAAGTAAGCGATAAACTGCGAACAGAAGAAAATCAGCACGATGTAGCTCGACATATCCGCTATTGCTTCAGACATGTACTTGGTCAAATCTTTACTGTTTTTAATTAGCCCCAAGGTCACCCCATAGGCAGTGCCTACAGCGACGAAGAAGAACAAAATGATGGGAATAATGCCGGATAAGAAAGGCGATGGAATCAGCCCACCTTGTGCATTTTGCAGTGGTGAATTTGGCCACAGGACAAAAGTGACAATCGCCGCAAGATACACAATAGCCGTAATACCGGCGTTACGCAGTGCACGACTCTCTAGCGCTGGCTCATGGTGAGTCATGGATTTGGTTTTGCCTTCGTATTTACCAAGGCGTGGCTCAACCACTTTTTCCGTAATCAGCACACCAACCGCAGTCAGCACAAACACGGATACGATATTGAAATACCAGTTATCGACTGGGGTGACATGCATGTTTGTCGAAACCGCTTTGGCCGCTTCAGTAGTAATACCAGAGAGCAACGCATCGGTTCCTGCAATCACTAAGTTGGCCGTAAAGCCTGCCCCTGCACTGGCAAAGCCAGCCATCAAACCGGCAATCGGATTACGCCCTACCGACATAAAGACCAGAGCAGCCAATGGAGGAAGCACCACCATGGAAGCATCCGAAGCGATGTTCATCATGATCCCAGCAAACACAACGGCTGTGGTAATAAGAGGCTTAGGCGCATTTAAAATGGTGCGTTTGACGACGCTTTCCAAAAGACCAACACGCTCAGCTAACCCAACACCAATCAGCATTGAGAGCACGAGGCCCAACGGCGCAAAACCGGTAAAGTTTTTCAGCATATTGGTGAAGATAAACACTATCCCTTCGCGAGAAAGCAAGCTACGAATCGGCAGCTCTTTACCTGTGGCAGGGTGAATCACCGATGCACCTTGTGCGGCAGCAATGACGGACGCCACAATCACCACGATGGCGAGAACAAAAAACAGCACAATCGGCTCAGGAAGTTTGTTCCCAACCGCTTCAATTTTACTAAATAGACGTACTGAGAGTGTCGGCCGCGCAGGCGTCTCCACTCGTGTAGGTGACGGCATCATGATCGAAAATCCTTTTTCAATGTAATCCTCCCCAACCATTCATCAATAAAAAAGATGAATTGATTGGACGCTTTCCAGTAATCTATGAGCAGGCGTTCGCTTGCACAAGATAACCAATGTTTTCGGGGAATAACCAACAGTTATCATTTAGCTCTGATTAGTACCCACATCCTGTAGGGATTTAACAACGCCACGGAAAAACAATAGGGAAATTATGTCTTTAAAACTCAATCAATTACGCGCTTTTGCAGAGATTGCAGAGTGCGGAAGTATTCATGCAGCCAGCCGCGCATTAGGGTTATCCCAACCGGCGGTCACTAAAGCGTTACGCGATTTAGAAGAGTCATTAGGAAACCAAGTGGTGATTCGCGGTAACCAAGGCATCACCTTGACCAAAGCGGGAGAGCATCTCCTGTCACACACCAATTTGATTCTTAGAGAACTGCTGCTGGCAGAAGAGTCGGTCAAGCAGTGCTTAGGCAATGAAGTGGGCTCAGTAAACATCGGCTTAGGTGCAAGTATCGCCTGTGAACTGATGCCAGAAGTGATCTGCAAATTTCGGCAACAGTACCCTAAGGTAAATGTCAAAATTCAAGAAGGACAGCTTGAGGCACACATTGATCAGCTGCGTCAGGGCAAGCTCGATTTTGTCATCAATACACTACAATCAAACCTTGAGTATCACGAGTTTACTAAACATAAATTGACCGAGATGCCGTTTAAAATCATCGCACGCAAGGGCCACCCCAAACTCAAGGCCAAAACCTTGGAAGAGCTGCAAGAGTGCGATTGGGTTATGCCGACCACCCGCAGCAGCTATCTCAATACGGTGTATGATATTTTGTCGCAAAATGGCCACGGTCTAAAACACGCCATCACCTGTGAGTCCTACCTTTCAACGCTCGCGATCATCACTCGTACCGATTGCATTGGTTTAGTATCCCATGCCGCCATCAAGCACTATACCTATTCCAACTTATTAGAAGAGATTGAACTGGAAACGCCTCTGCCGTGGGCGACCTATTATTTGCTGTGCCGAAAAGCCAGCCCACTGACCCCAATTGCCAACTACTTGGCTGAGCTGTTTCTCTATCAAGCACGTCCACTGTTTAAGGGCGTTAACCCTGAACTGCAAGAGAGATGTCGCTAGATTAGTCAGCACTCGGTCAATACACTGCCAAGTTTACGCGATCTTGGTCACATTCTGATCAAGATCAGCTTTCACTCTGCTATCACCCGTTACAATGCGCGCCTTGCTAAAAGTTTTAATCTCCGTAAAAGGTATTTAGTTTAATGAACACAGAACAAGAACAGGCGTTTAACGAAGGCTATTTGGCTTTTGGCGCAGGCATGACCGACACTGCAAATCCATACAAAGCTACTCAATTGAGCCAAACTTGGCGCGATGGTTGGTTTCAAGCCCAAGAAGATTTTGCTAACTAACATAGCGCTAGCCAAGATGTGACCAACACGGATATTGCCAAGCCAATAGCCATCACATCTTGAGCCAGCGCTTGCTTGCCTGCTTACTGCTGTTCTTGCAACAATAAGCGGCAAGTCCTCACCACTAAACCCGTTTGATTTTTTGATGGGAACATATTCGCCCCGTATCTATTCTTGGTTTTTCCGCGCCTTTCTTTACGCTTTCTGATCACCAAACGATAAATGTTCCACATAAGCAATAGGTTAAACGCAAAGCGCCTGTTATTAATCGTGCGTGGAACACTCTTTGCTTGCCTACACCACTAGCGTTCAATTATCGGCATTATTTACGGTGCAAGGCCTAGGCACATTGATAACCGCGCTTTTGTCGTTAATAGATCGCAGGCAATGATTGATTATCAGGTCAGGAGGAACATTTATGCTGGATTTACTTATCGACTCACTTCGCCAATACGCCCATGGCCGTCAGCAAGATGTGCGCAAAGGTTGCTATGATGCCCCCTACGCTGCCAAGCTCCTCACCACTTACGCGCAAAGCATGTTAAATGGTCTAGCTTTAATTGGGCAATGCCAATACAGCCAAGCCATTGAAGATGAGTGCCATATGCTCTATCGCCATTTAGGGCACGACCTAATACCGCTAATGCTTAGCCCCGCCACTCCAATGACTCAAGCTGTGACACCCTCTTCTCATATAACCGAACCCAAACCTGAACTCTCCGCACCCCAATCAATAATGACAACGAACATTCCACCATCTCACTTAGTGGCAGCCGCTGCACTGCATAAACTCAAGCAACCGAGTCGTAAAGCACGTCGCCCCAACTAAATTGCGCGTGTTCACCATGTTTATGCCTATGGTTTAGCGCTGTTTAATAAGTAAAATAAAGAAAATTTGTGTTGATTACCAAGTTGTTATCGTATGATGACACGATAGTGTGCGCCAGAAGATGCCAACGATTTCTCAACGTCATACGTTTGGTATCTTACGCCATGAGCTTCTATGTTATTTCAGAGCGAATTGCGCCAAGTTGGAGATTCACCACCAATGGCCTACGCATCGCGATTAATTATCTTTGTTGCATAACAAAATGTGTGTATTGATGAAATATCAGCCATAAAGAATAACAATTGACCTATGTTATTCTTTTCTGATACAAGTCAGATGTAATTGTAATATTGATTACATATTTGTGTGCTTGTTATCACAAAGTGAATGGGTTACCTTATTTTTATAACCCTATGGAATAACGCACCGTAGGAACAAATTCTAAACATTTAATGGAATGATAATGAAAACCAAAACTACTCTGTTGGCAGCCAGCCTAATGCTCAGCCTGGGTTTTGCACTTCCTTCATATGCAAAAACTCCCAATAACACCCTTGTGGTTGCTCAATCACTTGATGACATCACTAGCCTAGACCCTGCTCAAGGTTTTGAACTGTCTTCAGTGCAAAGCTTCAATAACTTGTACCAACGTTTGGTGCAATCCAATCCGGATAACCCAACCGAGTTGCAACCGACTCTAGCGGCGTCTTGGAAAGCAGAACAACACAGCCTCACCTTTACCCTTAAATCAGGCGCTGCATTTGCCAGCGGCAATCCAGTTCGCCCTGAAGATGTGATTTTCAGTCTTGGCCGTGTTGTGAAATTGAATCTTGCGCCTTCTTTCATTCTGACTCAGTTGGGTTGGGACAAAGATAACGTCGACACCTACATCACTAAAGTGTCTAAAGACCAAGTGAAAGTGTCATGGGATGCGGATGTGGGTCCTTCATTCGTATTGAGCCTACTTTCAGCGCCTGCTGCTTCTATCGTTGACGAAAAAAGCGTGATGGCGAATGAAAAAGACGGCGACCTTGGTCACGCATGGCTAAACGCAAACTCTGCAGGTAGCGGCCCATTCAAAATTAAGAAATACGTTCCGCACCAAATTCTGATGATGGAAGCCAATGCTACATCACCTGCTGGAGCGCCAAAACTGCAATATGTGCTGCTGAAAAACGTGCCAGATGCGGCAACGCGTCAGTTGCTGCTTGAGCAAGGCGATGCAGACCTAGTTCGTAACCTAGGTACTGACCAATACTTCTCGCTGCAAGGCAAAAAAGGGGTGAAAACCCTTAACCTGCCTTACGCGTCACTGTACTACTTGATGTTTAACGCAGAAAACGCAAGTAACCCAGATCTAGGTAAACCAGAATTCTGGCAAGCGGCTCGTTACGCGTTCGACTACAAAGGCATTGCCGACGACCTAATGCATGGTCAATTTGCAGTGCAACAAAACTTCCTGCCTGTGGGCTTTAACGGCGCATTAACCGATCAACCGTTTACTTACGATCCACAAAAAGCAGCGAAAATTCTAAAAGATGCTGGCATTAAAAACCCGCACTTTAAGTTGGTTGTATCAAACCAACCCCCTTACCTAGATATCGCGCAAGCATTGCAAGCTAGCTTTGCTAAAGCAGGCATCGATGTGGAACTGATCCCAGGCGTAAGTAGCCAGATCGCAACCGATGTAAAAGCGCACAAATACGAAGCGACCGTGACATCTTGGGGTCCAGACTACTTTGACCCACACACCAACGCTTCTGCCTTTGCTTACAACCCAGAAAACGGCAGTAAAACTGTGGCTTGGCGTGCAAACTGGCACATCCCAGCACTGAACAAGCTGACTCTTGAAGCACGTGCAGAAACCGATGGCGCAAAACGTACTAAGATCTACCAAGAGTTACAACGTGACGTTCGTGAATCATCACCTTTTGTGATCGGTCTACAGAACAAAAAATTGGTTGCTCTGCGTGATGATATCCAAGGCTACGTGCAAGGTATCACACCAGAAATGGTCTTCTATAAAAACGTATCTAAATCTGAATAATGACACAATCTAACCCATCATCCGGCGCATTGCGCCGGTTTTGGACAAGCCGCCTTCAGCCTTGGCTGAGCGGCTTTTTGTCCTTTCTAATGACTCTGTTTGGCTTGTTGGTTTTTACCTTCATTTTGTCGCGTGCCGCGCCCATCGACCCTGCCTTGCAGCTGGTTGGCGACCATGCCAGTGAAGCAACGTACCAACAAGCACGCCATCAGTTGGGGCTAGATCAGCCACTGCCGATGCAATTTCTTAATTACGTCAACCAGATGCTACACGGTGATCTCGGTGTTTCGCAAATCACCCAACAACCTGTGGTGAGCGATCTCGCAACTGCCTTTCCAGCAACGATTGAGCTCGCAACCGTAGCCATGTTCTTTGGCGCGCTATTTGGCATTTTGCTCGCCTCACTCGCGGTGTATAAACCGGGCAGTATTCTCGATCACGGCGCGCGTTTGATTTCTCTGCTCGGTTATTCTGTGCCGGTGTTTTGGCTTGGTCTTCTTGGGTTATTGCTGTTTTACGCAACCCTCCACTGGTCGGCAGGCCCTGGTCGTTTAGACGACATCTACACCTACACCATGGAATACAACAGTGGCTTTGTGCTGTTCGATGCCTTGCGCACGGGCGATACAGAAATTATGCTCAACGCGATTGGCCACCTGTGGCTGCCGGTTGCTGTATTAGCACTGCTTTCTATGGCATCGATCACTCGCCTGCTACGCGCAGTGATGCTCGAAGAGAGCAACAAAGAGTACGTTATTTTGGCTCAAGCCAAAGGTGCAACCCGCGCACGTATTCTGTTTTCCCATATTTTCCCTAACGTCCTTGGCACCTTAATCACCATCTTGGCACTCTCCTACGCAAGCTTGCTGGAAGGAGCGGTATTAACCGAAACGGTGTTTGCATGGCCCGGTTTAGGTCGCTACTTAACCAGCGCCCTATTTGCCTCTGATACCGCTGCGGTATTAGGCTCAACACTACTGATCGGTACCTGTTTTGTGACCCTTAATGCCATTGCCGATGCGTTGACTCGCTGGGTCGACCCGAGGACACGTTAATGACCATGAGATTAAAAAAATCGATCTGGCCGAAATGGCTTAACACATTCAATATTGGGCTATTCTTAGTGGCGCTTTTGGTACTAGTGGCGCTTTTCGCCCCAATGCTTACCCACTTTGATCCCAATGTACAAAACATTGCTGACCGCCTTGCTGCGCCCAGTGCCGAGCACCTTTTTGGCACTGACCGTTTTGGCCGTGACTTATACGCTCGTGTGCTTTATGGCGCACGCCCAACGCTCATTTTGGTCTCATTGGTGATCATCATTACGGTGCCGATCGGTCTATTAGTGGGTATTTGTGCCGGCTACTTTGGCGGTTGGACAGAACGTATTTTGATGCGTTTAACCGATATTGTCATGTCACTACCAAGTTTGGTTATCGCCTTGGCATTGGTTTCCATTTTAGGCCCTGGCCTAATGAATGGCGCACTAGCATTGGCCTTTACCAGTTGGCCCTCTTTTGCACGCCAAGCTCGAACTGAAACCTTAGCGCTACGTCGCAGTGATTATCTTGCCGCAGCAAAAATGCAAGGCATCGGTGGCTGGGGCTTGATTGTTGGTCATATTTTGCCTTTGTGTTTACCGAGTGCCATCGTGCGCGCCGCCCTTAATCTTGGCGGTATCATTTTGTCGGCAGCAGGTCTTGGCTTCCTTGGTATGGGGATTCAACCACCCGCAGCAGAATGGGGCTCAATGGTTGCCAGCGGTAGTCGCGTGATCTTCGACCAATGGTGGGTAGCTGCAGTGCCGGGCTTTGCCATTTTGTTCGCAAGCTTGGCGTTTAACCTGCTAGGCGATGGTTTACGAGATAAGATGGACCCACGTCATGCCAAATAATCAATTACTAATCGATATTCAAAAACTCAATATTGAGCTCGATAACGGGACGCGTTTGGTCAAAGACTTAAGCTTTAGCATGGGTCGTGAACGCGTGGCTTTGGTGGGCGAATCGGGTTCGGGTAAATCCTTAACCGCTCGCACCTTAATGGGCTTGTTACCCAGTGCGTGTATTCCTTCTGCTGAGCGTTTAGAGCTGCTAGGTCAACCGGTGTTAGAACTGAGCTCATCACAGTGGTGTCAACTGCGTGGGCAAGATGTGGCGATGGTGCTGCAAGATCCTAAATACGCGTTAAACCCTGCGCGAACTTTGGGTATGCAGGTGGAAGAGCCGCTGAAATTGCACCAGAAAATGGGCCGCAAAGAGCGCATCGAAAAAGTAGAAGAGATGTTTAACTCGGTGGGTCTACCAAACCCATCTACGCTGCGTCGCTGGTATCCGCATCAGCTCTCTGGTGGTATGGGTCAACGTGTGATGCTGGCAATGGCGCTGATCAACAACCCAAAACTGTTGATTGCCGACGAACCGACATCCGCCCTTGACCACGCCATGCGTGACCAAGTTTTGGAGCTTATCTACAACTTGGTAGAAGAGCGCGATATGGGCTTACTGCTGATCAGTCATGATTTGCAGCAAGTAGCGCAATTTAGTGAGCGTGTGTTGGTGATGTATCAAGGCAAATTGCTCGATGAACTACCCGCGAGCGAACTGGCGACATCCACTCACCCGTACACCCAAACCTTGTGGTCATGTCAGCCACATATGGACAAACGGGGCGCACCACTACCGGTGCTCGATCGCGAAGCTTTGGAGGAACCTCATGGCGATTCTTGAATTGAATCAGGTATCGGTGACCCATGTGCAGGGCCACCAACGTAATACCGTAGTACATAACGTTGATTTAAGCGTCAACCAAGGGGAATGTTTCGGTCTCGTAGGACCGTCCGGCTGTGGTAAGTCATCACTGCTTTGGGTTTTAGCAGGCCTTAATCCCCATTGGGAAGGTCAAATCACCATGCTTGATCAGCAACTTAAACCAGGACAAGCCTTTAAAGGCGACCTGCGCCGCGAAGTGCAAATGGTGTTTCAAGACCCTTATGCCTCTTTGCATCCAAAGCATCGTCTGCGTCGTACACTGGCTGAGCCTTTGAAAAAGTTTGGTATGAGCGACATTGATGACCGCATTGAGGAAGGCTTTAAACAGGTGGGATTAACCTCTGCCATGATTGACCGTTATCCACACCAACTTTCTGGTGGTCAACGTCAACGTGTGGCGATTGTGCGTGCCCTACTGCTTGAGCCTAAGTTGCTGCTGCTTGATGAGCCAACATCAGCGCTCGATATGTCGGTACAGGCAGAAATTCTCAATCTGCTTAACGAGTTAAAACGCCAACATCAGCTAACCATGATTCTGGTCAGTCACGATCCTAATACGGTGGATTACATGTGTGATGCAGCGGTGATGATGAAAGCGGGTCATATTGATCAGTACCGTCGTTACTAAAATCAACGCACTGATCTAAAACTGAGATAAAAACATAAGGCGAAGCGCGAGCTAACACTTGCACTTCGCCTTTCTCTTTTTACGCGGCTAATCTTGCGGCGCGGCTAATCTTCAGGCAAAGAGAGTTCTATTTTCTGTGGCATGCTGATGATAAACGTCGTGCCTTTATGCAACTGCGTTTCTACTTTGATGGTTCCTTGCAACGTACGGGTTACCCATTGATGAACAAAGTGCATTCCAAGCCCAGTGTTCCCTTGAGAACGGTTACTGGTGACAAAAGGTTCAAATATCTTACTGACCAAGTTCGATCCAATCCCTTTACCGTCATCCGCTACTTTCAATACCACCTGATTCTCAACAACATGCGCACTGATACTCAATTTGCCACCGATCTCTGGCACGAACGCATGGGTTATCGCATTCACCACTAAGTTTTGTAACACCTGCGAGAGAATGCCGGGAATACCAAGCATTTCAATAGGTTCGAGATCCAGCACCACATTGACACGCGCACCTTTTAAGCGGTGATGTAAGGTTTTCATCAAATCATCAATCACCTGATCCAGTTGGAATGGAACAATCTCTTCTGTTGCCCTATCAATGGCTAACCGTTTGAAACTCCTTACCAATTGAGCGGCCCGTTGCTGATTGGACTCGACAAGATCCAGCCCCGTTTTAGTTGATTCTATGTAACGTTGTAACGCCTCTTTCGTTAGGCCATTGACGAAAGATTCGTTAAGCAAATGGTGCTCTTTACGCATGGTGGAAGCGGCCATAATCGCCGCACCCAATGGGGTATTTAATTCGTGGGCAACACCAGCCACCATCATACCTAACGCCGATAACTTGCCTGATTCAATCAAATCTTCTTGCAGTAATTGCTGCTGTTTTAGCAGCGTTTTGGTCTCTTGCTCTGATTGCTCAAGCAGTACTTTATCGTCTGCAAGCTTCTGATTCACTTTGATTAACGTTGCGCCCATTTGTCGCTCACGATAGATAATCCAACTGCTGCAGATAAAAAGCAGCAAGCTCATCAGAATAGCGGGGATTGCGATGGTCCGCTGCTGCTCAGTAATGATCGCAGCAGGTGTTTTGGCAATAAAACAGAGATTGGCATTTTGAGTGCTTTGGTTGTAGCTAAAGCCTTGGGAAATATCCGCACATTTGTAAGTCACTAAACCCGATGTGCTGTCAATACGGCCAATATCCTCTTGTGGGTTAATGTCTGTCACTTGTATCTGATGCCAAATGTCAGGATGTATTAATTTAATGTTGTTCTCTCTATTACCTAAGTCTGCTCCCCATTCCAAGGACGGATTGGGGTTCATAATCCAATAACCGCGACGGTCGACGATTTCAAGTTGCACTTTCTCGTTATTAAATTTACGCAAAGAGTTGAGCAAAGAGCCAATATCGTAATTGAGGATGAATAAGCCCGGTTTCAAATCATCATTCACATCGCTACGGTAAGTGACGCGAATCGTTGGGCGATGAGGCACCTCAATTTTTCCGCGTTCAACATTGAGGTCCAGTGCAGACAGATAAACGTTACCTTTCGGTGATTGAATGCCTTCCGAAAAATAATAGCGATCTTTTTTATCTTGCAGATCCTTTACAGGTATCACCACAATTTGACTACCATTGCCATCCACCCGGACTTGCTCTTTGCCTTGGTCATCTAACCAACGTACCTGCATTAAAGGATCAAACGTTTTAATAAAGGAAACGAACGTCGCCTCTGCGAGCTTACGATTTAATGGTGAATGCTCCGCTAAAGATGACCTCATTGACGGAGAGTCATGTAATAGTTTGATGGTATCTTCCATACCTTTTATTTCATGACTAAATATCAATAGCGACTGAGTTACATCTTTTTGCTGTACTTGAACAATGCTGTCGATGTATTTATTAACGTTTATTTTGTAGACCATCCAGCCAAGAATAAAGCTCACCACCAGCGCCATAATAAACAGCATAAAGGTATAAATGCGCGTGTATGGTTTAGCTCTCATATCTACTTGCATCATTTTAGTTCATGACCTTTTGTGGTTCATGTGTTTCTAGCCAAGTCAGTAGTTCAGGCAGTGGCATTGGTTTAGCGTATAGATAACCTTGGCCAATATGGCAGCCCTTACTGAGCAGAGCATCGCGCTCTTGTTCAGTTTCTATGCCCTCAGCCACCACTGAAAAACCAAATAACTGAGCGAGATTGAGCACCAATTCCACCACTTGCTGATTCGCTTTATCCTCGCGCAAATTGGTCACAAAAGCTCGGTCGATTTTAATCGTGTCAGCCGCCAATTTAGATATGTGCGCCAATGAAGAGTAGCCCGTGCCAAAATCGTCAATACTGACATGAATGTGTAAGTTGTGCAGACGCTCCAAAATCGGATTCACTTTTTCATAGGAATCCATCGCTTGCGTTTCGGTAATTTCCACATCGAGCAAGTCTGGGTCAATGTGTTCAACCGCAATCGCTTCTTCAATGAACTGAATATAGTTAGAATCGTACAGATCTTTAACCGTGGCATTAAATGAGATAGGAACGTGATACCCTTTTTTATCCAGTGACTTCAGCGCTTCTATGGTTAATTCAAGAGCGATAAGATCCAACTTAGTGATCATGCCCGACTTTTCAGCAATCGGAATAAAGACATTGGGGGGAATCACTTGTTCCTGTTTTTTCCAGCGCAACAAGGCTTCTAGCCCCACCGGATGCTCTGTACGTAGGTCCACTTTGGGTTGCAGTACTAAGAAAAACTCATGTTCAACAATCGCCGTTTTCAAATCATTAAGAATTTGATAATCGTTGAGGAGTTTCTCTTGATACGACGGACTGTATACCATAAAGGCACGCCCTTTCTGCCGCGAGGTATAGAGCATACTTTTTGCCAAATACAAAATTTGCATCGGGCTAAAAGAGTCCATATGAGCAAGGTCAACCTTAACGATGGTCAAGGTATAATTTCGTATTTCCCCATCGACCTGGCTTACCTGATTAGTAAAGTTCAGTAACGCTTCGTCACTTACCGACTCATCGTTATTGCATAACACAGCAAAAATGCTGGTTTCTATACGGCTCACCCCAATCGTTTTATTAAACAAGCCTGCTATTTTCTGATGAGTATCGGTAATCATCTGAAACAACGTTTTTTCACTGAATGTCAGTGTTTGCGAGTCAAAGTTATCAATCGAGATCATCACCAGCTCGGTCTGTTCTCGGTCCGCGTGGTTCATTGTCTCCAGCTCACGCAAAAGCCAGTTTTGGTTATAGATTTGAAGTTCAGAATCAAGATAAGCAAGGTTGGATAATTGATTAATCAGGGCGATTTTCATAAAACCTGAACTGATGTTTTCACCAAACACCTGCAGCAGGTGAATATTATATTCACTGAGCGGTTCTCGCCCTTCAGCCAAAATGAAATAGTGACTCGACTCTTCCTGATTATTGGGGAAACAAAGAATAGATAAGTTGTCACTAAAATGGTGGCGATGGTCGGCAACAGCTGCTTCATACAGAGGACCAAATTGACGACATAAATGCTGCGGTATGGATTGACCCGTTTGCACAACATCATCGCCAGAATAAGCCAATATATAAGACTTATCGAAAGAGTCGTTTGGAGATTGGGTAGCGACACACAGCGTTGGAACACTTGTCCCCCCACCGATTAATAGAGCCACTTCATTCAGAACCACCTGAATAAACGAGTTTTTGTCATATTTACTGGCCAGTTTTCGCGAGGCATCAATGACTAACTGCAGGCCAACTCTCGCTTGTTCCAACTGATACATGGAACGCCAAGCACGGAGGTTAGATGCAACCACCGCTTTCATAATGTCGTAATCGATTTCCGATTTATTCCAATACTCGTCAATATCGTATTGAGCCATGACATCTTTGCGAGGCGCGACACCGGGTTGACCCGTGAGCAAAACTATACGGACGAGTGAGTTACCTTGAACATTGCGAATGGTTTCCACTAGGCGAAGGCCCGCGTCGTCATCTTCCATCACCACATCTAACAAGATAACCGCGATGTCATCTTGTGTTGCAATCAAAGTAGCCGCTTCTGCAGCAGAATTAGCCGTGAGTATCTCGTCAACATCCCCTTTTGCAACAAAATCGCGCAAGCTATACAGCAGTGATTGTTGATAACTTAAATCATCATCTACAGAGAGAATCTTACCTTTAGTTTTGAGCGTTGACTGCTTTGCAGCTTTCGGTGGTAGCTCAGCTGCATCGTCTAGAAAAACAAACTTCTCATCACCCATAAACCCAGTTCCTTGTTCAACTCAACTTACAATCAACCGCTGATCGTTTACCCAACAAGTATAGTTATAAAACTTGTTGCACTCGGGCAAATCATTGCGCTCGCTAACATAATTGAAAGAAACCCTAGAGTAACGATTGGTATCCCCCTTCTCTCTAACGAGGACACACGCCCTAACCCCCACTAAAACCAATCTCCCCCTCTAACGGGGACACACACCCTAATTCAAATCACGTTTTGCTATCCACTACGCAACACATACCCAATGATTCTTTGATTTATCTCCAGCAATCGCGGGCTTACTCTTACGTTAACGGGAATAAATCGTCACGCTAACGGCTCCTAAAATAAAGGAGCCATACTTCATGACTACTGCTCGTTCACAGCTGATTTGCCCAGAACTCACGCCTTATTATCATTGTGTTTCCCGCTGTGTACGTCGCTCCTATTTGTGTGGCATAGACAACCTCACCGGGCAGTCTTACGAGCATCGTCGAGATTGGATTGAGCAGCGCATCATCACCCTCGCCTCCATTTACTTCATTCAAATCTGCTCCTATGCCGTGATGAGCAATCACTATCATCTTGTTGTGCATATTGACAAAGAGAGTGCGCTAGCTTTGACCGACTTTGAGGTTATTGAACGATGGAGCACTGAACATCAGCAACCGCTGATTATCCAACGCTGGCTAGCTGGAGATCTCAAATCTGATGCAGAAAAAGAAGTGTGTCATCAATTGATTGAGACATGGCGGCACCGGCTCTATTCACTTAGCTGGTTTATGAAAGAGCTCAATTACGGCATTGCCGTTCAAGCCAATAAGGAAGACAAATGTACGGGACGTTTCTGGGAGGGACGATTCAAATCTCAAGCACTGCTCGATGAAAAAGCGCTTCTGTCTGCTATGGCGTATGTCGACTTAAATCCGATTCGAGCCAAAATGGCAAGCACACCTGAACAGTCAGATTTTACTTCGATAAAAGCGAGGCTTACGAGTTTAGAGCGAGGAGAAACCGCCACACAGTCGCTGGCGAATTTCATGGGGTATGAGCATCAAGACAAGACTCAAGGCATTCCCTTTCGGTTAAGCGACTACATTGAGCTAGTGGATTGGGTTGGCAGGCAAATTCGACAAGATAAACGCGGTTATATTAACAGCGCTCATCCTAACATCCTCACGCGGCTTTCGCTGACTCAGCAAGACTGCTTAGCCCTTTGTACTGAACTAGAGAAAAAACCACGTGTTTGGGTAGGCACCACTTCACGTTTACATCAAGCAAAAACGGCACTGAACAAAAAGCGCATGGTCGCCATGCATATTGCCTAATTCAACGTCAGTATTCCTTCAGACATAACATTCCGCCCGCAAAAATACCTATTCAAACACATTCGAAAGTTCATTCCCCACGATGATCAACTGCAGTGGGGTCACCACCGTTATAGCGCGAGATATAGGAATCGATACCTCTACCTTTCTTTGTTTGTTTCGATTTTAAGGTGTGTGTCCTTTTTAATTTTTTGGTCGCCATGCATATTGCCTAATTCAACGTCAGTATTCCTTCAGACATAACATTCCACCCGCAAAAATCCCATTCGAAAGTTCATTCGCTACGATGATTAGTGGTAGTGGCCAGAACCGTTGTAACCCGAGAGATAGGGATCGATACCTTTACCTTTCCTTGTTTGTTTCGATTTTTAAGGTGTGTGTCCTTTTTAATTGTTGATTTTTAAGGTGTGTGTCCTTTTTAATTCAAGTGCGCACCGTCCTGTACATGGTGATGATGTCTGCAATGCAATCTAACCCCGTATTCAAGACCACATATCAGCGATTATTGGAAGCAGGAAAACCCAAAAAAGTAGCCATCATTGCCTGTGTTAGAAAGATGGTAGTGATCCTGAATTCAATGCTAAGAGATGGAACTATATGGAATGAAAATATGGCGAAAAATTAACTATTGACGCCATACTCGTTTGTTAGAAACGTTTTTCAGACGCCTAATCGAGTAATAGAAACGATTCAGCAAATTCAACTTTGTCACTAAGCAGTTGATGCATAACATACTCTTTAATTACATCAGTATCAGAGCTATATCGAACCATGACGTCCCAAACAAGCGCTGCCAAAGCTGAGCACTCGGAAGGTTCAAATTTAGGCTCTTCATACACAGAATAACTGAACTCATCCATTACTTGAACGAAGATCTCATCAGGCTCAATTACATATTCTGAAACTTCCGACACACAAATGCTTTCATTCAAATAGACAGAATATGGCACCACATTGTAACGATCTAAATATTTACAAACTAAATGCCCATTTATAAGTTCAGCACTATCGATTGTGGTTATGCCATCAATAATTGAATCAATAGCTATGTCAATTATTACACATGCTTCAAAAAGGCTTCTTTCAGAAAAGTAATCTCTTGCATCTTCAATTACTTTATCACCTTGTCTATATGCGTCTTGTACTCTAGCCATAATTTCAACCGAAGACAGCTCAAAAAAGTTAAGAGCTTTATCTGGCTCAACAACATGAATTGATGGGATATCAACCAAGTCTGCTTTAGCGTTACGCATTTTGTCTCTGTGTATGTTTTCATCGGTACAAAACACTACATAAAAGTCTTGTAGAGTGTATGAATTCGTAGCTTCAAATGTTTGCGCTTTCAGTTTAGATAGCCAGTCTTTTTCATTGATATCATCAAACGACTTTATTTGAACACCAATTCTTTTAGTTTCACCCTCTTCATTTTCGTATTTAACCAAGATATCAACACCTTTGTCTCGTACACCTTGAATATCATAAGATGCATGACGATACGTCCCACAAAGTTCAAGCAAACAGTTTAAATTATCCGAAAACTTGGGGACTAGATCCTTGTTATGTTTATAATTTTTGAAGATCGATGTATCACGAGTTCTCACTTGATTTTCTCTAAGTAAGGAAAATACTAAACTCTTTACACTCGTACTCAAATTTATACTCCTCGTTTCTAACGTCTAATTCAATGGTGCATGAACACCATTATTACAACAAACAAGTAACTTCAAACCAAGAATGCCAGACGTTATATGCATCCATTGCAATTTCTTGTTATACGAATTTAACTCTGAACTTTAACCTTTCCAAAAGCCAATCTCGCGGATGGTCGTGGAATGCTATGAATCCATTCTTGAGGTTCCAATTCAGTATCTTTCAAAGCAAATGAATTTTGATCAGGTTTTATTCGATAGAAACTAATATTGGAACTTGATGAATATAGTAACTTTATAATACTTCCTACCACCCAACTATCACACCTCATGCCAAAATATATACCTGATAATTTAAACGGTATTTGATGAGAACCATATGATTGAGATAACAAACGCCACTCTGACTCATATTTCCACTCTGGAGCTTTAGTATAAAAATATTGGTTTTGAATTTGTTCATGTGCTGTGTGAGAATTATTTACAATATAATCATAAATTAGCTTAGTGCTTATCCCACGATTCCCTTCATAATCGATTTGACAAGGTGTATCAACCGCACCATCCATATCAAATTCTAAACAAATACCTCGATGTTCATCAGCATAGTGGCTCCACATAAGTGGGGAATCACATTTACCTGAAAGAGAAAGAACCCCAAGATTTTTCATAATATTGTCTAGTTGGCTCTTAATCTCTTGTTTTAACTGATAGAAATATGACTTTCTTTGTTCTTCAAGAGAATCGTATTGAGTTGAATAATATCTAAAGCTTTTAATTTTACTATCAGCTTCATTTTTTCCGACATTCTTTAACAACATTTTAACACAAAGATCTTCTATTTTATGTTCAGGTAAATCATCTATCAAAATAGGAGAACAATCTAAAGGGTCATTGAACTGTTTTGGATCAGAATAATATATTTCACTGGCGCATAATTCTCGAATTAAAAACTCGCTAAATTTTCTATATTTATAAAGTTTCACTTGAATCCTCTCAATTCGTATAACGTTTAATTCAATGGTGCATAAACATCACAATTACAAAACACGAATAACTTCAAAACAAGAAAGCCCGACGCCATATGCATCCATTGCAATTTCTTGTTAGGCATTTTTAACTTCAATACTTACCGGAGTGATAACAACGCACATACCTTCACCACTTACGCGATCTATATATCCCTTTAACTTTATTTTTTGACCTTTTTCTAAAATCTTGCACGCTGGAAATTCATGTAAAGTTGTATCAAACCAAATCGAATGTAAGTCATGATTTTCATTAGCATAGAGTTCAATTTTGACTTGGTCATTGTCTCGGAAGTCCTCTTCAATTTTTTTGAAGTATCCACTTACAACAACCTTCTGTCCTATATAAATTTTCTCTATTTGCTTAGCTTCATAAGGTGTAGCGTCATGAATTTTTCTTATAATTTCATTAATTGAAATTTCATTAAATTCATTTGCAGTGGTATTTTTATCACATACATTATATTCTTGACTCACTGGTATATGATTTTCATAGTTATTTACAGGGTGAGTTTCCTTTTTATTACTTTTTCTAAATTGCCATATTCCAATGACTCCAAAATAAATAGCTATAGGAATACCTGTGACAGTAGAAAAAGAACCATAGTTAGCTAAATCATTTGCATTATCAGGGAAGCCAGCTTTTATAAAATAAAAAGCACTAAAAAAGATAAAAATACCTATAACAACAAAAATATGTTTAATCATTAAATGCTTACTCTATTTGATGCCTAACGCTGAGAACAATTGCAAAATATTTGGTGCGTCATTTTGCTCTGCAAAATGCGTGACAATTATTTTGTCAATTGATTCGACTTGTTAGGCATATTATGCGATTGGCCAAACATTTTTGAAATCTATCTTCACTCTAACTTGTTTTTCAAAATCCATAATTCTTCGTGCGCAGTTAATATTGCCCCACCAACGATCTACCACATAATGATTAATTGGATCACTATAATGATACAAATCATTTCCTATTTTCTGATCAGCATTAACTGGTGCAAGAACACATGTTAAACCTAAAGCAAATATAGCACTTTCGGGTATAGTCATTGCTCGACCTTCGATATCTATATGGAATTGCTGATGTCCGTTAGCAACTTTTATGGATATTCCATAGCCATCAGGGAACTCATCTCCGTGAGCTAAACTACACCTAAATTTTTCGTAGATGATATCCTCAAATTTAATACCTATTTCCCCCTTATTATTGGGGAATGGAAATACTGTCTCTACGAGGTTAAGGCCACCATGCATAAGCTCAATAATATCTATATATTCAGTAATGAATTTTTTAAAACGTTTACCTACCTGATTTATATCTGGATACATTTTTTTAGCAGTTCCATCGACAGCTAAACATACAAATAACATTGCTTGGTCTAATTCTCTTCGATCACTAGCATCTAATGATGATTTTATAAAATCGCTAATTTTCATAATTTATTTATATTCACTGATGTATAGCTATATGCCTAACAGATATTATAAAGACAACATCTATATTTTCTTGTCTTTATAGAACTAAGATTTTGCCCCATACAAAACCAAATTCCACTTTAAAACCGCCAGTTATCATCTGGTCACACCTCAGAAAATACCGACATTGTCTTTTTAATCTATCCACAAGCGATTTTCGCCAAATCTGTATAAATAAACAGTAGTTTGTTTTTCTCCAAGCTACCGCCCTTTCTTGACAGAAATTCACACACTTTTACATCCACCGATTGCATATGCGGTTATACCAAAGGTGCGTCATCCTGACTACTCTAAAGTGTGATTTTCCCTGATTTGTATGAGGTTGTTTGAGGTCGATAAACTATTTGTGTCACAGCAGTGAATTTTGGCGAAGGTGTAGGAAAGTCTGCCTTGCAGGCTTTAGGCTGCAAGGCAGATAAGCGGTTTAACTGGCTTTGGATACGGCAAATCGTCCGGTCAGTTGCTCTAACCGCTGCAATGCGTTATGCATTAGGCGGGTGCGACGTGAAAGCTGCATTGAGGCTTCTTGTAGCTGCACAACCGTGTGCTGAGCTGAATCAGCGGTTTGGCGGTGCTCTTCAGTGTTGCGGGCAATCTCTTGAATTAATGAGAAAAGCCCGCTGACAGATCGTTGCAGTGCTTCGTTTTGATGCGGTTCGTCAACCAAGCGAGTGTTACTTTCTACGTTGGTAATCCCTTGCTGCATGGCTTCCACGGCCAAAGCCGATTGGCGACTGAGTGCATCCATCAAATCGCCAATGTTGTTGGCGGCTTGCGATGTTTTATTGGCAAGGTTACGCACTTCATCGGCCACAACAGCAAAGCCGCGACCATGTTCGCCAGCTCGTGCGGCCTCTATCGCGGCGTTGAGTGCCAATAAGTTGGTTTGCGCGGTGATTTCACCAATCAGTTCAACAATATCGCCAATTTTTTGCATCTCTTGGTTCACCTCTTCCACTTTCGTGGCGGAGACTTTGACGATCTCTTTGATGGTTTGCGCACTTTGCGCCGCTTGTTGGTATTCCAGTTCCGCGGCTTGCACCGTCGCGAGCATCAGCTCGTTCATTTCCATCGCGGTATCGTTGGCATGCACAATCTCTTGGCTTTGTTCGCCGGCAAGCTTCAGCATGTCATGAATCGAGTGAGCGGTAGTATCACTGGTTGAAAGCAAACGTTCACTGCGTTTAAACATGGAGCGAGAAACGTTATTGACCTCTTCGCTTGCAGTGACAAGGTCACTAATCACTTGTTCAAGATTATCGATAAAGCTATTGGTCCAGCGAGCCAAATCGCCGGTTTCATCTTCTTTCAGTTGGTCCACATTAAGGCGTTTTTTAAGGTTGCCATCCCCTTCGGCCAACATCTGCATCACAGACGTCATGCTTTGCAACTGGTTGGCAACGGCTTTGGCAGTTCGACAATGAAACAGAGTAATGCTTGGCACCGCTATCACCAGCGACAGTAACAGCAGTTGCCATTCGGGTAGTGGCCACACGTAGCTAACGCAAAATGGCAACAACAGCGCCAATGCGATAGTAAAAGCGAACTTCTGGGTGAGAGATTGACCGAGCGAGCGATGGCGGTAAACCTCTTCCAGGTCGGCCTCGCACATCATACCCCAACGGTCAGGCGATCCCGGTAACTGAAAAGTGACACCTTTACCAATCACCGGAATATGGCGGTAATCCGAATACCCTGGGTATTCCACGTAAAGGTTATGCCCCTGTTTGATGGTTTCTCGCACCCCAGGGTGCAATTTGCCGGTCGCCGGATCATTAAAGACAATTTCAAATTCGGTATGCGCTTTTACTTTGACCGTGCCCCACTGGGTATGCACACCACTTTTTAAGTTTTCACCATGGGAAAAGCGGTTATCTTCAAATCGGGAACGCGATAGCGCCACGCCCGGCTTGATGCTTTTGTCCATTTCGGATTGCACCATAAACAGGTAGTTATCGCCCGATTCACTGTAGATATGTCCGGCTTCGCGCTGAATTAAATCACCAAGGACATCGTTCGGTACTCGAGCACACAGAGCAAGTGAAGCCCCAGTTTCATGACAAGTAAAAGGTTGATAGAACATTAAGGTCACTTCGTCATGAAATTCGGAGCTTGAAGGACCAACTTCCAATGTCCACGCATCGCAATAAGGACCATGCAAAAAAGGTTTTGCGATTCCTTTGGCGAGTGCCGCCGCTTGTTCATGTCTTTGACCACGATGACGGGCAAAGCTTGTCCCCATCACACTGCCCTGCGCGTTAACCACAAACAGTTCGGCGATGTCTTTGTGCCTTTGCACCAAGTTGGTTAGCGACGCATCAAATTCTTTGCTGGATTTACTATCAAGGTATAGAGCGGTATCGGTTAAAAATGACCAAAGATTATTGGTCCAATCGGTGAGCAGTGAAACGCGTGTTTGTGCGATGTTCGTGAAGGTTTTCTTTATCATCGGCACTCGAGCGCGATTAAGATAACACGCCTTATACATCTTGAGCTTACCTGTACTGCCCAGCCAAGGCAGCCAGCTCATTTCTTGTTCCGTTAGTTGCATTTTTTCTCAGTCCCTGTTTATTGTTATGCAACTAGTACTGCAATACCTATTCCAGATATTACTAAAACAATCAACATGTTGATTTATTACTGCTCTGGCAAATCATTTCCTATGTTAAACACCAATTAAGAGCATAATCGACTACTCACCTAAGGTATTTAATGCACTCAATTAACGCACAAACACCATATTGGTGCACGAAAGCACCAATATAATGCAATATCGTTTAATTCTCTAACCATTCCAGCTAGTTACACCGGATTGGGAGGCGATTCCCATCTTTTGGGCACACTTGGGATCGGTTGGAATATAGGCCAGCAACTGACCAACTGCACCACCGGAACAGTTACTCCAGTACTGCTGGCGTAGCTCCATTTGACCTAACGTTGCATGATGGTAGATACGCACCATCTCGTGTTTGGCTCTTACCGTGTGGCTTTTCCACACCTTAGCAAAGAGTTCGCTGCTACTGATAAGCTCAGCTAAACGTGCTTGCCACTCACGGTCAGAGACTCGCGATACCATCGCCGCTCGTACAAGCGCTGCCGAGTTTTGCATACATTGCATCAGCTCATCATCATTGGTCGCACCAAGCCATTGACGCCACTTCACATTATTCGCCATCAAACAAACGGTATTGCGCTGTTTAAGGTCAAGTGCGTTGACATCAAAGCCGACCATTTGGCAAAAAGCATCGTTGGCACGCAAAATGTCACGAAAATCATTGGTGAGCAGTGCTGGCAGTGGATTGACCGCAGCAAGCATTATTTCCAGTTCTGGTGAAAGGCACTGAGTCAAAATCTCTCGTTCAGCAAGGTCAATATGCCCTGAAAGCTGCAACAAATAGCGGGTTTCACTTGGGTCGCATTGCAGTGCTTTGGCTATGTTACTCATCACCGTGTGCGATACCCGCTCTGCCTTGCCGCGCTCAAGCTTGGAGTACCAAACGGTGCTGATGTTAGCAAGCTCGGCGACATCTTCGCGACGCAAGCCGGGCGTACGCGAACGATAGGGTTTAATCATTCCTAGTGTTTCAGGCGCAATGCTGTTACGTTTGAGGCGCAGAAACTCGCCAAGTCGCTCACTTTGAGTCATTACATTTGTTGTCATACACTCTATCCTAATACTCCCAGTACGTGTCTGAGCAGTTTCTAGTACACCTTTAATTTGAGTTAGATAATAGCATCTTGTTTTAATCTGTGGTGTTTCAAATGGAAGTCACAATGTCAAAAAATCACTCGTTATCTGCAGCAGGGCTGATCTTGCTCGTTGCAGGTCAATTAATGCCGCAAATGGATTTCTCCATCGTCAACGTCGCCCTTGATGCGATCAGCGTCTCTCTCGATGCCAACAAAACTCAGCTCGGATTAATCGTCTCCCTCTATGGGCTTGCTTTTGCTGTCAGCCTTGCGATGAGCGGCCGCTTAGGCGACCGTTATGGACGAAAAAAGCTCTTTTTATACGGGATTGCAAGCTTTGCCGTCGCTTCGTTTATCTGCGGCCTTGCACCGACTATCTACTTATTGATTGGCGCGCGTATTTTGCAAGGGGTGGCAGCCGCCATGCTGATGCCGCAAATTCTCGCCACCATCCACGTGACCTTGCATGGCGAACGTCATTCCAAAGCGATTGGCATCTATGGTTCTGTGGGCGGATTGTCTTTCATTATTGGCCAAATTTTAGGTGGCTGGTTGGTTTCCGCCGACCTCTTTGGCTTAGGCTGGCGTAGCGTCTTTTACATCAACTTGCCTATCTGCGCAGTCATACTCTATTACGGTCAAAAATGGATTCCAGAAACCAAAGAAGTCAGCAGCTTAAGTTTGGATTGGTTTGGCACGGGTTTATTAGCCGTTATCGTCACCTTATTGCTTAGCTCTATATCTGCTGGCCCGGAATGGGGGTGGAATGCGGTGATCTGGGGTATGCTGGTCGCCACGCTGCCACTGATGTACTGGCTCTGGAAAGTGGAAGGCGCTAAGGAAGCCAAACAACAAGCGCCGCTGATGCCGCCTTCACTCCTAAGCCGACCAAAAGTGATCTTGGGCTGCGTGAGTTTGATGCTGCAAGTCGCCTCTTACGGTGGCTATATGTTTGTGGTCGCGCTCACGCTGCAATCGGGCTTTCATCTCTCTTCGATGAATTCAGGTAACGCTTTTATTGGTTTGGGGATCTCGTATTTCATAGGTTCACTCTACGCAGGCAAGCTCGCTAAGTGGTTTGATCGAATTCAGTTTAGTGGCGTTATTGTGTGTGGCTCGCTCATGAACCTTGTGGGCTACGCGATGCTGATTCATCTCTTTAAACAAAGCAGCGATAACCTAACACCGTGGACATTGCTACTACCTATGTTGATCATCGGGGTGGGTAACGCCTTTGCCGTCAATAGCTCGTTGCGTATTGGACTCGCTGATATTCCAGCAAAATTTGCGGGTATCGGCAGCGCCTTTATGACCACGTTGCAGCAAAGCGCCATCGCGTTAGGGACGGCTATTTGTGCCGCCTTCTACATTCAGAATCTGTCTGACAGTGATACGTTACACCTTGGGGGCTTACAAGCCGGACTGACCGTGGTCGCGGTGTTTATCGCTTTACTGTCGATCATTCACATTGTTTGCTCGGTGCGCGTGCTGCGCCAAGGGAAAGCATCATTATCTAGAGAATAACGTGATCTAAACAGTTATGCGGTATTCCTAGCCAATCTTCTGCCCCACTCGTTTGGAAAAGCGATGTGGGGCGAATCATCACTCTTGCTCTTGGTGATAAATACGCATGCCACGCCCTTGATAATTGGCGAGCGCATAAGGATGATCGAGCGAGCAAGTGTGGACCCAAACTCGAGAAACATTCCCCCAAGCCCACGCAGCTTCTATGGCATGAGAGAGCAAATACCCACCAAAGCCTTGATTGAGAAAATCAGGTGCTAAGCCAAAATAGACAATCTCGACTGCGTTATCTGCCTGTTTTTGCAGCTCAAAATAGCCGGCAATACTGCCTTTGCTATACGCCACCCAGGTTCGCAAGTTATCAGCGTGAGCGTATTCTTGCCACTGCTCAGGAGACTGGCTAAGTTTGTCGGTCCAGTGCCAAGGCTCACCAATCAACTGGTAAAGGAATCGGTTGAAGCGGTAGTTTTTGACCTCGACTTCACTTATCAGCAGATTCTCTGGACGAGGTTTGGTCTTGAGTTGAGTGACTTTGGTCATCTCAAGATAATAGGTAGTCACAGGCTCCATGTTTTGTTATCCATTGCACGCGAGAAATGAGCCGTCATCCTACTGATAAGGATGAAAAAGAACAAGTGTTCAGCCTATTGTCGGTGCCGAGCATAGGCATCACCACGCGATTTAGGTATCCTACCTTACTTGAAACGGTTTATAAGCAAACAAGGTCATAAGGAAGCCAGCATGAAAATTGATGTGATAGGTTGTGGCAGTGCATTGAGTACAAAATTAAACACCTCCGCCATCCTAGTGGAAGATAACACGCAATGCTGGTTGGTTGACTGCGGCCCCACGATTCCACGCGCCTTGTGGCAACGCAAGTTGGATATTAACCAGATTCAAGTCATTTATTTTACGCACATTCATCCTGATCATTGCGCTGGTTTACCTGCCTTACTGGGTCAATGGCGTTCTTTTAAGCGCTCAGCACCTTTGACTATTTATTGCCAAAAGCCGCAGCAAGCAAGCCTTGAACAACTGGTCAGCCTTGCCAGTTGGCCCGATAAAGATTGGCCATTTCCGATCACATGGCGCACGATTGAAGACCAATTTCAGCATGAAAACTGGCAATTAGAGAGCGCAGCGACGCAGCACGAAGTGCCGAATCGCGCCCTATTGATCAATAACGGCGAATTTAGCCTGTTTTATAGTGGTGATGGCAGGCCAACGAAATCCTCCATCGCGCTCATGCGCAAAGCGCAACTGATTTTCCAAGAATGCGCCTGTTTTGATGCTCTGCCAGAGAGCTCATCCCATGGTGATTACCCTCAATCCCTTGCGTTGTATAAAGAGCTCGGAGAAAAGCCGATGTATCTTTACCACTGTTGGGATGAGTATCGCGAAGCGATTGAGCAAGCGGTTAAACAGGAAGCACATCTGCATGTTAGCGACGATGGATTAGTGCTCACGAGCGCAGAATGGTGATCAAAAAAAGGATCGATTTACATTGTAAAACGATCCTTCGCATTGAGGTAAAAACTGACCCTTCACTTGGTTAATCAACGCCCTACCCTTAAGAGTTTATGGTAACGAGCGACAGCGCACTATCCAGCTAAACGCTCGTTAACTTTAAACTTGTGCATTAGCTCGCGTAGCGCATTGGCTTGAATGGCCAAATCTTCACTCGCTTGCGCCGTTTCACGGGTACTGTGCAACACATGCTCCCCTGACTCACGAATGCCCTCTAGGTTGTGACTGATCTCATTGGAAGCCACCGACTGCTGTTCACTGGCGGCGGCGACTTGAATATTGGCTTCCGCCAATAGCCCAATCGCAGAGGCAATCTCATTAAACTGCATTTTGGCGGTTTCAATGTGGGACGAGGTTTGATTGATCACACTGTCACTCATATCAATCGTCTGTGCTGCCACTTGGGTGTTCTTCACTAACATATTGATTAAATCAACAATTTCATGAGTCGCTTGTTGACTACGTGAAGCAAGTGCTCGCACTTCATCAGCCACCACAGCAAATCCTCTTCCTTGTTCACCAGCGCGAGCCGCTTCAATAGAAGCGTTGAGCGCCAACAAGTTGGTTTGTTCAGAAATGCCATCCACCACTTGCACGAAGTTCTGGATTTTCTGCGTGCTGTCTTGTAACGCAGTGACCATCTCTTGACAGCGTTTACCTTGTTCAATGAGTTTCATTGAGAGTGCTTGGGTCTCTTCTACGGTTTCACAACCTTGTTTGGCACTGTGGTCCACTTTGTCGGTCGTTGCTGCTGCCCCTTCGGCGTTACTTGCCACTTGCGTAATGGTCGCTGCCATTTGTGTCATCGCAGAGGCGACCATTTCGGTGTTTTGCTGCTGCATGGTCATGGCTTTTCTATTGATTTCCGCCACTTCAGAAAGCTCAACTACTGTGGCCGCAATATTGTCTGCTCGTCCCATCACTTCACCGACCAAACGGCTCAATGAGTCACAGACAATATTCATACATTTCAGAAGCTTGCCTACTTCATCATTCGAGGTAACATCGACGTGCTGATCAAAGTTACCTTTGGCCATCTGCTCGGCAATTGACGCTGCTTTGTTGACCCCTTTGACGATGGCACGACTAAACAGGAGGCCACAGCAAAGGCCAAAGATGATGGAACAGGCAGAGATGATAATCATATTGGTTAGGGCTTCATGCTCTTCTAACTCAGTGATTTCAACCGCACGTGCCGTTGCCGCTTCTAAACGAATCAAAAACGAAGCCAGCTCTTTATCCAGTTTCTCTTGCTGCACTTCCAATTCATGAGCCGCACTGGCTAATGTAGCCACATCTTTATTTGCTTTAAGTTCATCGAGTATAAAAAACAGTGCCTTTTCATACTCTTTATGATGATCAATGATGACCGCCAAATCGTTATTGAGCGATGTTAATCGATCACGCATTTTAGAGGTAAATGCATGCTCTATGGAATTTTCTAACAGGGTCTTAGCAACCAACACTTTTTCATCAAAATAGAGCGAATTTGATCGTATAACTGAATAGTATTCGTTCAGCTCAGTTGCTCCTTCTTCTGTTGGTACGGTTCGGATTCTTAGCAGTTTTTCTAAATAGATTGCGCCTTGTAATTGCTTAGTTGTGATCTCACTGGTGAGCTTTACCAATGGGATATTCTCTTTGGCAATTACATCAATCTCGGTAGCCACACGCTGCATTTTAAAAACAGCATAGCCTGATACACAAATCAGTAGCGCTAGTAATAGGATTACCAACCCAACCAATTTTTGTGTGATAGACAAATTTTTGAACCAGTGCATGTCTCAATCCTTAGAAATCCAGCATTTCGAGTAAGCATAGTTTATATAGCGTCTTATTTTGCTCGCCTGCTGGGCCTTATTATCACACCCAGTATCAAATACGTGGGTTGAGCAACATTTACGCAACATTTTGTAATCGATTGCACTCATAAAGTGTGCAGTTGGTAAAACTCGCTATGGAAGGTTTTCATGATTACAACCAAAATGCTGTGTTTATCACGAAACCACTTTCACATGATCTTCCCATTTTCATTAAACTTAGCAGCAATTTGCCACTTCGGTCGTGAATTATTGAAGTCTCTCCTTTTGGGGTAGAAATTTGCTAAACTAGCGTCTCATTTTCTCGAAAAATCAAAAGATAAGAGTATGACCGTAGAAAAATTTGATTCTATTTATCAACGGGCCGTAGAACGCAAAGGGGGAATTAAACCGTTAGAAGCGCTGCTACGCCCTTCTCTGTCCTCAGCGCAAGTTGCTGCCATTCCCGATGACCGTTGGCTCGCAGCGTTTACGATGAAGGTGTTTCAGTGCGGCATTCAATGGAAAGTGGTCAGTGACAAATGGCCAAACTTTGAGGAGTTGTTTTTTCAATTTCGTCTTGAGCCACTATTGATGCAGCCTGATGAAGCATGGGAAGAAAAGGCAGCAAACCCTGGCATCATTCGCTATCTGCCTAAGGTCATGACCATTCCGGCTAACGCACAGATGATTTTCGATATCCGTTTAGAACATGGGTCGTTTGGTGCTTGGGCGGCGCAGTTTCCCAAAGAGCGAATCGTCGATCTCTGGCTGCATCTCAAAAATCATGGTCAACGCCTTGGTGGTAACACTGGGCCATATGCACTGCGCCAGTTGGGTGTCGATACGTTTTTGTTTACCCAAGATGTGGAAGCCTATTTGCGCGCCACTAAAGTGCTGGAAGGCGGTAAAACCAGTAAACGCGCTCTGTATGCCACCAATGATGCGTTCGCCCAATGGCATGCCGATTCTGGACGTTCTTTAGCCGAGATAAGTCAAATCATCGCTTACTCAACGGGTGATAATTACGCTTAAGAGTGTCAGCAGCTGAAATACCGAGAGAAGGGGGGAAATAAAAACCCCCTAATCTCCATCGGGGTAGAGAAAAGGGGGTTAGGGTTTTACTGGAGTTGTGGAGCAATTACAGTAAATTTACACAGTCTTGAGCGATAACCAATTCTTCGTTAGTTGGAATAACCATCGCTACAGCGCCCATCACTTCAGATTTAGCGATGATGCCTGACTGACCAAAGCGTGCTGCTTCGTTGCCTTTTTCATCTTCAACGAAACCAAACACTTTGAGGTAATTCAATACTTCGTGACGTACTGGCAGAGAGTTTTCGCCGATACCACCAGTAAATACGATAGCGTCTAGGCCTTCACCCACAGACACCATGTATGATGCAATGTATTTTGCAACACGGTAGTTAAATACGTCGAACGCCAATTTTGCACGTTCATCACCTGCTTCCATCGCTTCTTGAATGCCGCGAGCGTCGCTGGTTTTACCAGACAGACCAAGGAAACCAGATTTTTTGTTCAATGTAGTAAAGATTTTTTCTTGATCCCAACCTTTACGCATTAGGAATTCGATAACGCTTGGGTCTAGGTCACCACAACGAGTACCCATCATCAAGCCAGCTAGCGGAGTAAGACCCATTGAAGTGTCAACGCTTTCGCCATTTTTCACTGCTGTGATTGAAGCACCGTTACCAAGGTGAACAGTGATCACATTGCAATCTGTTGCTGATTTGCCTAGTACTTTTGCAGCTTCACGACTTACGAAGTAGTGGCTAGTACCGTGTGCACCGTAACGGCGAACTTTGTATTCGTCGTAGATTTCGTGTGGTAAAGCGTACATAAACGCTTTAGCAGGCATAGTTTGGTGGAATGCAGTATCGAAAATCGCAAACTGAGGTAGAGATGGGAACACTTCCATCGCAGCACGGATACCATCAGCGTTTGCTTTGTTGTGTAGCGGAGCAAGCTCAGCTAGACGTTCGATTTCAGCAACTACTTCTTCATTCACACGTACAGTGCCTTTGAATGCTTCGCCACCAGCAACAACACGGTGACCTACAGCAACGAATTTTTCGCTTAGACCAAGAGTATCAAGAAGTTTAACAATGCGTTCAAACGCATACTGGTGGTGGTCGCCACCTGCTGGGATTGCTTCTGCAGTTTTCTCACCTTGGTACTTCCAGCTGATCGCAGCTTCTGGCAGACCAAAGCATTCACCAAGACCACTGACTACTGCATCACCGGTTTCTGGATCGATGACAGCAAATTTTAGCGAGGAGCTACCAGAGTTGATGACCAACACATAAGAATTCGACATGGTGCTATATCCTGTTTCTGAGTATGGTTTGAAGCGAGCGCTTCTCCGTTTTGTAGTCTACCATTATTCAATAATTTTTGAATCTTTCAACTTTGTTTTTATTTTTTCTACAAAACAAACAGTTTTTTCTTGATCTCCGACAAGTATTCAAATTTTTTTGAGGGTGAAATTAATTAATTTATAGTCTATTGCACGCATAAAAATGAGTTTAACTCTATCAGCTCTCGTGAATATTTGTGTGACTTTTCAATTGATAATATCAACCAATAACATGACAAAAGGGCTCAAATGAGCCCTTAGTCTTGCGTGGTGTATCTGTCCACATCCACTCTAGTGACATGGTAACGCGATTTTAGGTGTAATAGAGACACATACGTTTCCCATCTTGCTCTATCACTTTGAACGGCGTTTCGTAAATTTCGCTCAGCACCGCTTCATCAATCACTTCATGCACGGCGCCTGTTGCCACCACCTCACCCCGTTTTAAGGCGATGATGGTATCGGAGTAACACGAGGCAAAGTTAATGTCATGAATCACAATCACTACCGCCTTTTGCCATTCATGGGCTAGGCGACGAATGGTCGCCATGATTTTTAACGAGTGCTTAATGTCTAGGTTATTGAGCGGCTCATCTAAAAAGATGTAGTCGGTATCTTGAGCCATGACCATGGCGATAAAGGCCATTTGTCGTTGCCCACCACTCAGCTCATCAAGATATTGGTGTTGGATCTCTTTAATGCCAAGATAATCAAGCGCTTGATCCACCACTTGGTTATCTTCTGCGGTTAATTTGCCCTGCGAGTGAGGAAAACGGCCAAAGCACACCAGTTCGCGAATGGTAAACCGCATGGTGATGTTATTGGCTTGGCGCAGTACAGAAAGGCGCTTGGCAAGGGCTTTGGTATCCCACTCCACCAGCTCTTTACTATCAATCCACACTTGACCTTCATCGCGGCTAATCAGGCGGCTTGCCATCGACAACAGCGTACTTTTACCAGCCCCGTTAGGACCAATAATCGAGGTGACCTTACCTTTTTCAAATTCAGCGCTTGCTTGATGAACCACTTTCTTCTGGCCGAAGAGTTTGGTCAGCTTATCGAGTTTGATCATAATTAAACCACTTTGTTGCGAATCAACAGAGACAAGAAATAGGCCCCGCCGACAAAATTGATCACGACGCTCAAGGTCGTACCGAAATTGAACACTTTTTCAATCACCCACTGCCCTGAGAGCAGCGCACACACTGACATCGCCGAACACGCAATCAACAGCGTACGATGGCGATAGGTATGAAACCATTCGCGGGTTAAGTTCGTTACCAGTAAGCCAAAGAACATCACTGGCCCCACTAGCGCGGTTGAGATAGAAATGAGCACCGCACTGAGCAGCAGCACATTACGCGTCGCTCGATGCACATCCACCCCTAAACTGATGGCGTTGTCTTGGTCGAGCCAAAACACATCCAGAGTTCGGTGCATGCGATACAGCACTATCGCAACGCCAATCAAAAGTGGTGTGGTGAGATAGACCAAATCAACATTCACGTTGTTAAAGCTGGCGAACATATTGCCCTGTAAGGTGGCAAAGTCGTTCGGGTCCATCAACATGGTAATAAACGATGACATGTTGCCAAACAGCGCACCCAAAATAACGCCCAGCAGTAATAACACCATCAAATTGCGCGATTTCCCGCGAAAATAGAACGAGAACAGAAACAGCGAGAAACTGAGCATCGCCACAACGGAGATCGAAAAATTGGCATACGCATTGACTGAGTAGAAACTCATCCCGCCGAATATCGCCACTACCAGTGTTTGCGTCAGCATATAAAGAGAATCAAATCCCATGATGCTTGGCGTTAAAATGCGGTTGTTGGTGATGGTTTGAAACGCCATGGAAGACTGCGCAATCGCGATCCCTGCCAACGTCATCGCCAACACTTTAGGCACACGCCGTGACAAAAAGTACGAATAGTTATGGGCGTTAAGTCCAATGCAGATAAACAGCGCCGCAAACAAAAGCGACACCAATACCAGCACAATCAGTTTACTTCTATCCTGCATTGCGCTGCCCTCTAAGAATCAACACCACAAAGGTGATACCACCAAAAATACTAATGATCATTGAGATAGGCATTTCATACGGGTAAATAATCACGCGACCAAGCAAGTCACACAGCAGCACAAGCAGCGCGCCACAAACTGCGGTTATCGGAATATTGCGTCGCAAATTATCACCATAGAAACTGCTGACCAGGTTAGGCACGATCAAACCAAGAAATGGCAATTGCCCCACGATCATCACCACAGTAGCTGAGGTCATCGAGACCAGTGAGACACCAATGATCAGCACTTGTTGGTAGTTAAGCCCAAGGTTGACTGCAAAATCTTTACCCATGCCCACTGCAGAAATACGCGCGGCATACAGGTAACTAAAGAGGGCTATCGGCAACGCAATGTAAAGCAGCTCATAATCGCCTTTTAAGAGGTTGGCAAAGTTGGCTTCCCCCCACCCCATGAGGTTTTGCACGGCATCGTATTTGTACGCGAGAAAGGTGGCCGCCGAAGAGACGACATTGCCGAAAATGATCCCGATCAGAGGAACTAAGATGGCGTTTTTAAATTGGATTCGGTTGATGAACTGGACAAAGACCCAGGTGCCAGCCATCGAGGTAGCGAAGATAACCCAAAGGTTGTTGCCATCGCCAAAGAACACCAAACTGAGCACGTAACCAAGCATGGCACATTCAATCGTGCCAGAGGTAGAAGGCGCAGCAAAACGGTTTTGGCTGATCTGCTGCATGATGAGGCCCGCAATACTTAAGCCAGCTCCCGCCAATAAAATAGCCAGTAGCCTCGGAACGCGACTGGTAATAAACAGCTGCCATGCCATCGCATCGGCTTCAAATAGGTTGCCAACAGAGACCTGTCCAACCCCAACAAAGAGCGAAGCGACACTGACTAGAATAAGTGCCGACAATAACTTTTTCACATAAGCCCCAAAACATTTAATCCCATCTTTTAAGCAAAATGAGCCGAAACGGAAAGTACCGTTTCGGCCAAATTCACTTACTGAACTTTTGTGACTTTTTGCATGTCTGCAATCATCTGCTCAGTGGCTTTCACCCCTGAAATACCTAAATACCAAGCATTTAGGTCTAGATAGGTCATGCGATTTTGTTTGTAAGCCTGTGTCGCTTTCACCAAATCGTTTTCAAACTCTTCATGAGTGTGACTTACGCCTTTGTTCACCAACTTGTCGCGGTCGATGATAAACAGTGTTTGCGGATTATTTTCACGAATAAACTCGTAAGAGATCAGGTCACCGTGACGGTTGTTTGCTTTCACAGGCACAGTTTCTTTAAAACCAAAATCTTCGTAAATAGAAGAGAAGCGCGATTTATCACCGAACGTGCTGAGGTTACCGCCAGAAGAAAGTACCGTCATCGCATTCACCTTATGTGAATGGTTGTATTGGTAAATGGCTTTAATATTGCCATCGAGTTTGGCAATTTCTGCGTCGACTTTCGGTTCGATATTGAAAATCTTACCCAGGTTACGCCACTGTTCTTGGGTGTTTTTCCAGTAATCAGTCGTTTCTGGGTTACCAAAAACCACTGTTGGTGCGATTTTAGACAACTCGTCATAAGAAGAAGCGGCACGTGGCCCCACAATGATCAGGTCAGGCTGCTCGTTATAAATGGCTTCAAAATCGGGCTCGAACAGTGAACCAGCGGAACCGTATTGGTCGCTTTTGTATTTTTGCAGAAAATCAGGCATGAAACCGACTTTCGACACCGCAACTGGCTTGATGCCAAAGCTGTCTATAGCATCTAATGCGCCAATACCAATCACTACGACGCGCTTTGGACTCTGTTCAACCGTCGTTTCACCGAGTTGGTGTTTAACGGTAACCGTTGCGGCGTGGCTAGCAAAAGAAGCGAGTAAACCCAGCATAACAACGCTAGTAGAGACTTTCATACAAATTCCCCTGATTAAATGGTGCAGATAGATACCTAAGTCAAATAGAATAGATTCTGATACTTATTCTCATTTATCAGGGTACTATACCCGCCACTATGTACTGTCGCAACAGGATTCATAAGCTTTTGCTATCCGATTGGATGGAAAATCGCCATAGCGTTCCAAAACTGGAACAGAACAGTCTCTGGGTTCGAACAGAGCAGAAGAATCGGAAGCAATAACACGTAAATTACGTTGTTTAATCGAAGATTTGCTGAGGAGAACAAAAAAGTACGCCACTACTTTCCGAATATGGAACAAGTTTCCGAATATGGAACAAGCCAGCGAGGCTGGCTTGTTGCGGGTAACTTTATCTATATTTGTCTATCGCTATCGCGACAACCTCTATCGACTTACGCGCAAGTCGCAAGGGGTTCAATTTGGTAGCGAGTTAACTGGCAGTCTTGCACATGAATAATGGACTGTGGCTCAATCATATTCCAACCAGCGCAATTCTCTAAAGGTTCAGAGGCCATGATCATGCCGCGTTCGCAGCACTTGGTAAACACTGTTGGTGGCTGCGCATCACTGCTGTAACGAACCACCCAAAAGCATTGACCATCGGAAATACACATCGACGCTTTGAACGGAAGCTGAATGCCACGCACTGCCATCGCATGTTCAATTTCGCTGATCGTAACTTGAATTGCACGCACTGGGTTATCACGTAAGCCGTTCTTGAGCATCATCAAAAAGATCAGTTCACTGTCGGTGGTGCCAATGCGTTTCACGTAGAGATCTTCCGGTAATTGACGTTCAAGGCAACATTTTACCTTTTCAAATTCACCAATTTGGCCGTTGTGCAAAAACATCCATTGCTCATCGATAAAAGGATGGCAGTTCGAACGCGACACTTGAGTGCCAGTTGATGAACGGACATGCGCCATAAAACGGTGCGATTTGATGTGATGCGCTAGTGAGCGCAAGTTATCATCGCTCCACGCCGGCAACACTTCATGAAACTGTCCAGGGGTTTCACGCCCTTCGTTATACCAACCTAAACCAAATCCATCGGCGTTAACGCGAGTGACCGCTTTACGCGCTTCTAAGCTTTGATGAACAAGGGAATGCTCAGGCTCATAAATGAGTTGATCTAAATAAATAGGACTGCCCTGATAGGCAAGCCAACGGCACATGATGATTTCCCAAAAATAACGACAACTGTCGACAATAAAGCACGTTTAAAGACGAGTAGCAATATCACACATAAAAATTATTAATAAGTTATAACATTATGGAATATAGACTGTATTGATTAGGCTTCGGCCTGTAAACCGGAGCCACTATACAAAGGCGTTGATTATCCCCATTGACAGAATATCCTCCTGCATCTGGCGTAAAGAGCATAGTAAAAAGCTGGGTATTAAACCCAGCTTTTTTTATTAGAGAATCTCGTTTTATAAGAAAAATTTCTATCAACCCCATAATGGTCGGTTATTTTCTTACAAGCGGAAGTTACCTACTAGCTTGTCTAGCTCACCCGAGACATTGCGCAAACTACGGCTTGCATCGTTCAGTTGCTCAGCGATGTCGGTGGTTTCCATGGTCAATTGGTTGATGTCTTCTACGTTGCGGTTGATGTCTTCTACCACCGTAGATTGTTCTTCGGTGGCGGTAGCCACTTGAATATTTTGATCACTGATCTGGTTGATGTTGGAGTTAATGAGATCAAGCGATTCCGCTGCTTTGTCTGCCATATCCACGACAAGTTTGCTCTGCTGACGACCATTTTCCATAGCGCTCACAGCACGTTTTGATTCCACTTGCAGTTTATCGATGACTTTTTGGATCTCTTCCGTTGATTGAGCAGAACGGCTTGCCAAGGTGCGCACTTCGTCTGCAACGACCGCAAAGCCTCTGCCCTGTTCGCCAGCGCGGGCAGCTTCAATCGCCGCGTTCAACGCTAGCAAGTTGGTTTGTTCGGAAATACTACGAATGGTATCCAAGGTAGCGCTGATAACGTTAACTTGGGCTGCCAGAGAATCCACCACTTGGTTGGTATCAACTAAGTCGTTAGACAACTCTTCAATTTGCACACGAGCAGAAATCACCACATCACGACCATCACCCGAACGTTGAGTAGCCTCTTTGGCTAAATCCGCGGCTTGAGCGGCATTGCCGGCAATTTCACTGACCGTTGCACCCAGTTCATGGATTGCAGTAGCGACTTGAACCGTACGGTCGCGCTGCGCGGTACAGTTTTTCTGCGTGTGGCGCGCGCGATCTGCCACATCCGATGCCATAGTCGCTAGCTCTCTTGAGTTGGCCGCTACTTGGTCAATCGACAGATGCACTTTTTTAATGAATTCGTTAAAGCTATCCCCAATGTCCGTTAGCTCATCACTGCCACCGAGCTCAACACGCGAGCGCAGCGACAACGTTTTCGCCGCTTCACCCATGGTGTTTTTCAGAACCGTCACGCGGTGACGCAGGTTAGCCACTATCACCCAAGAGGTGATGATGGAGATAATCAAACCAATCACGATGATCGCAATTTGCTGGGTACGGCCGGAGAGGTATTCGTTGTTACTGCGTTGGTTTTGCTGTTCTGCTTGACCAAGCAAATCGTTAAGCAGTTGACCAGAGGCTTTACGCATCACACCATAGGTTTTGGCGTAATGGTCTTTGTAAATCTGTTTGGCGGTATCGATGTCATTTTTTTCAAACGCTTCTAACATCGGGTTTAATTCATCACGCACCATGGCTTCGAATTGATTACGAATCTCTTCAGCACGCGCCTTAAGTTTGGGGTCAACTTGGGCAGACACCGCACTTTCCATTGCTTGACGCATTTCAGGAATATCTTCAGTGCGCGCTTCTTTAACGCGAGTTAACACCCCTTTTTCATCTTTAAGCGACGTTTCTTGCAGTAGCATCATGTCAATGCCGACACGCATGCGCGGGATGCGAGAGGCAGCCTCGGCAACGGCTCGCATTGGTGATGCTGTATTAAGGTAGAGTTCTTCTGCACGATGTTGCATCGATGACATGGTCATCAAGCTTGCAACAGCGACAGCAATAGAGGCGATACACGGAATGGCGACCGCGATGATTAAACGAGATCGTAGGGTCAAATGATTAATGAACATGCAGAAATCCTTGTTGTTCGAGACAATTATTGTTGTTCTTTTATTGCTCTAAATTATAAGCACCCGAGCCCATAGCAACAATCAAACAATGCAAATTATTTGCGATCAGAATCTCTTTTTATTAGCAAAAATGGATGAAATAAAAAATCTATAAAATTAATTAGTTACCAAACTTTTTACCCTCACCACAAATCACTGTTCATTTGTTCAATAAGAATTACTTTACGTCATAAAAAACATAAAAATCATGGCTATATAACAACTATTTAACACAACTCCTATTTTATAAAATTGTGTTATTCATCACAGTTATAACTAGGCAAATGGCGGCGATACTGCCCATAAACGCCCTTTCAACTCGCACATGATGGCGAAGATGATTAAAGATAGGTGCTAAGACAAATAGCACAACTAAAGCGGGTAACGCATTTTGTGGCTGAAATGCAAACGCAGCAAACAGCACACCAGCGGCAATAGCAATTCGCATTGGAGTGAGTTTCAATTTAAACCCAAGTGCAATCGCAAAAACAATCATGACAGTGAGTGGCAGCATAACAACCTCTATTTGATATTAATTCTCATTATCATGAATAATAGCGAGTCGATGACCACCTTGCAAGCAGGGACAACAAATAAAAATCACGTTATCTCACAGTCCAGTGCTCTTTTTCAGCCATGCCTTTTGCCATAAAGCGATAGCGCTGCTGCTCGCCCTTTACCAGTACATCGGTTATAGTTCGCAGCGAAGCAAAGAATAACGATAAAGAGACAATACGTTGAAAACGCCTTGTAAAGCAGCATGTAAAAATAGTGGTGGAATCTGCTCTGGTTGCCATCGCACCATTAACGAAATTATTGGCTGGCGCGACAGCAGTGAAGAGCAGCGCCAACAGATCATGGATACCTTAGCGGGCGTCTCTTCCACTCACACCTGCCCTGCTTGCCATCAGCCAGCACATTGTGACTTAGCCGCAGGAAAATCGACTTGCTGGTGTTTTGATTTGGAAGAACGAGAAGCTGCCGATACTGGCAGTGAGCTGTGTTTGTGTCGAGCTTGTTTGGAAAAGCAGCCGCTTTTATAACCAATGGGCGATAACATCGCGGGCTTAACACTCATCAGATAACAACAACCATAAAAATGATCCATAAAAAATGGCCGCGCAATGCGGCCATTTCTCTTTTTAGTTTGATCATAGTGAGATGCAGTGTGGCTGCGCTCTCACATCAATCATTAGCGAATCTTTAAAGCTTGTCCGTCAAAACGAACCCCATCCCACCCATGAATCATAAATTGACGAATGTTTTGGTGGTTGGTGCCTTGTGGGTCTTGCAGCACTTCGTCGCGATAGAAAGCGCCAAAACAGGCTAAGGTCGCGTCAACACTTAATTTATGCAGTGCCGCAAAGGAAAAAATCTTGCAAGAACCGTTATTTTGGTCAGCTAAGTTCACTTGCTCACCATTGCTAAATCCGGTTGGGGTGAAAACGTAATTTTCATCAATAGTCGCGATCACGTTTTGAAATTCAATCTGTTCAGGGTCAGTCGCCAACTGCTGAATAAGTGTGTCCAGTTCCATAATATCCTTGGTATTTTGTGTTGAGTCGCGTGCCAGTGTAAACAGATTTGCCACTGGAGAAAAGGCTCTTCCTAACAACGTGCTTCAGAAACGTTATTCACATCAAGCATATGACCTAACTGATACGCCAAACACTTTTGACCAAAATTCCATCCACGGCGTTTGGTGTTTTTCTATCCTTGTCTACACTTAACCAATATGTATGTGTTTGCATTAAAGAGAAAAAAGGCCTTACCAAGGGTCTGGCTGTTGAGTACCTTACCAAGAAATGCCGTTATCTATTCGCTTTATGTATTAACCAGTTAATAGATATCAATAAGTTAGTAGAGATTAAGGGATTGTCATCACCCGAGTGTCATTATTCCATTTGCTTTAAGCAACTCGAAGCGTGACTCGGACTAGCAAAAAATAAAGGTAAGTTATACCAAGGGGCGTCAGGTTAACAATGAAAGTAATATTAAAACTATTTCCTTTATATCAGGTAGTTGCATTTATTTCCGGCGTGCCGATCATTATTTGCATCGGCTTGCTGATCAACGAGATTTTGATATTAAACACGGAAGCTGAGCATGAGCAAAAAGACCGTGAGATTGTTCAAATCATCTCCTTATATGACAATGTCGCGCACAATTTGGCGGTCGAACGCGGCTTAACGGCGGGTGTTATTGGCGCCAAAGGACAAGGACCACAAGTGCAAGAGCTCAAAGAGCAACGCACCGTCTCTGATCAAAACATTCAAGCACTGGTTAGTTATCAACCTCGGTTTGTCGATAAAGCGCTGACCGCCACTTTAAAACAAGATGTCATGAATGCTCTTAATCAACTTAGCCAAATTCGCAGTCAAGTTGACAGTTTAAACATTACGTTGTCACCTTTTTCTTTTTATTCCCATGTCAATCAGTTAGCCATCGATAATATCAATACGCTTTTGGCCAATATTGCCGATGTGGAACTGTCGCCAATTGGTAAAAGCCTCGCTTCCATTGTTGAAATGAAAGAACGGTCCGGCCAGATACGTGGTGCCCTTAATGGTGCGTTTGCGAGAAAAGCTTCCGATTTAGGTCAATACACGGCAATTGAAGGTTATATTCGTAGTGGAGAATACGCACAGCGCATCGCTGCCATTTCTATGCCGCTAGAGTTAAAAGCAAACTTTAATACCGTTTTAAACAGTGCCACATGGCAAGAAGTGGTAAAGATTCAAAACGCCTATCTTGCACAAAAAGACCGCCTGTCTACGTTGACCGGGCCTGCGCCAGTTGAGTGGTTTAACTTAGCCACTGAACAAATTAAATTGCTTAATGGGCTGCGTAATCAGTTGCAAAAAGGGATGATGACTCTTGCACAGGAGAGAGCCTCGTCCGCGCAAACCAACAAATACACCTTAATTTCTGTCGGGGGTGTGGCCAGTTTGCTGCTGTTAGTGATGCTCTTTAGCTCGATCATTGACCTTAAACAGCGCGTTGGAATTCTTAACACTAACTTATCAGCAATGGCTAAACAGCGTAATTTATCGCGGGTGTTAGACAGTGATGGTCGAGATGAAACCTCTCAAGTGGCCGCCAGCGTTAACATGTTAGTCAGTAACGTGCGTTCGCTATTAGTGAATGTCATTTCTACCAATGACCACAGTAAGGAACGACTCAATAAGATTATTCAAGGTGCGGTGGATTTGGGTAAATCGAGCCAAAACACCTCAGGTAAATGTGCGAGCATTGCCGCAGCCATGACGGAGCTTTCTCAATCCAGCACAGAAATCGCCCACTCTTCTGAGCGAGCACTGGAAGAAACTAAGATCATGACCGAACAAATTTCCGCCTGTCAGACCCAAAGTAGCGCTTCATTTAAAGTGGTTGAAGCGTTAGTTGATCAAATCGAGCAAACTCAAAAATGTATGTTGGAGTTAGAAAAGGATGCAGAAAGTGTCGGTAAAATTGTCGATACCATTAACGCCATTTCAGAACAGACCAACCTGCTAGCGTTAAACGCAGCAATTGAAGCAGCTCGCGCTGGTGAACACGGCCGCGGTTTTGCGGTGGTATCCACTGAAGTTCGTGATTTGGCTCAGCGCAGTAAAGAAGCAACGGAGCACATCAGTGAACTGCTCGGTAACATTACTAGCAATACCACTACTGCCGTGGACAATATGGCAAAAAGCCGTGATGCCACAGGCAAAACCTTTGAATCGGTGTCGACGGTGAACTCCAGCATCGCCGAGCTTGAGCATGTCATTGAACAGGTAAACTCTCACATTAATAGCATTGCCAACGCGACCATAGAGCAATCAAAAGCCAGTGAAGATGTTAACCAAGACATTGATACTTTGGCGCAAATTGCCGATCAAACAGGAGAGCTTGCTACCTCGATGAACACCATAGTCAAACAATACTCAAAAGAAGTGGATCAAGTCGAAGGACAGTTAAAAGAGTTCTCTTTGTAAGACTTTTACATCACGAACCTTCTTAGCAAAGGAATCCGAACAAAAAAAATATCCTCCGGCATAGCCGGAGGTTTTTCATATGCGCCTATAAGGCTCTCCTACCAGCAGCGCCCTAGCAGGCGCATCGTGATCTGACATTTGCATATGACTATTTCTTGCGACCCGTAAACGGGTTACCTGAATATGGGATCGACAGTTGCTCTCCCATTTTGTCTTGATCTAATTAATGCTTGATGTAATTTTGGATCTGGCTTGTATTTTTACCGACTGTATCAACGTAATAACCCCGGCACCAAAATTCTCGATTTCGGTATTTGAACTTCAAATCCCCAAATCGCTCATAGAGCATCAAACTACTTTTACCTTTTAAATATCCCATAAAACCTGAAACACTCAACTTCGGTGGGATTTCTAAAAGCATATGAACATGATCTTTACAGCATTCAGCCTCGAGTATATTCACGTCTTTCCATTCACATAGCTTTCGCAAGATTTCTCCAACTGCTCGACGTTTTTCACCGTAGAACACCTGCCTTCTATATTTGGGTGCGAATACTATATGATATTTACAGTTCCATCTTGTGTGAGCTAAGCTCTTCTCGTCCCCCATATTGGGACCCCCTTTCAATTTCTGATTAACTCTTGTAGTTGCCAGACCACAAGGTATTTCTAACAAATTGAAAGGGGTTTTATAACTGACTTATAGCTATAAGCTTAACGGAACCCCCAGCCAAGCTGGGGGTTTTCTCTGTACAAAGAAAAGGCACGCAATGCGTGCCTTTTTAGTGCTCCACAACATCAAACGATTAACGTTGTTTTCTTGACGTTTTACTAGCGAGTTCGACAGCACGCAACTGAGCTAACGCTTTGGTTAACTCGACTTGAGCTTGCATAAAGTTCACATCGTCCCCCGATTGACGGATGTGCTCTTCTGCCGCTTTACGTGCCGCTTCTGCGCGAGCTTTATCAATTTCGCTACCGTGAAGAGCAGTATCCGCCAACACAGTCACACTATCAGGTTGTACTTCAACTAAACCACCAGAGATATAAAGAATGTCTTCTGGTTCGTTAAGTTTGCCCGCAATACGAGCCACACCCGGTTTTATTTTACTGATCAATGGTGAGTGACCTGGGCGAATGCCCAGCTCACCGTCAGCACCGGCAATAGCTAACGCGTGCGCAGGACCAGAAAACAGCGTGCCTTCAGCGCTTACCACGTTCAGTTGAAACGTATTTTGCGTTACACCTATAGCCATAATGCCTCCTGATAGTTGTTATAGCGTTTTCGCTTTTTCCAGAACGTCATCGATGGTGCCACAGTACAAGAAGGCTTGTTCTGGGATTTCATCGTATTGACCGTCTAGCAAAGCTTTGAACCCAGAAATGGTATCTTTCAACGATACGAATTTACCAGGTTGTCCAGTAAACACTTCCGCTACGTGGTAAGGCTGAGTAAGGAAACGTTCTACTTTACGAGCGCGAGACACCAAACGTTTATCTTCTTCAGACAACTCATCCATACCTAGGATAGCGATGATGTCTTTCAACTCTTTGTAACGTTGCAGAGTCATTTGAACGCGTTGTGCTACATCGTAGTGTTCTTGACCAACCACTTGAGGGTCAAGTTGACGAGATGTTGAGTCCAATGGGTCAACTGCTGGGTACAAACCTAGTGCTGCGATGTTACGAGACAATACAATGGTCGCGTCCAAGTGAGCAAAGGTGGTTGCTGGTGAAGGGTCAGTCAAGTCATCGGCTGGTACGTATACCGCTTGGATAGAAGTGATTGAACCTTTATTGGTTGAGGTAATACGTTCTTGTAATACACCCATCTCTTCAGCCAGTGTTGGTTGGTAACCTACCGCTGATGGCATACGACCAAGCAGTGCTGATACTTCAGTCCCTGCCAAGGTGTAACGATAAATGTTATCCACGAATAACAGTACGTCACGACCTTCATCACGGAAACGTTCTGCGATAGTCAAACCAGTCAACGCAACACGTAGACGGTTGCCCGGTGGCTCGTTCATCTGACCGTAAACCATGGCTACTTTATCCAGTACGCCGGCTTCTTTCATTTCGTAGTAGAAGTCGTTACCTTCACGAGTACGTTCACCCACACCTGTAAATACAGATAGACCTGAGTGCGCTTTCGCGATGTTGTTGATAAGTTCCATCATGTTAACGGTTTTACCAACACCCGCACCACCAAACAGACCGATTTTACCACCCTTAGCGAATGGACAAATCAAGTCGATAACTTTGATACCTGTTTCAAGTAGCTCAGTGGCGTTGGACTGTTCTTCGTAGCTTGGCGCTTCACGGTGAATGCCGTATTTCACTTCTTCACCGATAGGACCACATTCATCAATCGGTTCACCTAGTACGTTCATGATACGACCTAGGGTTTGCACACCAACTGGAACTTCGATAGGACCGCCAGTGGTTTCACATTGAATGCCACGTTTTAGGCCGTCGGATGTACCCATTGCGATACAACGAACGACACCGCCGCCCAGTTGTTGCTGAACTTCCAGCATTAACGATGAGTTTTCACCGCTGAGAACTTTCAGCGCATCATAAACGCGTGGACCTTGGTTCTGTGCGAACTCAACGTCGACAACCGCGCCAATGACTTTGACGATTTTGCCAATACTCATAATAAAAACCTCAAATTTCTCTCTCTAAACCGCAGCAGCACCGGAAATGATTTCCGTTAATTCATTGGTGATGGCCGATTGACGCGCTTTGTTAAACGCCAATTGCAGATCATCAATCAACTGACCCGCATTATCGGTCGCTGATTGCATCGCCATCATACGTGCCGCTTGTTCACAAGCGATGGTCTCAACCACACCCTGATACACCAGTGATTCAACGTAACGGTGAATCAGATGGTTGAGTATGTCTTGAGGAGACTGCTCGTAGATATAATCCCAACGAGCCTCTTGATTGCGTTCAATGTCTTCTTTAGGGAACGGCAACATCTGTAATACTCGTGGTTTTTGCACCATGGTGTTTACAAATTGGTTGAACACCAAATACAGGCGGTCAATATTGCCCTGGGAGTAATGCTCTAGCATGGCGTTCACCGTACCGAGCAAATCTTCCAGTTTCGGTGTATCACCAAGACCTGAAGTCTGAGCAATCACCTTCCCCATTGATTGGAAAAAGCCAATGGCTTTCGAACCAATCAATGTCGTATCCACTTCCACACCTTTTTGTTGCCACTCTTGCATGTCGTTAAGAACACGTTTGAACAGGTTAGAGTTCAAACCGCCACACAAACCACGGTCAGAAGAGATGATGATGTAAGCCACACGCTTAATCTCTCTCTCCTGAAGGAATGGGTGGGTGTATTCCAACGTCCCAGCCGATACGTGACTGATTACCTTACGCATGTTTTTTGCGTAAGGGCGCGATGCTTCCATGTTTTGTTGCACTTTCCGCATTTTACTTGCGGCCACCATCTGCATCGCGCTGGTGATTTTTTGGGTACTCTGAACACTAGCAATCTTGGTGCGAATCTCTTTCGAATTTGCCATAAAGGCCTCCTACTTAGTCACGCTTAACCGTTATTGCAGTGCAGTGAACGATTCCATCAAACTAAACAACTGTTTCTCTTCGTCGTCACCGTAAGCACCAGTTTCATCGATGTGTTTCATCAAATCAGCGTGGTTTTGGTGAGCGTAAGCCAGTAGGTCTTCTTCGAATTTAGACACATTGGCCAATTCGATGTTGTTTAAGAAGCCTTTTTCTGCTGAGAAAATTACCAGTGCCTGTTCAGCGACGGTCATTGGTGAGTACTGTTTCTGTTTCATCAGTTCAGTCACTTTTTCACCGTGGTCTAACTGACGACGAGTTGCTTCGTCTAGGTCAGACGAGAACTGAGCGAATGCCGCCAATTCACGGTACTGAGCCAATGCAGTACGAATACCACCAGAGAGCTTTTTCATGATCTTAGTTTGAGCAGCACCACCTACACGAGATACTGAGATACCTGGGTCAACTGCTGGACGTAGGCCTGAGTTGAACAGTTCAGTTTGTAGGAAGATCTGACCATCGGTGATCGAAATTACGTTAGTAGGTACGAAGGCAGATACGTCACCCGCTTGTGTTTCGATGATTGGCAATGCAGTCAAAGAACCAGTTTTGCCTTTCACTTCACCGTTCGTCATACGCTCAACGTATTCTGCGTTAACACGCGCTGCACGTTCTAGCAAACGAGAGTGCAAGTAGAATACGTCGCCAGGGAATGCTTCACGACCTGGTGGGCGTTTTAGTAGCAATGAGATTTGACGGTAAGCAACCGCTTGTTTTGACAAATCATCGTACACGATAAGTGCATCTTCACCGCGGTCACGGAAGTACTCACCCATGGTACAACCAGAGTAAGGTGCTAAGTATTGTAGTGCTGCCGCTTCAGAAGCTGATGCCACAACCACGATGGTGTTGGATAGCGCATCATGCTCTTCAAGTTTGCGTACTACGTTAGCGATAGTGGACGCTTTTTGGCCAATCGCAACGTAAATACATTTAACGCCGAGCGATTTTTGGTTGATGATCGCATCGATCGCCATCGCAGTTTTACCCGTTTGACGGTCGCCGATGATCAATTCACGTTGGCCACGGCCAATTGGAATCATCGCATCAACGGATTTGTAACCCGTTTGGATTGGTTGGTCTACCGATTTACGTTCGATAACACCAGGGGCAATCACTTCAACAGGGTTGAAGACTTTAGCTTTAATTGGACCTTTACCATCGATAGGTTGACCTAGTGTGTTTACTACACGGCCAAGCAACTCATTACCGACTGGCACTTCCAAGATACGACCTGTCCCTTTGACTTTCATACCTTCAGAAAGGTCAGCATATGGCCCCATAACTACCGCACCAACAGAGTGGCGTTCTAGGTTCAACGCCAAGGCAAAGCGGTTGCCAGGGAGTTCGATCATCTCACCTTGCATGACATCTGCAAGACCATGAATAGTGATGATCCCGTCGCTTACAGAGACAATCGTACCTTCGTTTTTCGCTTCAGAAGCCAGTTCGAAGCTAACGATACGCTCTCTGATTAATTCACTGATTTCGTTTGAATTTAATTGCATTTCTTTACCCCATTACGCATGTAGGTTGGTCGAGAGGCGGCCGATATTCGAGATGACACTGCCATCAAAGACCATTTGATCGGCTTTAATCACCACACCACCTACTAGGGATGGATCAATCTGTTGTTCCAGTGTGATGGATTTACCAAATTTGGCACTCAACGCATTCGTTATCTGTGCCAGTTGCTCGTCGTCAAGCAATTCAGAAACACACACTGTCACCTGCATGGTTTTCTCGTGTTCCGCTTTTAATTCACGAAACTGAGCGAGCACTTCGGCCAACGCTTTCAAGCGTCGGTTCTCAGCCATAATTTTTAGAAAGTTCTGGAAGAACTCATCGAACCATTCACCCCCTGCGTGCAGCAGTAAGTCCAAAATGGTCTCTTCTGATCCTTCCCCATCGAGTGAATCGACAGCGTCGGCAACGATAGGTTGCTCCAGAATCATTCCTAAAATGTCGAGCATCTGCTGCCATTGTTCTAACGCTTGATTGTCTCTTGCGTAGTCAAAAGCGGCTTTTGCATAAGGTTGAGCGATTTCTGTCACTTCAGACATACGCCCTCCTTACAGTTCTTTGATGAATCGATTGACTAGATCACGATTCGCTTCGCTGTCGAGATTACGGCTAATCAGTTTGCTTGCACTTTCAATCACCAGATCGGCCATCTCAGCTTGCAGTTCCTGACGTAGGCGGTTACGTTCAGTTTCGATTTCCGCTCTGCCTTCCGCAATAATGCGGTCCTTCTCTTTGTTGGCCAGCTCTACCGCTTCTTCAATCATCACTTCTTGGCGTTGTTTGCCTTGAGCAACGATGGATTGCGCTTTTTCACGAGCTTCTGCAACCAAGGCGGCGCCGTTTGCTTTTGCTAGTTCCAGCTCTTTTGCAGCATCATCTGCATGTTCTAGACCTTTAGCGATTTCTGCGCGGCGTTCATCCAACAGTTTGACGAGTGGTGGCCATACGTATCTCATGCATAGCCATGCGAAAATCACAAAGGAGATCACTTGGCCTAGCATTGTTGCATTAATGTTCATAGCACCCTCACATCTATAACGTTATTAGTTTCGGTTAGTTTGAATTACGCTACAGCGAAGATGATGTACAAACCGATACCAACACCGATCATAGGAACCGCGTCGACTAGACCCATCATGATGAAGAACTGAGTACGAAGCATTGGGGTCAAGTCAGGTTGACGCGCTACACCTTCCAGATATTTACCTGCCAGGTTACCGATACCAGATGCAGCACCTGCTGCACCTAAACCAATCAGTAGTGCACCGGCTACATAGAGAACTGCGCTAACGATATCCATAACAACTCCTAGAATTGAATCAAAGATTGAATAAGTAATTAAAAAACAAATGAATAAATTAATGGCTTTCTTCTTTGGCCATTGCTAAATAAACGATGGTCAATACCATGAAAATAAAGGCCTGAAGAACAACAATTAATATATGGAATAGAGCCCATGGCACACTAAGTAGCCATTGAATCCACCAAGGCATTAATGCAATCAGAATGAAGATCATTTCACCTGCGTACATATTGCCAAACAATCGCAAACCTAAAGAAATTGGTTTGGATATCAAAGTTACCATTTCCAAAACAAAGTTAACTGGGTACAACACTGGTGAAGTAAATGGCTGAGTTGTTAACTCTTTGATAAATCCTGATAGACCTTTACTTTTTAATGTATATCCAATAACCAGAACAAATACACATAACGCCATAGACATAGTGATATTTACGTCTGCTGATGGTAGTGCACGGAAATGACCAATCCCCATTGCTTGAGTTAATTGAGGAATCAAATCTACCGGCAACAAGTCGATAGCATTCATCAATAAAACCCACACGAAAATAGTCAATGCCAGTGGACCAATTAAACGGTCGCGCGACTGAAATATTTCGCTGCAAAGGTTTTCGACAAACTCAAATATTAACTCAATAAGACACTGAAAACGGCTTGGTACTCCTTTCGTGCTTTTACTAATTGCATAGCGAAACGAAAGTATAAATACGAGACCTAATAACCAAACCATAAACATGGAGTCGATATTGATTCCTAACCATCCCTCACCTGAGGTAAGAAAGGTTAGGTGGTGCTCAATATACTCATGAGCGGTTTCCACTTTTGCCATCTATGCCTTCCCTTCGTTTCTGTCGGTAAAGAACGGTGTAAAGAAATGCCCGAGCATCGCTACACTGAACGCGACCAAAACGATGATGTTGCGAAGAGCGAGTAACCGAAAGGTCAATACAAACATGATAATGGTGTAAATCACTTTGGTGTTGCGGCTCAAATTCATCAAGTCTCGCAAGCTCTCCGAAGGTTTAGACCTCGATTTAATAGAGGCTAACCCCATCCCAAATAGCGAAGGGAGAACAGCGATAACGACTCCTGTAACCGCAGACTCACCACTCAACTGCCCAGCAAACAGGAATGCCCCGATCACAAATAACACTCCTAGGGCAGCTTGAGCGAAAAGTATTCTTCGTCCAGCCAACATGATGGCTTTGCTGGTACTATTAGCTTCCATAAATCACCTATTAAGATCATTTGGTAATCTGATAAATTTATTTCTGATAATTAAAATTCACAGAATCGACCAATTTACTTAATTAATATTCACTCTGATAAATAAACTAAACCAAAATATATTTCTTCTGATAAATAAAATTCACAGAATAAACAATCACGAGGAAATCATCCGTTATTCCCTGACGGAAAAAATATACACCGATAAATTCCAAAAACATAAGCCCTAAAACATGAAAATTATCATTCCATTTTTGAAAGTCAATTTTGTTTGTTTTTTTCATTTTTGCCGTATATTTTAAAAGGCAAGTTTGTAACAGCATTGCAGACCAGACTCAGTAATAATTAGCTTATCTCCTGATTATTTAGAGTTGTTGGCGTAAATATAGCGCCTCAATAAAAGCAAATTATATTTTATTACCAGAATATCACTCTAAGCGCCTTTTGCTTAGAGTGTTTTTTTTGCCTAAAATTTGGCAAAAAAAAATCCCCGCTATATTTACTAGCAGGGATGGTTAATATTGGGTTAAATTTTAAATTATTTATTCTTTATCTAAAACCATTCGCGCATTATACGACTGAATTGGTCGGTTATTATTCCCCATCATTTTATTCCAGGTTACTTTCTGTTCATCAGAGATCATTTTAGATTCTTTGAGTACTATCCAGCGCACCCCTTCACTGCATGGTGGCGTGGTTAAGGAACCGTTAAAGCGGTAGTAATTCTCTGTGCTTGGTAACAGTGAAGCAACCGGTAATGACTCATTGATAGCGACCGTGTTGCCCTTGGTTGGTAAGGTTTTCCCTAGGGTGGTTAACGGAGCATTAACCTCTCCCACTTGATACATCACCGCGATTACCGCTAAGTTACCCTGCTCATCAGCATTCACGAAATGCGCTTCTAAGGGGTATTGACGACTTTTGATAAGATTTTCGGATGGGGTGTGGAAATGAAACTGCTTGAGCGTAAAGACTTTTCCATCGATACGCACGGTGTTGTCACCAGAGACGCTCGCTTGCAGTGTGTGACCATTGTTCACTAAGTTAGTCACCGAACCTTGATAACGGACATCAACCCCTTTGAGCTTAGCTTCTGTGGTCTGTTCAATGTTGATCGGGCTTTGATTTTTACCCGTTTGGCAGGTTTGTGACACCTTACCCCAATGATCCGGACCCGATTCGCCTTGATAACTCCATTCAGAAGCGAATGTTGCACCGGAAAACAGTGCGCCCATTGCCACCACTATACTCAACTTCTTCATACGCAACCTCGATGTAAAATTATATTAAAATGAGTAAGTTAATGACATTTACCTGTCATCGAGTCGCATCATAACCAAATTTTACTGTCCAGTTGAGCGGCAAAATATGATGAAATGTAACGATGAAATAGTTTCTCACACATAATACATTCACAGTAACTATATGAATTGAATATATAATTGATAAAAATATCGTCCTGATGGAGGCCATATTTATTTACATTTATGTTGATCTACTACAACTTCAATGCGTTTATGGCACATAAAAGAGTGACGACAGACGATTAACCACGTAAAATTCTCAGCAGACCATCCAATAGATCAAAAAGTTATGCAACAAGACTATCGCTTCGACTGTTTAAACAACACCAGCAAAGAAGAACTCACTGAACTTGCCATGCGCATGCTGCATCGTTTAGTGCCTGAACCCGTGGTTCGTGAAATCTTTCATTTTGAAGAACAAGAAACAGCAACAGAAGAGCGTCAGCAAGAAGCTTACTTTGATGCTACTTTGCGTTTGCATGCTGTCGCGCTTGGCGAAATTCCGTCGCAGTTTGCTCAATCGCAAAATGCAGAACAAAACATTGAACGTATGTGTCGCCTGATTCTATGGCACTTTTATGCGATTGGTTTTCAGTTGGATCGCGTTATTCCATTAATGGCACACTGCCAAGAAATTGAACAACGCGTCTCCACTCGTCCTAATGACGCCTTGGAATGGTCAACGGCATTAACTCAACTGCTCTATCGCTATTCAGAAATGAATCAAGCTCAGGCTCAAAGCAGATAGCCACAGTAGTAGCAAATAGCGTTGGTGTAGATAGTGAAAGCCGAGCGTTAGCTCGGCATTACTTTGCTTGGTGAGTGTAATCAATAATGACTTGATTGCCCTCAACATGAATATTTTGAATCTCTCCATCCACGCTGATTCTGCTTTGCAAATGCACCACCACATCTCCTGCTGTGTACTGACGTTTTAAGGTCGGCAACACGTTATAGGGTTCAACATGTAACTGTTGACAAAACTTGCTCACGAAATTCATGGTTAATGGCGCATTACCACGGAGCAATTGGGAAAATTCCATCTGGCTTACACCCAAGCGTTTGGTCATCTCCATCTGCGTAATTTGCATCTTGGCTTTCTGTGACATCCAAACGTTATACAGAGCGGTACGGTCATTTTCAGTTAATTGCATTTCATCTCCCCTAGCCTAATTCTCTGGCGAACAAAATGACAAAAAGCGATATGGGAAATGTCAGTCAGCGGTGAGTTTCTCTCTAAGATTATTACATTTGGCTGCCTGAGTATGCGATAGGTCAAAATTCGCCCAAACAGTGCAACGAAATGAGGGGGATATCGTCGATGGAAGAAGGTAAAAAAGCCCCAAGTGGGGCTTTTATCAAGTGCGTTACTTAACTTTGGTGATAAGACTTAGGTTATAACACTTTAGCTAAGAACTGCTGCAAACGCGGATGTGGCGCACCATCGAATACCGATTTAGGCGAGTCATCCACCAGCAAGGTGCCATCTTCCATAAAGAGGACTCGGTCTGCCACTTCACGGGCAAAACCCATTTCGTGCGTTACGATGACCATGGTCATCCCTTCTGCGGCAAGGTCTTTGATAACGTCTAAAACCTCACCCACCATTTCAGGGTCGAGCGCCGAAGTCGGTTCATCAAAGAGCATAAGGTCCGGTTTCATGGCTAAAGCACGGGCAATGGCCACACGCTGCTGCTGACCACCAGAAAGATGCGATGGGTAGTTATTCATGCGGTCAGATAGCCCAACACGTTTAATCAAGCTCTTCGCATCTTCCTCAACGTCTTTCAAAGGGCGTTTCGCCACTTTCAAAGGCGCTAGCATCACGTTTTCCAATGCGGTTTTGTGTGGGAAGAGGTTAAAGCTTTGGAACACCATGCCCACGTTTTGGCGCAGTTGGTTAATGTCCGTCGTCTTGGCGTACATATCCATCCCATCGATAAAGATGGTGCCGGATGAGATCTCCTCCAACTGGTTTAACGTGCGCAAGAAGGTCGACTTACCTGAACCAGAAGGTCCAATGATCACGACAACTTCACCACGTTTGATGGTGGTTGAAACGGCTTTCAACGCATGGCAACCATTGGAGTAATATTTGTCGACATCTTTAGCAACGACAATATCGTCGCCTTTATATTGATTAGTCACTGGCTGACAACCTCTTCTCTAAACGTTGGATAGCCCAAGACAGGCTGCCTGTTACTACTAAATACAGTGCTGCAACGGTAAACCACACTTCAAACGGTGCAAAGCTGCCACTCACCACTTCACGACCCGCTTTGGTCAAATCGGTGATGGAAATAACAGAGACCAATGAAGAGTCTTTAATTAAGTTAATGAACTGACCCGCCAGTGGTGGCAAGGTTTTCTTCATCGCTTGCGGCAAAATGATGTACAACATCGCCTGAGCGTAGTTCATCCCTAGCGAACGCGCAGCTTCCATCTGTCCATTTGGAATAGCTTGAATACCTGCACGCACAATTTCAGCAACGTACGCGCCAGTAAACACAGACAGTGCTACTACCCCAGCGGTAAAGCGGTCAAAATCCATTACCGTCCCGATAAAGAAATAGACGATAAAAATTTGTACCAGCAGTGGTGTTCCGCGAATCAACTCAACATAAGTGAGGGCAAAATCTCGCGCGGTATGGTTCTTCGCCACACGCATTAAACCAAAGACTAGACCGAGTAACACGGCAAAAACGAGCGAAATAAACGATATTTTAATCGTGACCCATAGCCCTGTTGCTATCGGACCGAATTTCCATTGACTGAGCTGCGCTATGGTATCACCCTGAAATACGATATCACCGTCGCTAACCATCAAATTGCTATATTTTTTAATGACCTGTGGTTTGTCTGACTGGTCGAGCTGGATAACCAACTGTTTATCCTTGATGACCGCTGTGCCATCACCTTCTGCGCGAATATCTTGCATATCGGTGTTAATCACATATGGCCAAAGTCTGTCCCAGTGCCAATTGTAATTGATGCTCTTACCTGCGCCATAAATAGCGCCAATGAACATAATCATGATCAGGACATAAATTCCATGTCCAACCCAACGTGAGGATTTTGACTGCATCACTCTGTTCTCTTTCTTATTTTGGGTAAAATTAGGGCAAGCTCGCTTGCCCTAGTGATGATAGCTAAAGTCCTTATTGGACGTCTTTCAACCAACTGTCGGATTTAAACCATTTGTCGTATAGACGTTCGTAAGTACCGTCACCTTGAATTTGACGTAGATAGTTATTCAAGAAGTTAAGGAAGTTAGGATCGTCTTGACGAATCGCCCAACCCAGAGGTTCATAAGTAAACGGCTTACTTAAGTGTTCGATTTGACCTTTGTGTTGCGCAGCATAGATGGCGTTATAAGGGAAGTCGTAGATGAAAGCATCCGCTTTACCGTTTGTCACCTGTAGCACAGAGTCTACTTCAGTGTCATATAGGTCTAACTTAGCTTTGGGCAGGTATTTCTTAGTCGCTTCAGCACCAGTAGTACCCAGTTTTGTTGCGACGGTGTATTTAGGATCGTTTAAGTCTTTGTAGCTCTTAATTTTGCCTTCCAGTTTTTTCGACAAAATGATCGATTGACCGATGACAATATAAGGCTGAGCAAAGTTCACTTTAAGGTTACGTTCAGGCGTGATAGTCATCCCCGCCATGATGATGTCACATTTACCCGTTTGCAGCGCTGGAATGATACCATCCCAAGCGGTGTTCACAGGCTCATATTTCACACCAATAGAACGTGCCATGTGTTTAGCCAAATCGATATCAAAACCAATAAAACGACCGTCTTTTGATTTCATTTCGAACGGCATATAACCCGCATCAAAACAGACTTTCAGTTCACCTGCATTCAACACGCTTTCAAGTGTTGAGGTGGCAGCTGAAGCTTGAGTTGCACTTAATGCAGTACAGGCAAAAACCAGACTCGCTACAGTCGACTTAACAAACTTTTTCATATTATCCCTTATTTATTTTGTTATGCATTTTATTGCTATCGTTCTTCCTATCACGAAACGCGATGGAATGACGTTTATCAAGCGATAAACGCCAGACACAGGCGCACTACAGATAATGCGCGAATTTATCATCGTTTTTCAACACTTTGTTTGCATTAGTTTTCTAATTGTAGAGGAACATATGCATGTAAACACTTAAAACTAGCGCAATAAATGTTCAAGTTCTCGCAGTAAATCTTCCGTTGCTTCTAAACCAATCGAGAGGCGTATTACCCCATCGCCAGCAAAAGAACGAAATGCAGCCCGCTTTTCAGCAGTGAAATGATAAGTGGATTGGTCTAACTCATCGGTTTTCATCGCCACGGCTAAGCTACGTTGATGTCCAATTGAGAACGCGTAGTAGAAAACGTGTGATTCTTGAGCAAAACGCTGTTGAATCAAATCTATGTCATCTACTTGGAATGCAATTATGCCGCCAAAAAGTGCCATCTGTTGCTGTGCAAGTGCAAATTGGTGATGTGACGCAAGCCCTGGATATAAAACGCGCAATACGCGTGGCTGTTTTTCCAACCAGTTAGCTATCTCATGTGCGCTGCTGCACAGGGTCTTCATGCGCGGATAAAGGGTCTCCATTCCGCGCATAATCAGCCAAGCGCTTTGGGCAGAAAGCGTCGCCCCAAGATAGACGCCAGCCCTTGAGCGGATTTGGTTTAACAGTGATCTGCTGCCCAAAATTGCCCCACCTAAAACATCACCATGACCATTAATAAACTTGGTCAGCGAGTGCACAACAATATCGGCTCCAAAACTCAACGGCTTAGTGATCACTGGCGTAGAAAAGGTCGCATCGACACTTAATAACGTGCCACTGGTTTTTAAGCCATTAGCGAGCGAACGGATGTCGGTTAAGGTCAATAATGGGTTACTTGGGGTTTCGATATGCACCAATTTGGTGTTTTTTTGCAGTGCGTTGAGCACTTGGGTTATGTCACTGGTATCGACTGCAGTCACTTCTACCCCATAATCAGGCAAAACTTGTGTTGCAAATTCATACACCCCGGCGTAGCAAACATCGCTAATAATAAGATGATCGCCGTGCTTAAGTAGCGATAAAAACAATCCAGAGATCGCCGCCATACCTGTCGCCGTCGCTAAGCACGCTTCAGCCCCTTCTAAATGTGCTAAACGCTGCTCGAGTTGATCTACCGTAGGGTTGCTCCACCCAGCATAAAGGTAGGGAGCTTCGGACAAGTCTTCTAATCCTTGTGCAGAAAAGGCCCCTTGCTGTGGGTCAAAGCAGTGATTGACCGACATCACCATCGAAGGGGATATGGCTTGAGTTGCCAACTCAGGGTCAACAAAGGCGCGAACCACTGCCGTTTCTGGCGCGTAACGATAGGAATTGTCTGACATCTCTTGTCCTCAACAAAAAAGCTTAGTATGTTCAGCGTCTAGTGTGCGTTAACCGCTAACACGAAACTCTGCAACCTGCCCTCAAGTGTTGCCTATTTTGCAGCGTTTCACCCGTTTCAGTGCATAAAATCCAGCGTCGCACCAAATTGATACGTTATTCCCCATAATGGGGCTAAGTAGTGAGAAGAAAAGAAACTTATGACTCCATTGGATGCTTTTGATCGCCATATTTTGGCTTTGCTCCAAAAAAATTGCCGTCTCTCCAGTGAATCGATCGCTGAACAAGTAGGACTTTCCCCGTCGGCAGTACAAAGACGCATTAAACGGCTGCGTGACGAAGGAGTCATCGAACAAGAAGTCGCCATCGTTGCTCAAGAGGCCAGTGTCCACCCTATGTCATTTCTCGCCAGTATTGAAATAGAGCGAGATAACTACACAGTGTTAAAAGAGCTGACGCAATGGGCCCGTACACATGCTTGCGTACAGCAGCTCTTTTACGTGACAGGCAATATTGATGTGATGCTCGTGGTTTCTGCAAGCACAACCAAAGAGTACGATGGCTTTATTGAAGGTTTGATGAGTCAGTTTCCACAAATTAAGCGCGTGACCACCAATGTGGTTATCGATCAACCTATCAAGAGTTTACGCATTCCAACACGTGAGTAATATTGGTATGTGTTGGACATGCTATAATATTAAATATTATTATAATTCAGTGTATTACGATTAAAAACTTGGCTCCTGAGCATGATCCCCCCTCTAACTCCCCCCTTAAAAACAAGGGGGGAGAACCTGATCGAGTTCGCCGTGGTTTTCGTTGATAACCGTTACGTTCAAGAACCGGTTCGAGTTCGCCGTGGTTTTCATTGATAACCGGTACGTTCGAGAACCGATTCGAGTACCCCTTTGGTATCGCTGGTAACCGTAACGTTCAAGGATCGGTTCGAGTACCTCTTGGTATTGCTAATAACCGTTACGTTCAAGAACCAGATCGAGTTCACCGTGGTTTTCGGTGCTTATCGTTACGTTTATGGCCAGATTAATGACAAAAAAATCGGCCTCAAAGTTCATTTGAGGCCGATTGTACATTTACTTATCGAGAGTGCTCGAAGCGCGGCGATTAAGCGCCTTGTACTGCGCCTTTTTCTGGGCGTTTTGATGCCCAAGTATAAAGAAGCTCAAGTGCAATGGTTGCACCGGCTAGCGCTGTGACTTCGCTTTGATCGTATGGAGGAGAAACTTCCACCACATCCATACCCACGATGTTGACATCTTTTAACTTACGGATGATTTTCAGAATCTTATCTGAAGTCATACCGCCACATACAGGAGTACCCGTACCTGGTGCAAACGCAGGATCAAGACAGTCAATATCAAACGTAAAGTAGACTGGACGATCGCCAACGACTGCTTTAATTTGCGCGACGATTTCATCTGCAGTTAGGTCATTCGCTTCCATCGCATTAATCACGTTAAATGCGTGATTTTCTGCTTTGTATTCAGTACGAATACCGATTTGAATCGAATGCTTCGCTGAAATCAGACCTTCTTTTGGTGCATGGTAGAACATAGTACCGTGGTCATAAGCACTGCCATTTGCATAAGTGTCAGTGTGGGCATCAAAGTGCACCAGTGCCATTTCGCCAAAGTGTTTTGCGTAAGCACGCAAAATTGGCAAGGTAATAAAGTGGTCACCACCGAGTGCTAGTAACGTTTTGCCTGATTTTAGGATCTCACCCGCTGCCGCTTCTAAACGGTAGGTGAAGTCTTCTGCGTCGCCACAGTCAAACACTAAGTCACCGCTATCAATCACATTGATGCGATCAAACAGGCTGAAATCCCAAGGGAATTTTTTACCTTCCCATGCAAGGTTAACCGATGCTTTACGAATCGCATCAGGCCCCATGCGTGCGCCTGGGCGACCAGAGGTGGCCATATCCAATGGCACACCTAACACCACCACATCCGCTTCAACATCAATCGGATCTCTCACGTAAGGACGACGCACGAAAGTCATTGCATTTGAATAAAGTGAATAATCAGTTTTCGTAAACAAATCATTCATTTAAAAATCCTCTAAATAAGTGTAGCCACATAGACCCTGCTCAAGTTCTTGCAGAATCGCTTCACGCTCGTTTTCTTCAACACGCTGCTCAAGCAGTTGTTGATAGTTGGCACGAATCATATCGACGTCAATATGCACGTAACGCATCATATCTTCGACGGTATCGCCTTGGTTAATAAACGCAATTTCTGGCTCACCTTTCTCTGTAATGTTGACCACCACACTGTGGGTATCACCAAACAAGTTGTGCATGTCACCCAGAATTTCTTGGTAAGCGCCTACGAGGAAAAATCCCATTAGGTACGGCTTATCTTGGTTCCATTGTGGTACAGGCAAAGTGTTCTCAATGCCTTGGCCCTCAACGTATTGCTCCACAATACCGTCTGAGTCACAGGTAATATCCAACATCACCGCACGGCGATCTTCTAGTTGATCTAAGCCAGAAATCGGTAATACAGGGAACACCTGATCAATACCCCAAGCGTCAGGCAAAGATTGGAACAGTGAGAAGTTCACGAAGAACTTATCTGCCAAACGCTCTTGCAATTCATCAAGAATTGGACGGTGGAAGCGGTTTTTATTGTTCATGCGCCGACTTAGCTCATGATAAATGCGCTGTGCTAGACGTTCCGCCCAAGCACGTTGATGCAAATTCAGTACACCAGTCGCGAATTGACTGTGCACTTCAGATAAGTCAGCTTGTGTATCGTTGTAAATCTCAATCAGTGCACGAGCATCGGAACCTTCGTGAAGGTTTTCCCAGCTACGCCACATGTTTTGCAGCAGTAGCGACTCTTCATCTTCCAGTTCTGACACTGGCTCAGGAGAATACGCTTCTGCACCAATCACGTTTGTGATCAAAACCGCATGATGCGCCGTAATCGAACGACCCGACTCAGAAATGATGTTCGGCATTGGCTGATCGTACAATTTACAGATATCACCTACGGAGCTCACGACGTTACGCGCGTACTCAATCAAACCATAGTTCATCGAGTTGGAGGATTGGCTACGAGTACCATCGTAGTCAACCGCTAGGCCGCCACCTACGTCAAAGTAATTAATTGACGCCCCAAGGGCACGCAATTCACAGTAGAAACGCGCTGCTTCGTTGACGCCGTTACGTACGTCACGAATGTTCGCCATTTGCGAACCTAAGTGGAAGTGTACCAATTGCAGCGCAGAAAGCTGTTTCTCTTTCTTTAGACGTTCAATAACGGTCAGTACTTGCGATGCCGACAAACCAAATTTCGATTTTTCACCGCCGCTTGATTGCCATTTACCCGCACCTTGAGATGCTAAGCGAATACGCAAACCCAAACGTGGTTTGACACCCAAACTTTTTGCTTCGCTCAGGACGATGTCCAATTCAGACATTTTTTCCAAAACGATAAATACTTTATGACCCAGCTTTTCACCGATCAAAGCAAGACGAATGTATTCACGGTCTTTGTAACCGTTACAAACGATAACTGAGCTTGCTTGTTGTGCCATTGCTAGCACCGCAAGAAGTTCTGGCTTACTGCCAGCTTCCAAACCCAGTTGTTTGTGCTCTAGACGTGCTTGGCTCGCTAGAATTTCATCAACGACTTCTTTTTGTTGGTTTACTTTAATTGGATAAACCAATAGATAGCGATTTGGATAGTCATATTCTTCAATGGCCTGGTTAAATGCTTCACAAATACCATGCACACGCTGATGAAGAATCTGTGGAAAGCGAACCAATACCGGTACGTTCAGACCTTGGTCTTGGAGCTGTTCCACGATGCGACTTAACGGTGTTCCCTTCTCTTGGTCTTGCCTTGCGGACACAACCACTTCACCGTCATTATCAATTGCAAAGAAACCCTGGCTCCAATATTGCACATTGTAGTCAGCACGAACACGGTCTAATTTGGATTCTTTTTCCACACTTATCTCTCACTAAATCGATGGATAAAAGGCACGTCATTTGAGCGAATGAAGCACCCTGCAGGTCAACTGCCACGTGCTTTATGGAGAAAAAGCTATAACGTGTCTAATGATAAAAATTAATCGTTAAGACAATAATAGTTTGTTATGAATAATTGCACATACATTCCTCTATAATTAGTCATTTTGTGCAGCTTCACCTTGCAGCCAAGCCTCAAACTTTTTATTGCCATAGAGGGATTCTAGGTCATCCTCTTCCGCTGCTGCATCTTTAAGCGATGGGCTGGTTTGCACCGCTCTTTGTAAATCTTCAATCGCTTGTTCTTCAGCGCCCAAACGTGCATAGGCACAAGCACGTTGATAAAGTGCCGGACCATTATTCTCATCGAGCTCAAGTACCCGATTACAAAGGCTCATCGCCCAGTGGTACTCTTTTATTGCCATCACTGCGTCGGCTTTATAGGTCAAGGCTTCCAGGTCACCAGGGCGGATTTTGAGAATTTCATCATACACTTCAATACGTTGATCTGCGGTTTGCATACTCTGCGCACGAAGCCAAAGGTTATGAATTTCGTTGATTATTTCTATTTCGCGGTTGTTATCGGAAATAATGCGGGTTTTACGCTTGAGATCGCGCTCCAAAGCAAGAAATTTCTTCTCATACTCTTGTGCAATTTTATTCAATCGCTTGTCGGCCATTTCGGTGGTATTTACTTTCACCTCACGCAAAGAATGCCAACCAATCAAGGCAATTAGGGACGCTACGCCAGCAATGATGTAGAAGAAATAAGTCACCGTTACATTCGCATAATTCATCGATTTATCGGCAACCGTCAGTTCCCTATCGGTGATCTGTACCGTTAACTTTCGTTCTAAGTCTTGCTGGTCTTGGCGCAGGGATTTGAGCTCATCTAGGATGTAGCGCTCCATCATCGGTTTATCTAATAGATCCGTTTGTGAATACGCTTTGGGTTGGGTATCAGACTCTTTCTTCTCATCGGCACTTACACCGGCACTGAGAAACAAGATTGCGGTTACCATTAATAGGGGAATTACACGTCCTATCACAGGAACTCCTCGATTGTCGTTTTATTGCTGATCGCCATACTATTCAATACCCGTTTTATTCACTAACAGGTAAACAGAGACGAACAATTGGATTCAGAACGAAACATTTTTCAACCTTCACTCAACCACCAGTAAACCAGATGTTTCAAGATACATCTACCCTTTACGGTCGTAAATTCCAGTCAATCAGTTCACAAATATGGTTAGAACTCTAACATAATAAACTCCATGTTTGTCATCAATATTCAAATTTTGCACTGCTATACCTGATAATCCTGCTCCATAGATTATGCCCATTATCTTTGATCTCTAAGCAAATACCTCTTTTACTGATAGATCTAATATTTTAATAAAATGTGAAATAAATGGTAACAAGCGACATCCAGGCCCTAGCCCAACATTTCACTGATCACTTATTTGGGTAAATGCATTCGACTACGAAACATTCTCTCCTTTTGCTACCGATCATTAACCCGTCCAAAGTGCCCAATTTCTATTCAATATCGAAGAAAAATCACTGCCAAAACATTCACTTTTCTTTGCTAGTCATGCTCTTTAACTGACAAAACACCTTGTTAATAAATTCAACTCAAAACGTTTTAAGACAAACTAATTGGTAAATTTTTATATTTAAAATTATTAAATAAAATCAATATCTTAAACAAAAAACCTAACATTAAACTGACATTTATCCTTGAAATATGAGAATTTAATGTTTAGGGTACTATACAGTTTTGTTGCTAGATGCACTTCACACTAAAGACAACAAAGGATATTTTATGTCGACCATCTTAGAAGTGAATAACCTCTACAAGGTATTCGGAGAATCCCCCGAAGAGGCATTTCCGCTCTTAGAACAAGGACTCAACAAAGACCAAATTTTTGAGAAAACGGGTCTTACCGTTGGTGTTAAAGATGTCTCTCTCACCATCAACGAGGGCGAAATATTCGTCATCATGGGTCTATCTGGCTCAGGCAAATCAACCCTAGTCCGCCTTCTTAATCGTCTTATCGAACCGACCCGCGGTGAAGTTCGCCTTAACGGTGACGATATTGCCAAAATGAGCGATGAGCAGTTACGTTCTGTGCGCCGTAAAAACATTGCGATGGTGTTTCAAAACTTCGCTTTAATGCCTCACATGACGGTGCTAGAGAACGCCGCGTTTGGTTTAGAACTCGCCGGAATTGATGAGAGCACTCGCCATGAAACGGCGATAAAGGCCCTCGCTCGTGTAGGATTAGACGCCTATATCGATTCCTTTCCAGACGAACTGTCCGGAGGGATGAAGCAGCGTGTTGGTCTAGCCCGCGCTCTTGCCAATGACCCTGATATTTTGTTGATGGACGAAGCATTCTCGGCGCTCGACCCGCTTATTCGCACGGAAATGCAAGATGAACTGATTCGCCTCCAAAATGATGACCAACGCACCATAGTGTTCATCTCCCATGACTTAGATGAAGCGATGCGCATCGGCGATCGGATCGCGATCATGCAAGATGGCGTTGTGGTCCAAGTGGGTACGCCTGATGAGATCTTACACAAACCCGCTAATGATTATGTGGAATCCTTCTTTCGTGGCGTCAATGTCGCGTCAGTCTTCAGTGCCAAAGATATTGCCCGTAAACGTCCCAATACCGTCTTCAAAAAGCATGACAATGATGGCCCTGCCGCAGCGATGCAGTTGTTACTCGATGGCGACCGTGACTTTGGCATTGTCGTCGATAGAGCCAATAAGTATTCCGGCATCGTCTCTATTGATTCATTGAAACAAGCCAACAAAGAGCAGCGTTCACTCACCAGCGCTCTACTGACCGACACCATCACCATTGAACCCGATGTCGCCGTCGGTGAGCTGATTAGCCAAGTTGCCAGCGTAAGCTATGCCGTACCTGTGGTGGATGATCAGGGCAATTACTATGGCGTTATCACCAAATCACGATTACTGCAAACTTTAGATAGGGAGTCACTATGAGTATTGAGACAACCAGTGTCGACACTGCCACCAACGCAGCCCAAGCTGCTGATCCATGGAGTAACGCAGCACAGGCTGCCACCAGCAGTGATCCGTGGGGCACCGCCACTTCGTCCGCTCAAGCGACTGCTGATTGGTTAAATACCGCTCCAACCAAGCCCCCTTTCGACTGGCTACATCCGTTTAACGATGCGGTTGTCCCATTCGATCACTGGGTGGAAACCGCGCTAAATTGGTTAGTTTTTCATGGTCGACCACTCTTTCAGGCGATTCGTGTTCCCATTGATCTGATTTTGTCATCCTTTCAAACGGCATTGGTGGCGACCCCTGCACCGTTAATGTTGATTATTTTAGGCTTACTGACATGGCAATTCGCCGGACGTAAGTTAGGTATCGCGTCGGTGATCTCACTCATCATGATTGGACTAATTGGCGCTTGGGAACAAGCCATGGTTACCCTCGCTCTGGTCATGACTTCGGTCTTTTTCTGTTTGCTGATCGGCTTACCCATGGGGATCTGGCTGGCGAGAAGCCCTAAAGCGGCGAAAATCATTCGTCCTTTATTAGACGCAATGCAAACCACACCAGCGTTTGTCTACTTAGTCCCTATTGTGATGTTGTTTGGCATCGGTAACGTACCGGGGGTCGTGGTGACAATCATCTTTGCGCTGCCACCGATTGTCCGTTTAACCATCTTGGGTATTCAGCATGTTCCAGAAGAGCTGATTGAAGCGGGTCATTCGTTTGGCGCCAGTCCAAAGCAAATGCTGTATCGCATTCAATTGCCACTGGCGATGCCAACCATTATGGCTGGGGTTAACCAAACACTGATGTTGTCACTTTCTATGGTGGTGATCGCCTCCATGATTGCGGTCGGCGGTTTAGGTCAAATGGTTTTACGCGGCATTGGTCGTCTCGATATGGGTCTTGCGGCTGTAGGTGGCCTTGGCATCGTCATTCTGGCGATATTACTTGACCGTATCACTCAAAGTGTGGGTGAGCAAAACCGCGATAAACGCACTCGTTGGTACGAAACAGGACCGATTTCGATCTTCTTTCGTCGCAAAACATCCACTAATTCACACTCAACCAAGAAAAATTTAGGAGAAGCGTAATGAACAACGCATGGAAAACCGTACTCCTGACGGGACTCTCACTCACTGCCGTCACCAGCACCGCTTATGCGAAAGCGTTGCCTGGTGAAGGCGTTACGGTGCAACCTCTTCAATCTACTGTGGCTGAAGAGACATTCCAAACGCTTATCGTCAACAAAGCGATGGAAGCGCTCGGTTATAAAGTGCTGCCCACCAAAGAAGTGGATTACAACGTCGCTTATACCTCGATTGCCGAAGGTGATGCCACCTACATGACGGTCAACTGGCAACCGTTACATGACAACAAATATGAAAAAGCCGGTGGCGATGCGAAGTTTTATCGTAAAGGTGAATACATTACTGGCGCCGCGCAAGGGTATTTGATTGATAAGAAAACCGCTGAAAAGTACCACATTACTAACTTAAAGCAGTTCCAAGACCCGAAAATTGCCAAGCTATTTGATGCCGATGGTGATGGGAAAGCCGACCTTTCCGGATGTAATCCAGGTTGGGGCTGCGAAGCGGCTATCGAACATCAATTAGACGCGTACAAGTTACGTAATACTGTTGAACATAATCAAGGTCAGTACGCGACCATTATGGCCGACACCATCACCCGCTATAAAAAAGGTCAGCCTATCTTTTATTACACTTGGACACCTTATTGGGTAAGTGGCGTTTTGGTTCCGGGTAAAGATGTGGTTTGGCTTGAAGTTCCATTTTCTGCTGTCGCAGGCAAGCCAAATGCATCAACCAAGCTGCCTAACGGTAAAGATTATGGCTTCCAAATGAACAGCGAACGTATTGTGGCTAATAAAGCCTTTGCGGAGAAAAATCCAGCGGCTGCGAAACTGTTCGCAGAGATGAAACTGAGCATCAATGATGTGAGTGCGGAAAACATGATGATGAGTAAAGGCCGCAACTCACCTCAAGACATTGAAGCGCATGCAAATGGTTGGATCAAAGCCCACCAAGCGCTGTTTGATTCTTGGATAAAAGCAGCCAAACAAGCCGCGGCTAAGTCATAACCAAGCGAAGCGATAATCAAACGTTATCACTGACGGAAGATATGGGCAGGCAAAACTGCCTATATCTTCCCCTCTAACCGCAAAGGAGTGAATGTTGGAACTGCATGAAGAAGTGTTGGTCTCGATTCGACAGATCATTCGCGCTGTGGATTTACGATCGAAAAAACTCAATCGCGATTTTGGCTTAACCAGCCCCCAGCTGTTATTGCTGCGTTCGGTCGATGAATCAGGTAAGCAAACCATTCGCCAGCTCTCAAAGCAGGCCAATATGAGTCAAGCTACTGCCACCAGCATACTTGATCGCTTAGAAGCACGAGAACTTATTGTTCGAAGCCGTGACGAGCAGGATAAGCGTAAAGTTCATGCCCAGCTCACGCCGCAGGGTAAAGCGGTGTTGGCCCACGCGCCACAATTATTGCACCAAGACGTCATCGAACAACTTGAAGCCCTTGCCCCATGGGAACAAACCTTACTGCTCTCCTCGTTACAGCGTTTATCGCAAATGATGAATGCGTCTGATGATCCCGCGGTTCCGCCTCACTCTTAGCTAGGTTTGCCCTCTTTTATTCTCATTACTGAACTCGGTTCACTGTGACACTTTCTTAAAAAATGAGAGTTAGCTTAATACTTTGATTTTATTCCTGCCTTTGTTTGGCAAACTCCTTTAACAGCTCATAAACTAAAACTCGATAATGGTTTGTGATTTAGGGTTGTATTTTCCATCATTCTCATGCACTTTAACGCCCTCTCGTGTCCTTAGCTCCATGATTATCATTGGGTTAGCTGCGATGTGAATAATCAGACCAACTATTAAACGGGAGTATGACGTTGAACGAATACCAAGATGTGTCCTTGCTGATTGAACGATTGGCACAGGCCGACGAACAGCAACAAATAGTTCAACTAAACGAGATGGTCGATAGTGACCTTGATGAAGGGTCAATTGCACTATTATTAGAAGCGTTTCCTATCGAACAACGTGTCAGAATGTGGCGCAGCCTCCCGCTGGAAATGCATATTTCGGTGCTGACCGAAATGCGTGCTGAAGCGCGTATTTCGATCATTAATGCCCTTTCTGAAACCGAACTAAGACTGACCTTAGCCAAACTGGATAACTTATCCTTAATTGAGTGGTCGGACTCTTTGCCTGATGAGCTTATCGCCGACGCGATGCGCTTAATTAGCCGCGACGAATTAGAACTCTATGATCGCGCTAAAGTATACGATGACGATGAAATTGGCCGTTGGGTTGAACAAAAAGTGTTTACCCTGCCTTTTTCAATCAGTGTTAAGCGGGCTCGGGGCTTACTCGAAAAAAACCAATTTGAAACACCCAAATACGTCTATCTCATCAACCGCAATAAAACCTTTCGCGGCATGGTGCTCTACAGTGATATTTTGCAAGCCGATGGAGCGACACAGCTCAAAACCTTAGCCCAAGAACACTTAGTGACTTTGAACGCTCGCCAATCTTTAAGTGATGCGATAGATGCCATTGAACACTCAGACTTTCCTGTTGTGCCAGTGACAGACGAACACGATGCTCTGGTCGGCCATGTGGATTGGCAGTTTGCGCTCAGTACTCAACGGGAGATTTATGAGGCACGATTGATGGCTGGTACTGGTATGGACGAAGGGGATGACCTCTTTATGCCGGTACTTAAAGGGACACAAAAACGCGGTTTATGGCTTGGGATTAACCTTCTGACCGCGATTTTAGCGTCCGTGACGATTGGCCTGTTTGAAGATGTGATTTCCCAAGTTGTGGCACTGGCGGTCTTGATGCCGATCGTGGCATCAATGGGCGGTATTGCCGGCAGTCAGACATTAACGCTGATGGTGCGCGGTATGGCGCTTAATCAGGTGACTATTGGTAACCGGCTAGCGCTACTTAAAAACGAACTGAGTATCGGTTCAATCAACGGGATCATTTGGGCGGTGATCATCGGCGGCATTGCTGGGTTGTGGTTTCAATCGTCGGTATTGGGAGGCACCATTGCCTTAGCGATCGTGGTGAATATGGCGATTGCTGCCTTCTTTGGCGTGATTATTCCGATTCTGCTCGACAAATTTAAGCTCGACCCCGCACTAGCAGGTTCGGTCATCTTAACTACGATGACGGATGTGATTGGCTTTTTTGCCTTTTTAGGCACAGCCAGCCTCGTGATGCTATAGCGCCCAACTAGCCTTTACCCCACGAAAGGATTGCTCTTGTAGAGGAATCCTTTTTTATTAGAAAAATCACAGCACAAAATGGCAAACCACTTGAACTTCACTCATCAGCGCACATATACCTAATATAAGGTTAAGTGAAGAGTTAACGAATTTTCATTTGGCAATATCGGCTCATTTTGACCGCTATTAAGATTAATCCACTTAGCTTATTGCATTTCTTAGCATCAAGGACAAATTTGTGTCCCTAATGAATGGTGTTGTTTCATCTTGGTTACTTTTTTCATCTTGAACACAAAGAGGGAAAATATGAATCATTATCCGCATTGGCATTTACATATCGAAGAAAGCGCTCCGACAGCTGTGGGCGCAACGCATTGGCCTGACAGTTTTGGCTTTCCACTTCGCCACAATGACCCAATATTTGCCGTTTCAATGCCAAAAGAGCTGCTTGAACCTGAACATCAATGGTTTGCGCGTCTTAATTTGCAGCAAATGGCGCAGCTATTTAATCCAACGGTACATTAGCGACTTAAGTACCTTGAGCACCTTGAGCACCTTGAGCACCTTGAGCACCTTGAGCACATTGAGAAACCAGTTTCGCTGTGTCTAAACAGGGCAAGCAAACGTGTTCTAACCTTCAAAGCCTGAGATCAAAAAGAGGTGCCACTTTCGCTGGCACCTCTTTTAATAACTGGACTCAACATCGGTACTTAAAATGTCGGCACTTAAGATGTTAGCCTCTCTTTTGTCACACCTATTGCAGCGCGTCCAAAGTAGCTTGTAAATCGGCTAACGTATTTGCGCTGTTGGACGAATTGGTGTTGGCGACAGGTAATGGCAAGTCGACCATAAAGGTGGTTCCAGTGCTCGCATCCGTTTCGAACTGAATTTTGCCTTTTTGCGTCTCAGTCATTAGCTTGGCAGAATAAGTGCCTAAGCCGGTGCCGCCTTTTTTCCCTGCCGTTACATATTTATCAAACAGGCAGTGCTGAATCTCTAGCGGGATCATACCGGAGTTTTGAATCGATACTCGACCATAATCGCCATAAGGCTCGACGGTTAAACGAATGGTGGCATTATCAGGCGACACTTCAACAGCGTTATTAATTAAGTTGCCAAATAGCGAGATACAGAGCATCTCTTCGGCCATCACGATGCATTCGTCTGGCGATTCAAGAACAAATTTGATACCGCGTTTGTGCGCCTGCATACGAAAGCCGTTCACCATGCGCAGCACCAATTCCGCCAAATTCACTTTAGTGATGGTTGGGCGATAAATACCGGCCTCGATTTTGTAGATATCTAAAGTACGGTTGATCATCCCAAGCATCGACATCGCAGCTTCACGGATATCACCAATCGAACTTTGATAGTTGGGAATCCATTTATCGGTAGCAATCGCTTCGCACGTACCAATAATGGCAGCCAGTGGATTTTTTAAATCGTGGCGAGTGATGCGTTCAACATCCTCACGCAAGCGGGCATTTTCCACCAGCGCATCCACTCGCTCTTCCAATGCATCTTTAGCCAGTTTGAGCTTAATGTGCGTTGCTACACGAGCTTTAAGGATGTCGGGATTACACGGCTTAGTAATGTAATCGACCGCGCCAAGCTCAAAGCCTTTTTTCATATCGACCGTTTCTGCTTTTGCGGTCAGAAAAATAATGGGGATATGGGCTGTTTTGGGATTATTCTTCAGCGTTTGACACACCTGATAGCCATCCATATCGGGCATCATAATGTCGAGCAGGATCAAGTCAGGTTGCCTTGCCGCGCAACATATTTTGAGCGCAGCAACACCGCTATTAGCGGCTTTAACTTTGTAGTTTTCTTTTAGGGTGTCAGCAATGATCGCAATATTGGTTGCCACATCATCAACAGCTAAGATCAATGGCTTGCTATTTCGCGCCGACTCCTCGCGAGAGATGCGCTCCGCATTCGCTGTTTGATTAAGTGCCAATGCCGACTTCGACAATACCCTTGGACCATGCTTTAACATGGCCGTGATTTTTTCGCGTAACGTAATCTGGGTAAAAGGCTTCACTAAGAATTGATCAACCCCAGCATCGATTGCGCGATTCACCATATTACGTTCACCTTCAGCGGTAACCATCATAAAGTGAATTTTTTGATACTGAACATCACAACGAACAAATTGCAGTAATTGCAATCCCGACATTCGTGGCATATTCCAGTCAGAAATAATGCAGTCAACAGCATGGTTCCTTAGACAACGAACCGCCTCTTCACCATCACTTGCTAATATAACGTTTTTAAATCCCAGTGCATTTAAATTATTTTGCAGGGTTTTTCTCATTAGTTCGAAATCATCAACAACGAGAAAAGTGGTAGAAGGTGCAAATTCCATGATCGATTCCTAGTATATGTTTGGCTAAATCCACTTTTCTATTTTGTGGTATATTCTCACGAGAATATCCTGATCACAACCTGTTCAAATTGTTTAAGAGAAAAATTTATTCTTTTACATAATTATACTTATTAATGCTTAATCACCTTCTTACAAGCGTGTAAAAGGTAATTTTCTGAATACTATTCTCACTAACAACACATCTTACTGTAAACTTTTACTTGACATCTAAGGAATTTGCAAAGTGGAAGACTTAGTCCACCGTAAGCAGCAAATACAGCTTCGTTTTATATTAATACTGTCCATTTGTATACTATCCGTTATTCTCTCTGGGTTTTATTTACTCTATAGAGTTAATTTAGACGCAAAGAAAAGTGAATTAAACGATATTGTTTCCTCGCAGATTCGTCTTATTCGATCCTTTGTTGATTCCAATATTAATACTAAGTCGATTGATCTCAATCATAGAGAATATGCACTTAATCAAATAAGAGAAAGTTTTAATGATTACACCACATTGAGTAATTCAGGAGAGTTATTACTGGGTGAAAAACGCGGCGATCAAGTGGTTTATCTCTCCTCTTTGCATGGCAAAACAGATGACTTCGAACCGCTCTCAAATGAAGGGACAAAGTCATCGCTCAACACTCCCATGAGTTCAGCTCTCGCCGGTGAATCTGGGGTGATGGTGGTGCAAGATTACAACGGCCATCCCGTTCTGGCTGCGTATGGTTATGTCCCTGAATTAAAAGTGGGTATTGTCGCTAAAGTCGACTTATCAGATATTCGTCGTCCTTTCGTTAATGCCGGTGCACTCTCGGTGATGATTGGCATCATTATTATGGTGCTGGGCGTTTTGCTAAATAATCGCATAGTGACACCACTGCTTGATAAGTTTTACCGCTTCACTAGAGAACTTAAAGATCGCGAGCAGCAATTAGCCAAACTGTCCAAGGTGTTAGAACAAAGCCCCTCGTCATTGGTGATTACCGACAGAGCCGGCCTGGTCGAATACGCCAACCCGACATTTTTATCCCTTGTAAAAACTCCGCTGCAGCATCTCATTGGGCAACCTGCTCCCATCTTCACTCCAAGTTTAATGCGCCCAGAGCGCTTTCATAATCTTTGGGCCACCATCAATAATGGTATGGTTTGGCAAGGTGAATTTGAAACCATCTTAGAGAACCAACAGAGCCGCTGGGAATCCGTGACCGTTAGCCCAATCATGAATGAGCATGGGCAACTCACCCATTTTTCAGTCGCCGCCGAAGATGTAACTAAGCAGCACATTCTTAATCAAGAAAAGCAGCAAGCGGAACAACGCCTTTTTGAAAGTGCGCAGCGTTTTAAATCATTGTTTGATTTTGCATCGGTGCCCTACATTATCATTGATGGACAGTCGATTCTGGATGGTAACCAAGCTGCACTCAATATTCTCGACATGACAGGCAAAGAACAGCTGATTTCACCGCAGCTCTATGGCACCGCTTTTGAAGCCAAAGTGGATGGTTTTCTGCGTCAAATACACCAGATGAATCAGCTCAGTGCTGAACAACCGATCAAAAAAGAGTGGAAGTTACGCTCCCAATCGGGAGACGAAAAAACATTAGATATCACCTTACGTTCAATTGAATTAGATGGCCGCCCTGTTCTCCTTGCAGCACTGCATGACATCAGTTCTCGGGTCAAAGCAGAACAGAAATTAAAGCAGAGTGAACTTATTTTAAATAACACTTTTGACTCTGCCGCGATTGGGCTTGTCCATGTTGACCGTGACGGGCACATACTGCGTGTTAATCCACAATTCTGCCGTTATATGGGATACGAAAAGGACGAGCTAATTGGTCTTACTTTTCATCAAATTACCCATCCAGCCGACCTTAGTAAAGATGTGGCGTTTTTCAATCAGCTGCTTAGTGGTGTCATTCCTTCTTATTCCCTAGAAAAGCGCTATTTTCGTAAAAATGGCCAAACAGTTTGGGCTAATCTTACCGTCGCGTTAGTGCCCGTCGAAGAGGGTCAGGCGGAGTTTGTGATCGCTTCGATTGATGATATTTCCGATCGTAAACAGACCGAAGCGGATTTAACACGCAACAAAGATCAACTGCGCGCTATCATTGATAACACCCAAAGTATTGTCTTACTTAAAGATATCAGCGGTCGCTATCTGGTCGTAAACCATGCATTTGAGACACTCACAGGACGTACAGCAGAAGACATTTTAGGTGCCAGTGAAAGTGATTTTCTCGATAGCGACTTGGTCAAGCACGTACAACTAAACGATGATTACGCGATACAAACCAAACAGCTCATCACCTATGAAGAGACCTTCCCGCATCCTGACGGAGGCGTACATACGTATTACACCACCAAAGTGCCTATTTTGGATGAAGATGGTCAAGTGTATGCGCTAGCGGTTATCGCCACTGACATTACAGAACGTAAGTCAATGGAAAGCCAACTGAAATACAATGAAGAACAGCTTACTTATGCCCTAGAAGCCACTGGTGAAGGGATCTGGGACTGGCACGTCAACGAAGATTTGGTGATTCATAATCATCGTTTCTGCAAAATGCTGCATTTGGATAGCAGCTATATGCGCCATCCTTTGTCGACCTTTGAGCAGCTTGTTTACCCTGCTGATTTTCCCAAAGTGATGCAGCGGGTACAAGATGCGCTGCAGCTCGATATTCCCTACCACAGTATTCACCGTATGGTGCGTAAAGATGGTTCTGTCTTCTGGGTTGAAGACCGCGGCAAGATTGTTAAACGCGATGAAGATGACCAACCTATCCGCCTGGTTGGCAGCATTGCAGACATCACTGAACGTCGGAAAATGGAACAAGAGCTGTTAGAAGCCAAAGATACCGCTGAGCAAGCTACCAAGGCGAAATCGGACTTCCTAGCCAATATGTCCCATGAGATTCGTACGCCGATGAATGCCATTATCGGTATGTCGCATTTGGCGTTACAGACGGATCTTAACCAGAAACAACGTAACTACATCGATAAAGTCCATCAGTCTGCAGAGTCACTATTGGGGATCATCAACGACATTCTTGATTTCTCCAAGATCGAAGCTGGCAAGCTGGAGATAGAACACGCGCCGTTTAACTTAGACGATGTTATCGACCATCTCACCAACTTAGTTGGCTTAAAAGCGGACGAAAAATCGCTGGAATTCATGTTCGATTTCCCGCGCAACTATCCCAAAGAGCTGGTTGGCGACCAATTGCGCCTTACTCAAGTACTGACCAATTTCACCACCAATGCCATCAAATTCACCAACCCAGGTGGCGATGTGGTGATCGGTATACAAGTGTTACGTGAAGACGAAAATCAGGTGGAGATCCAGTTCAGTGTCCGTGACACCGGAATTGGCATGACCGAAGAGCAGCAGTCGCGCATCTTCCGCTCCTTTACCCAAGCCGATAACTCCACCACGCGCCGTTTCGGTGGTACTGGGCTGGGACTGGTCATTTCTCGCAGCTTGATACAAACGATGGGCGGCGAAATTTGGATGGAGAGTCAATACGGCGAAGGCAGCACCTTCCACTTCTCGCTCACTTTTGATAAGCAAACACACACTAAGGCTAAAACAGGCGATCTAGAAACGCATTTGAGTCATCTGAATGTATTGATTGTCGATGACAACATCACCGCGCTGGATATTCTTTCCCAACAGCTAACCAGCTTTGGGATTAATGCCCACAGCGCAGCCAATGGCGAAGAAGCCATTATGATGATGGAACTTGCTAGCCAAATTCAGCCTTATGATCTGGTGATTTTGGATTGGAAGATGCCGGGCTTAGATGGAATCGCCACCGCTCGTGCTATTCAAAAAATGCAGGATATTCCGAAAGCGCCAGCGGTCATTATGATCACCGCCTATGGTCGTGAAGAGGCGAAAAAGGCCGCGGAAGGCACTGACATTTCTGCGTTCTTAGTCAAGCCGGTTATGCCATCGGCGATGCTTGATACCATCATGACCTCGATGGGATATGAAGTCGTGACGCACCGTCGCACCGATGTGGTGGATGGCAAACTCACCTCGTATATCAGTGCCCTACAAGGTATGCGCATATTGCTAGTCGAAGATAATCTGATTAACCAAGAGCTAGCAATGGACATTCTTTCCTCAAACGGTCTGGATGTGGATGTGGCGAATAACGGTGCGGAAGCCATTGAGCGCCTACGTTTGAGTGAATTTGACGGCGTATTGATGGACTGTCAAATGCCCATCATGGACGGTTATACCGCGACCGAACAAATCCGTCTTGAAGAGCAATGGAAAGACCTACCGATCATTGCGATGACAGCCAATGCGATGGCAGGTGACCGAGAAAAAGTTCTCGCGGTGGGAATGAACGATCACATCGCTAAACCGATCGACATTCCAACCTTGTTTATGACTTTAACCAAATGGTTGCTGCACCACGGTCAAGACGAGAAGAGCTACCATAGTCTGTTGCAAACTGATGCAATCATTGTCGATGAAATTCCTGAAATTCCTGGAATTGACACCCAAATTGGCTTAACCAATGTGCAGCACAATACCAAACTCTATCTCAAAATTTTACGCCGTTTTAAAGAGACCTATGAGAAAGAGCTCGACGATGAATTGGCGATGATTCGTTTACAACCTAATGACGAAGCATCGATTCGTTGGGCTCATACCCTGAAAGGGGTCTGCGCTACGATTGGGGCGAAAGGTATTGAGAAACAAGCCCGTGAATTGGAATTCAAATGCTCTGGTACGAATACCAATTTGGACCTCGACGAACAGCTCAATACCATTCGCGCTAGTGTGCATACCTTACTCGAAAATTTAAGTGTGATAGAAGAGCAAACTGAGGTGATAAAAGTCACTCCGGCGGCAACCCAAGCACTTAATCAAACCGAGGTCCTTGCGCAGTTAGAACATTTAAAAGTGTTGTTGGAAGAGTTTGACACGGATGCAACAGAGCAAATTGAAGAACTGCATGAACTGCTCTCTGGTACTGAATTTGCTGCGCTACTTAAGCCGGTTGAACATGCAATCGAGAACTATGATTTTGAATCTGCACTAGAGCAATACCAATCACTGGCAGACAAAGTCGCCGAGATGGCATAGCCAAAGCAGCCAAGATGACGTAAGAGAGACTTGGCGTGACAAGTCATCACCACTAAAAACAGATAGGCGACACCTAATGGGTGTCGCCTATTTTTTATGACGGAATGTACTTATGACAGACGGTACTGATAGCTGAGATTAGGCTGGACGATGATGCAAGCCAGTCGCGATACGACTTTCCATTACCGTAACGCGGTTACGTCCATGAACTTTCGATTGATACAAAGCGTGGTCAGCACATTTGATGCTTTCAATCACATCGACATCAAGAGCTAAACGAGCACAACCGATCGAGATAGTAATACCAAATTGGTGCCCGTCTTCATCAAACTCAAGCAGCTCAATTGCCTTACGTATTTCGTCAAGATGGGTAGCAGCAATACTCAAATTTGGCCAAGGAGCGTACAGCACGAACTCTTCACCGCCGTAACGTGCCAATACACCTTTGAGTGGAATGTTGTCTTGCAGCACTTTGGCTACGTTGATCATCACTTTGTCACCCACATCATGACCGTAGGTATCATTGACTCTTTTGAAATAATCAATATCGATCATAGCCACCACTCCTTGCTGATCGTTTTGCCCTATTTGCTCACTGAGTTGGTCACGAAAGTAACGTCGGTTGTAAAGCCCTGTCAGTTCATCACGAATAGAACGACGATAATGCCAGTTGATCTGGTCAAACAGAAACAAGGACATCAGTGCCCCAAGGAGGAAATCAGAAGCAAGGATTTGCATGACCACCACGCCCAAGCCATACACCTCAAAACTGCGGGTTTTGATCAAAAACAATGAGGGGAAACTAACACTTATGGCGCACACCAACATGGCTAAGGAGATATAGCGTTCACCGCGATGCTCTGGGCGACGATGATACCAAGAAAACACAAAAGCGACGGAAAAAATAATCACTTCCGTAGTGATACACAGTGCAATGCGAATGTAATCAGAATGCTCGATATACAGGTAAATTGCCGCTTGCAGTAGGCCAAACAAGATCACGTGCAAATGCATAAAAAAGATGTAACGCTTTGGCACTGTGTATTGATACCAACTGATGATACCAAGCAGTATGAGATAGGTTGAGGCCGGATACAGCATGTTGTTGAAAAACACAGACCAGACTTTAGGCAGCCAAGGGTCAAACGAGAAGGAGATAAAAGCAAACCCCAATAACAAGAATCCGAGGAAGAAACGGTTCGCTGCTTGCTTCTTTTCGCCAGTGATATTGACACTCACTTGGTGCAGGAAGAAACAGGCGATGGCAGACGTGCCAAACACGTTAATAATATTCGCTGTACTGGTTAGCTGATAAATATTCACAAATAACTACTTCTCACCATAAAAGGACTGTCAGCGTCACACTTCATCACTGTCCTAACATAAGTCATTAATTTATCGCTACTGAATGTGCGAACTCATCGACTTGCCCTTCCTAGGTGAACAGATGATCAAGAATACTCATTAATCTCGAGGGCGCGTAGTATAATTGAAACCACACTGCAATAGTGTCCGATTTTGAGACACTTTCTCTCTTTGTGCGAAAAAACAACCACAAACAATATAGTGTTCTATAAATGAGACATTTACAGAGCCCAGCGAACAATGGTTGACACTGCTGCGCTGGGCAATGAAGAGCAGTTTAGCTGGCGGCGATACACATACCGGCAGCGATCACTGGGTTTATGACGGGAAGTGAGGTGTGCGGGGCAAGCAGAGCAGCAACATCGACGGTTGCCATGCCGGTACAGGCTAAAGCGATCACTTGCGCACCTAACGCTTCACACTCTAATGCCGCTTCAATGATAGAAGCTTGTCCTGCAGGAGTATGAATGTCGTGAGTACACTGGACATGGCGTGGCTGGCGATAGATGAGGTGACAGTCGGCTAACTCACGGTCAAACACCGCTGGCGCTTGCGGCTCTAGCCCTAACACGCCGATGTTGGTACCGTAGCGTTTTGCCACTGTACAGCAAGACTCGCCCGCGCCTATCACTGGGATAGGCAAGGTTTGACGCAACGTTTCTACCCCAGGGTCGGCTGCGCAACTCACCACTAACAGGTCAATGTCGGCGCTCCATAAACTGCCTAATTGAAAAATTTTCGGCAGTGCTTGGGCTAGAGTCACTTCATCATGAATGCCATTGGGCTGATCCCAAAGTGCCTTGGTTTGCCACGTTTTATTGGCTACCACCTGCTTCATTAGCTCTTGGTGCATATCCAAAAAAGCTTGGTCATCACTGGAAAGCACGCGAATCACCCCGATTCGATCAATGGTCATTCCCTACTCCTTTATCACGCGCTGGGTGTAAGCAACGCGCTGCAGTCGCCCAAAGGTAAAGACAATTGCTCGCCGCCCTTAAAGGTATAACCGTCACCCGCACCCACCAATTGCATCTTGGTTCCTTGAACCCACAAGGCGCTGCCTTCTACTAATGCCACCACCAGTTTCTCAGGGTTCATCACCATAAACTCTGCTAAGCGCTGTTCACGGCTCTCGCCATTGTGACCAGGAATTTGGCCGCTGATGAAATGTGGGTTGATTAAGAACGGAACTAATTGCAAAGCAGTAAACGTTTCTGGCTGAACAATCGGCATGTCATTGGTTGTTGAGATACTCAAACCAGCCAAGTTAGACCCCGCACTCCAACCGACATAGGGAATGCCTGCTTGAACTTGCTCACGAATCACATCAACTAATCCTTGCTGTTGTAAACGACTGAGCAAAGCAAAAGTATTGCCGCCACCAACAATGATCATCTGTGCATGACGCAGCGCTGCTTTAGGGTCCGATACTTGGTGTAAGCCCACCACTTTGATTCCTAACGAAGAAAAATGCGGTGCAACGCGCGCAAGGTATTCGTCATAACTACGAGTCACCCCCGCATAAGGAACAAAAATCGCTTCAGTGATGGTATTTGATTGACCCGCTAAGAACGCCTCCATTAGAGGCGTTGTGTGTGAAAGATACGGTGTTGCTTGGTAACCTGAACTGCTGCATAACAAAATATTCATAACACTACCTTACTATTTAGAGCCCAATTTCAGAGTCGATGAGAAGAAACTGTAAATGGCAGAACCTGAGATGGCACCTGCACCAAGCACATAGAGCTTTTTCATACCTTCTTCACCGTACTGTTTAAGAACCCAGAATCGAATGAGTAGACCGACAAAAATCATAATGCCAGCCAATGGAGAGACAATCAGTAATCCTGTTGCCAACAAAACCCCGATCTGTTTAGAGATACCACCAATCAGCTGAATCACTGCACCAACTACGGCCCACATTGCAAGTAACATTGCCACATGTTGGTCAGCACCTGCGTTGATGGTGGCAACATACACACGTGCAACAGGCGGTACGAGGTCTTGCGCAAAATAGAAACGATACGCAAATCCTACCACTAGGATAGAGATACCGAAACTGAACAGTTCGGCAAAATATTGCTGACGACGACCATCCATTTCATAGGCCTCATCGTTACCTTCGTTACGAATAATCCAGCCGGTTTTCAGATCGTACGCCATATCGGCAAAAGCAGGTCCAGTTGCCACCGTAAATGCCACCAAAATACCTAACGCTTCTTTCGGGAAACCAATCAGCATACCAAGCACTAAGAAAATCAGGCCGGTAGCAAAAGATGGGAACCAACCCGAGTGCATAGCCGCAATACCCACGATAAGTTCAGATGCCATCGCTGCTACAGCAGCAAACACCAACCAACCAATGATCATGCCAAAGCTCATGTCGGTATAAATACCGGTCGCTAAAGCCAGCATCAGGCTTATCGCCAAATAGACGCTAAAACCACTGACCATTGCCACTTTCATTTGCAGTGCTGAGCGAGTTGGACGTTGCGCTGCTTCACCTTGTTCACCGCCATGACGGCCGCCTTTACGGATCAACAAAATGATTTGAACCAGAGCGACCAAACCCGCACCAATCATGATGCCATGTGGAATGTACTGACTGCTGATATCAAAACCAAACAGTTGATTTGAATAGCCACGTAGAATCAAACCCACACCGAGTGCCGCCAGCGCGAACGCGTTGGAAATCCAAGTGATACCTAGCATATCGGTTGGGATACCAAAGGCTTTACCGACTGCCCCACCAACAATACCAATCACCAACAGTACGGTACTTTTGCCTTTGCTTGCCGCCGCTTTAAGTGCTTCGGCTGTCGCAAAACCTGGAGGCCAAGCACCACGCGCGCTAAACAGCTGGCTATCAAATGAGAAGTAAAGGATCGATGCATCAGTGATAACGGCTAACGCCGCACCAATCAGCATCGGGGTTAACATGTCGCTCTCTCCCATCAAAAATGGGATCGCAAGTGGCAGCAACAATCCATTTGCTGCAGAAAACGTCGCACCAGAAATCGAGGTTTGGATCAGGGTTTGCGTCTCCATCGATTGGAAGCGCTGAAACACTTTCATCGGTAAATAGGAGAGCAAAATGGCGATCAATGCACCGATAATTGAGGTGTTTGGCGTAATACCAACGCGGGTAATCAGCTCCATACCGATAATCGCGCCAAGAGTTGCAATCACAATATTGAAGATAAGTTGTGATGGCATGAAGAATTTAGGGTGAGCCATAGGAGGCCCGCTCTTCTTGGAAGAGCTGGCTTGAGTATTCATAACATTCCTTATTAGAACTTAATCCATGGGCGCTTAACTAAGCGTTAAGCGCAAGTTTTACGGTACTAAATATGATTTGGCGTGGCGTCAACACCGACTTACCACTGAGCTTTGCAATTTCCGTCCCTTGGGCGACTGAGTAGCCCATGCAGTCGAGATAAAGCATATCGCCATCGAGTTTTGCCGCCTCAAGTGCGGCTTTTTGCCGTTGACCGTCGCTTAAGTAAGGCGAGCCATAGAGGCACTGAACAGAAAAGCCGTTATTGAGCCAACGTGCTTTGGTATTGACCATCTGCTCTGGAGCCGGTGACATCACCAACAACTTGGCATCGGTTCCCAATCCAAGGAAGAAATGCTCAACAATACGCTTAGGTGATAACACGCGAATCGTCGGATGAGCAAACAGCGGCAAATCCCCAGTACACAGCACCACGACTAAATTGGGTGCTTCACTCAATGCTTTCTCAACCGCTTGCGCCAGCAAAGGCTCAAGATCCTGTTCACTGATGGTGACTTGTCGACCGTCACGCATCCGCGAAACCAGCAGATCCGTTTTTCCCTCAATGGGATAGTGTTGATTAACCTCTTCTAAGGTAAACGGATCTAGCGCACCGTATTCACGAATAGTGACACTGTCACCTAGAAGATGAGCTAAATCTTCATGCAGATCGCTGCGTGGCGCTTGACCAATAGTGACAATCGCCAATATTGGCTGAGTCATTACGCTTCACTCCCGGCGGTTTGGAAATGGGTTAAGCTGCCGTAACGACGTTGCATTTCAGCAAATTCATCTTGATCAACGAAGTGACAAATGCCTTGGCTAAAGTCCTTAGCCACTTCAATCGCCAAGCGCGCCGCTTGCTCGATATCCACTTCATGACTGGCACCAGTCGCACAACCAGCAACCGCAACCGCGGTCGATAGCGCAATACCAATCACGGGTGCTTTGGTCGCAACGGAAGGTTGCAAAATACTATTAAGGTGATGCAGCGTATTGCCATAAGGAGTGATGTCTTGCTGAGTTAACGCAAACACATTGGCCATTTGACCAGTCACACGTTCAACTACATCAAGCACCGTTTCACTGACACGCAGGATATAACCTTGACAAACAGTAGGAGAAATCGCGACTCCACGATAGTTCATGATGCGGTTACCTTTCGTGGTATCGATAGACACAATCGCATCCATTTCAGCATCAACTTCGTGTTCCCAGGTATCTTCCATCGTAATTGGCGAATCCATGAAAGGGACAGGAAAGTGTTCGCGCGTTGGTGCATCAGGACAGATGTGGGTTGTGACAATCACATCACCAGCGAGTGCGTCACCATAACTGGCCATACGAATCAATTTGGCGGCTGCCGCTAATGCCGCCGCTGCGCCATCGCCGTCAGAGACATAACCGATGATATCTGGACGCGCACCAATGCCGCCAAGACGACCAATAATGCCTAATGTTGGCGCTGTGCCCCCCGCAGATTTGCCGTTATTACCCGGAATCATCACCTTGATAAAATCGCTTGCGCCTTTATCTGAGGTTAAACGTTGGATTTTGATTTGATCCGCTGTCGCGCCCTGCTCACAAAGATACTGCTTAACCACCTCACCACTGGCTTGTGGGTTATCGAGTAACTCATACAGTTCGAACACTTGTTTTAACATCTCATTCATCCTTGATCGTAAAAAGTGTATCGATAATAGCTAAGTTTATTGATAGGATAAATTTGAATCACCTATAGATTAATAGGAATAGTCTATGAATATCACATCGCGACAGCTGGATGCATTTTTGAAAGTCGCTGAATTGGAAAGCTTTACCGAAGCCGCTGAACTGCTTCATCTCACTCAACCATCACTTAGCAGCCAGATTCGTCAGTTAGAACACACACTGCGGATTAAACTGTTTGAACGTACCACGCGAAAAGTGGTGTTAACCGAGGCGGGACAAACCTTTTTGCCCGCTGCCGAACGCACCTTACACCGGCTTAATAGTGCGTTAAAAGACATGCACAACCTCGCCGACGGGCAAACCGGGCGAGTCAGTTTTGCCGCATTACTGACGGTGGGAGCGAGTTTAATTCCCGCGGCAATGGCGCAATTTCAGCAGCGCTACCCCAGTATTACCTTGGAATATATTGAAGAGAGTGACGACCCGATATACAAACAGGTGCAAAGCGGAGATATCGATTTTGGTATCAGTGCCCTGCCAAAACCAATAGACGACATCACTTTTACCCCAATCTATAAAGACTATCTCTATTTTGTGTGTTCACCACGCCACCCACTTGCTACCAAACGAGAAGTCAGTTGGCAGGAGATCGTCGAAAATCCTTTTATTGCGATGCCTCGTGGCACCAGTATGCGCATCTTGATGGAGCGTGGATTTGCCATGACCGATGTGATGTTAGAACCCGTGCAAACCGCTGTTTATCAATCGACAATATTAGGGATGGTTGCTAATGATATCGGTGTAAGCGTACTCCCTTCATCCCTCAAACTGATGTTTGAACGCAACGATGTGTGCCTAATTCCAGTCAAAGAACGGTTGTATCGAGAAATCGGCTTGATGGTCTCTAATAAACAACCCCTTTCAACGGCAGCGCAGCGTTTGGTGGATGTGATTTGGGACATTGTTGGGAAAAATAGGAGCTTGCTGCCTCGTCCCGATTAGTCTCTCACCATCAGACTCTTAGCGGAGTTAGAAAGCAGTTCGTGCTCACAAAACGTAAAACGCCGCCATCAGCGTAAACTCAATGGCGGCGAATACTGACGAACTCGTTCAGACTATTTGGCGTGGTGTAAGAAAGAAGCACTGATCCAGCTGACTTTGCCGCGGTAGATGATTTTTGCCCAACCGTTAACAATCTCTTCAACTTTCACTTTTTCACCGTGATGCAATGCACCAACCACTGGCGCTTTAGGCATTGGTTTTACGCGTACGTTAAGGTCCTTGGCCGCAACAACATACATACCAGGAGCATGATGCGGTTTGGCTTTCGCTTTCTCGTGATGTGGCTTCGCTTTAGCTGGTTCAGAATGATGAGCCACCTTCGCTTTTTCTTCTTTCTTCGCAGCAGGATGCGCAGCTTGCTGTGCTTGAGACTGAGCCTTCACTGGCGCAGGTGTCTGGGTTGCTGTTGGAGCGCAGACTTTACCTTGTGGGCAAGTTTCAGCTTGAGCAGCAGCGCTGCCTAATACAGTAGCAAGAGCCATTAATAAAATAGATTTACGCACATTATTCTCCTAGTGTAACTTCATGAATGCAGACCGAAATATCGAATCACTAGATGCTCATCCATGAAGCAGAATCTCATTTTTCGCTAACCTATCACTTCCAATTTTAAACGCCAGTAACGAAACGTGAATTGACCATCAACTGACGTAAATGCATCTTTCTTGACAGAACTAAAAATAAAGTTTTTTTACCTCAGAACTAGGTCATTATGTCGATGTCTTATCTCTCTTTTTTGACCATTTTTAGCCCATTTTGAACAGAGTCATTCAAATACCCAGCTTGCTGTGATAGACCACAACGGGTATGTTACGCTACAGCGGTTAAAGTTACGCCAGATGACACTGATTACGAACTGACCTAAGCGTGACTATTTTCCTGATCTAACGCTCATTTTCGTCATCTGAGTGCAAATAAATGTGTTTTAGAGATTGTTTTTTGAAGATATGCCCCAAAAAATAGGGGATACGGTAAACGACAACTCACAAAATGCTGACTTACCGCAAAGTACACAGGTAAAGAGCCATGTACTTTATCCATAGAATTTTGATCAAGCAATGATAAGGCTGGAATGACACATGTCAGAAGTATCGACAAACGTAACTAATACCGCGCCAGTGATGCAAACCGTTTTGGACACTCTTAACTCTGGCTGGGGGTATTCAATTGGTGGCATTATTCTGGTCGTCGCGCTCGGCTATTTTGGATTGAAAAAGCTTAACACTCCTCGCTTTGTGATTAAGCAAATCCGTCGACGTAACCTGAAAGAGATGAAAAAAATGGGTACGGAAAGCAACGAAGCCATGGTGGATCTCGACACCCTATTGGATTCCGTTGAAGCGTACGCAGTGAAACAAGGCATGAACGGTTCAGAAATGTCTAAGATTCTGTTACCTCTCCAAAAAGCGGCTTCGGGTAAAACCTCTGGTGGCAACTTCTATCACTCGATGGCGCACATTGCCAACAACATTGGTGACACCGCTCTTGCCGGTAATCTGCAGAAGAAAGCCAAACAAGTGAAAACCAGCTCACCACTGATGGCAAGCCTACTAAAACGCGCTGGTGTTTAAGTTTTTATAAGCTTCAATTTTTAGAAACATGCTAACCAGCAAATGATAAAAAGGCGGGATTTCCCCGCCTTTTTAATGCCTGCAATTTGAGATAACGCAACGCCTTTTGCGTATTAGGCCGCTTGTGTTACCTGTCGCCCCTCTTGAACAGTTGACGACTCGATCAACGCTTGATGAAGCGTACAAACCGCTGCGGCGTAATCTTGCTCAGCAATGGCATACTGCACGGTAATATCATCCAATTTGGCTTGAACAGAGAGCACATCAATATCATTCGCGACTAATGCTTTCACACCTCGACTCACCACATCGGCACAATCAATATGCGCGCCAATGGCTGCCACTAAGGCGACGGTACGCAATGTGATCGCAAGTTCAGGAGAGCTCGCTTGTAACTGCTCGACTAAGCGGTCCATTTGATCACTTTTCCCATGCAGATAGACCGTCATACCACAGCCATCACTCTCCTGCCCAATAGAGCGGATCTGCAGAGCAGTCAGTTGTCGTTCAAACTGCTGTGAAAAATTGCTCTGGGAGGTCACCTCGGCAAGATGTAACGCAAATGCTTTGGCCTTACCGGCCACGATTTCAACTCTTGCACTGTCTGGCGCTTGCACATCAGCGATGCAACTGCCTGCGTGGTCCGGTTCAAAGGTATTTTTCACATACAGTGTAATCCCCTGATCCTTTAACCCTGCCGCCGCATTGGGGTGAATTGCTTCCATCCCCAAACGCGCCAATTCAGCCGCCACATCGTAATTGGTAACGCCCATAGGATGAACCCGCTCTGGACCCACGATTCGCGGATCGGCACTGCTTAAATGATACTCTTTGTGAATGATCGCGCTTTGCGCCCCAATACGCACTGCGATGCGGCTAAAGGTCATTTCGCTATAGCCGCGATCATAGGTTTTCATCAGTCCTTCTTGGCAATAGGCATAGCCAGTGACGATAGGTAATTCTTGCGCAATATCAATACCTTCAAACGCGTTATCAATCACCTCATCCAGTGGCAGAGGTTCGGCGGTATTCCATCCTGACAGATCGACAAAACGTGCATTGATCCCGATGTTATTGAGCTTAAGTGCGGTGTTAAATGCACTATGAGCTTCCCCTAACGAGGCCAAAAACTCGCGCAAATCGGGTAAATAATCGGCTTGCACAAACTGACCAAATTCACACGCTTTGAGAATTGATTCAATACAACTCTTAGCCTGACTTAAGCGAGTTTGAATAAATTCATCCGCTTCTAATCGCACCATTGGGTCGGCAAACTGCTGCTCATTGATAAGCAGCATTCGTTGCTCTAGCTCATTTAGCGCCTTAGGCCAATCCGATTCCCCTTGGGCGATCTTCTGATACACTCCCGGCTTCCCTGTTCTTTTACACTCTAAGAGTGCATCGGTCATGCCGCCGTAGGCTGACACAACAAACACCCGCTGATAGGGATTGCTGGGTTTTAATATAATATTGTCCAAAACCGCATCAAATGCGGTCATGGAAGTGCCACCGATTTTTTCTACGGTGTAAGACATGACGTCTCCTCTTTTTGCGATTCAACACGATGAGTTATTGCGCTCACTCAACCAATGGGTAAACGCCATTGCTGTCGTGTGTTTCTTGCCCAGTTAATGGTGGATTAAACACACACGCCATCACCATATCGCCTTTTTTGTAGGCACGCAGATGGTGTTCATCGTGCTTATCCAGTACATAGAGAGTGCCTGGTCGAATCGGATACACTTCACCACCGACGACTTCAATCTCCCCTTCACCAGAGATGCAATACACTGATTCCAGATGGTTTTGGTAATGAATGTGTGTTTCTGTCCCCTTGTAGATAGTGGTGATGTGAAATGAAAAGCCCATCTTGTCCTCTTTAAGGATCATACGGGTGCTCTCCCAGTTTTGGGCCACCACACGGCGTTCACTCTGCTCACACTCTTTTAGGGTTCTAACAATCATGACTTCTCCTTCTTCAGTTTTGTTGTGCTTCAATCCTGCGGTTGATTTAAGATGCTTTTGCCAATAGCTTTGGCGCGAGGTTTTCTATCGCTTGTTCAAAGCGCTCAAGGCCGGTCGCTAGCTCTTCTTGAGAAATAGTCAAAGGGCAGAAGAACTTAATCACTTCATCTTCTGGGCCCGCCGTTTCAATCACCATACCGAGAGCAAAACACTCACGCGCAATTTGCTCGGCAATCGAACCATTTTGACATGCGATACCCTGCATCAAACCGCGCCCTTTTACTTTGGCAAACAGCGTTGGATAGCGACTGACTTGCTCATTCAATACCATGTTGAGTTCACGCGATCGCTCCATGATGTGCTGAGAAAACTGCTCATCACCCCAATAGGTAGTTATTGCTTTAGCCGCGGTAACAAAGGCATGGTTGTTACCACGAAAAGTGCCGTTGTGCTCACCAGGCAACCACACATCGTATTGTGGTTTGTAAAGTACAATCGCCATAGGTAGACCATAGCCGCCGATGGATTTTGATAGCGTCACCATATCCGGTTTGATGCCTGCAGCTTCAAAGCTAAAGAAGGTGCCAGTGCGTCCACAGCCTGCTTGAATATCGTCAACAATCAGTAACACGTCGTGTCTGCGACAAAGGGAAGCGAGCGAACGTAACCACGTATTTGACGCCACATTGAGTCCACCTTCGCCTTGTACGACTTCAAGGATCACGGCAGCCGGTTTATCCATACCTGCTGAGTTATCATTTAACATCGCTTCAAAAAGGGCTAAGCCATCAACATTGGCATAACCATCGTAAGGAAGCCTTGTCACACCATGTAAACCGATGCCAGCACCACCGCGATGATGTTGATTCCCAGTCAGCGCAAGTGCCCCTAACGAGCAGCCATGGAAACCATTGGTAAACGCCACGACATTACTACGCCCAGTCACTTTACGCGCCAGCTTAATCGCAGCCTCAACCGCATTGGTGCCTGTTGGTCCAGTAAACTGGACGCGATAGTCTAATTCTCGTGGACCAAGGATGTAGCGTTGCAGCGTATCGAGAAACTGAGCTTTTGCTTCTGAGTGCATGTCTAGCCCATGGGTTAAACCATCTTTTTCGATGTATTCGAGCAGTGCTTGTTTTAACACTGGGTTGTTGTGTCCGTAATTCAGAGCACCGGCACCAGCCAAAAAGTCGAGGTAGGCTTGTCCATCTTGGGTGTAAAGCCAAGATCCTTTCGCGCTCGAAAACACAACAGGAAAGTGACGGGCATACGATTGCACATTCGATTCTTTTTCTCGAAAAATATTCATGCTAATAAAAAGACCTTTATTGGTTTGGTTTGGTTTGGTAGCTTTATACGTTTCTCTGCTGAGAAATGGGAATTCGATAGAGGTACTCGCTGTCATGCTCACCATCAAAATGGCGCGTTTCATCAAGAAACACCGACACTTCACCGCGCTCACCGTGTTGGCGATCGAGCTTTTTAAACAGCGCCCAAGATCCTTGGTTTGAACGGGTAATGGTCGTTTCAATCGCGGCAATATCCGCTAGATTTTCTCGACGCAACAGCGTTTGCAACATATGGAAGGCAAGACCACGACCACGCTGATCTGGGTGAACGGCAACTTGCCAAATGAACAGTTCATTTTCTTTGTCTGGCTTTTGATAAGCAGAGATAAAACCGACGCATTCACCCTGCTCTTCTGCCATAACACACGTGTTTCGAAAATGTATGGACTGCAAAAAGTTACAATATTCGGAATTCTCGTCCAAAGGTGAACATTTTGCGACCAGCTCATGGACTCGCTGACCATCAGACCGTGTTGGTTTTCTTAAAACCCACGACACATCCTGATTCACCTGATTGGGAAACGCCACTAAGGGCGCACTTGTCATCATAGCCATCTCCATTATGTTTCGAACTCTAATCAATCGCCTTATACCATAACAAACTGATATGAGATTTCAACCCTATAAAATGTCATATAAATGCTATTATTTGCGTTATAAATTCGATTGATTAGATAATAATGGTGTGAAACGTCCAATACTGATGAGTATTTTTAGTTTGAAATGTAATCATTTATTAAATAAGAAGGCGAAAAATAAAGCAGATTAACTAAATTGCGCAATTTGTTTCATTGAGTCAGGTATCACTAGCATTTTAACAAGATTTGCAATTTGCATTTGCATATTGCAAAGAAAAATCAAAATAAGGTCAGTTTTTCGTCAAAAATAACCAAATTAGAACCAGATCCACAAAATAAAAGTTGGCACGCTATCTGCATTATATAAATCGACCCTTCTTAAGCCGAGGGTCACCTAGCCAACTGACGTTGTTAGTGAATAGATTTGTTCACACAAAATATAAGCCAATCGTGGTATTACGATTGGCTCTTTTTTTATCTGGCTTTTTTGTCTAGCTCATGCATCCAGTGAGCTCGCCCGTTAGCCATGTTTTCACTAACGAGCGAGATACCTCTTACGGTAACGACTATCCTAACTCTCAATCACCTACGTGATAAAGCTGATCGCATTTTGCAGCGCAGATAAAATCGTTTTTGTGTAATCCATGTAATGAGTGTGTCCACCAAGTGACCGTCACTTTACCCCATTCAGCTAAAATAGAGGGATGATGGTTCTGCTGATCTGCTAAGTTCGCCACTCGTTCACTAAAAGACCACGCTTTTTTAAAATTGGAAAACTGAAAAGTCTTCTCTAGTTGAGGGACGGATTCCCGAGTTACGATTCTCCACCCATCAAGTTCAAATAGCAGCTCTTGCAATTGTTGATTGGTTAACGCGCCTGCTGCACCAGCCCGACAGGCTTCACATCTGAGCTCATGTAACATTATCGTTCTCCTTGATTACGTCACTTGGTGACATCATGCCGAGTGATTTGGCTTGTTCGATACTTGCGGACAAATCATCACACATCAGCTTAAATAATTGAGAAAAATCATCTAGGTAGTAATACAGAGGTTGCATTTTATCAATGCGATATGACGTTCTTAACACGTTCAAAAGATGGAATGGTTGACGACGTGCCTCTGTACTCTCCAGCGCATAAACTGTTTCTCCGGGCGAAGACAAAATCCCTCCACCATAGATCCTCAGTTGCCCCGCTTCTTTGATTAATCCAAATTCCACCGTAAACCAGTATAGTCTAGCTAGATAGACTCGATCTGACTCTTTCATCGCTAAACCTAACTGTCCAAACATATGGGTTAACTCAGCAAACTGGGGGTCAGTGAGCATGGCACAATGACCATACACCTCATGGAAAAAGTCTGGCTCTTGCAGATAGTCAAGATCCTCTTGCCGACGCAAAAAAGTGGCGATGGGAAATTGCTTTTTCGCCAGTAACGTAAAGAAACGCTCAAAGTTGATCAATGCAGGCACCGGTGTCACTTGCCACCCAGTGCTGGATAGTAAAATAGGATTGATGTCGGTCAGCTGTGGAGCCGCCCTATGGGATAACCCGAGCCTCTCCAAGCCTCTCCAAGCCCTGCAAGTAGGCACTGCACGCTCGACCATTAATGCAGCGAGATTGGCGCTCAATCAGTTGCTGCCAAACATGATGTTCAGCCGTAGTCCAATCAATATGACCTCGTGCATCCAGCGGCTTTGAATGGTAATCGCTCATCACGCCTCTCCTTTTCTTCACCACTGCTATAACCATATACCGCGACACTAATACTGACATCTTTATAAATAACTCAGTGCAATGGCATTTTGTAAAATAATTGTTACATCCAATATTTCAAATGCATTCGCACACCTATGAGTCACGGGGTTTGACAACTCTTATTACGCCAACAACACTTGAAGCATCATCTAGGTTATCTTGCAAGGAAGGCTATGGCAGACATTGCCCCGATTTGGCAACCCAGCCAAGAGCGTATCAAAGCATCGCTTCTCTCTGAATTTATGAGCCATTTAGCGGCCAATGGCAGAAGTTTCGCCGACTATTCGGCACTGCATCAGTGGTCGGTCGTCGACAGCAAAGCGTTTTGGCTGGAAGTTTGGAATTATTGCGATGTCATCGGCTCACAAGGACAATGTATTACCGGCGATAGCATCGTATCAGGTCGCCGCTACTGCGCGGCGGCGGATACCAAATGGTTTCCGCAAGCCGAGCTTAATTACGCTGAAAACTGCCTCTCGTATGCCTATCAACATCCCGATGGCATTGCCCTGTGGTTTCGTAATGAGAATGGCAACACGCAAAAGCTCACTTGGCAGCAACTTTCAGATCAAGTCTCTATCGTTCAACAGTGGCTCGAACAAAATGGAGTGACGGCTGGTGATGTGGTGGCGGGCTATCTCCCTTACATTACCGAATCCGTTGTGGCGATGCTCGCAACCACCAGCCTCGGTGCGATTTGGACTTCGATTTCCCCTGATTTTGGTATCGATAGCGTTTTAGAACGTTTTGGTCAGGTCAATCCCAAGGTGCTTTTCTGCTGCAATGGTTATACGTTTGGGGGTAAAAGTCATCGGCTTGAGCACAACAACGCCGCCATCGCCGCCCAATTACCTCACCTGAATAACATCTGCCAAATTGAGTACTTGCAACAACGTAATGACAGCGACGATTTCAATGATTCTTTTTCTGATTGGCAGGCCATACTGCAAAGTTACCAAGCTCGAGGGATAGAGTATCACCGCGTCTCTTTTAATGATCCGCTGTTTATTCTTTACTCTTCAGGTACTACAGGACAGCCTAAATGCATCATTCATTCGGTGGGAGGCACGTTACTTAACCATATGAAAGAGCATCAGTTACACTGCGATATTCAACCTAAAGATCGTGTTTTCTATTATACGACGTGTGGTTGGATGATGTGGAACTGGCACGTAAGCGCCCTTGCCAGCGGTGCGACGTTGATTATTTACGACGGACATCCGTTTTATCCGCAGCCGCAAGTGTTATGGCAGCTTGCTGAAGAAACCCAAACAACGCTGTTTGGTACCTCAGCCCGTTATTTGGCTGAATTAGAAAATCGTCTCTTCTCCCCCTCGGACTACTATTCGCTCAATCATCTCAAAACGATCTGCTCGACAGGTTCTCCTCTCTATCCCGAACAGTACGATTTCGTCTATCAGCACATTAAAAGTGATGTCCATTTAGCCTCAATCTCAGGCGGGACTGATATTTGTGGCTGCTTTATTTTAGGCGTTCCGACTCTTCCGGTCTATCGTGGCGAGTGCCAAAGTAGCGCACTCGGAGCCGATATAGCCGCCTATACAGAGCAAGGAGTTGCTACCTTAACTGAGCCGGGTGAATTGGTCTGCCGTAACAGTTTCCCTAACCAGCCGATTGGATTTTGGCAAGATTTTTCAGGGAAAAAGTACTTTGCTGCTTACTGGCAAAAATTTGCTGGAGTGTGGCACCATGGCGATGAAATTCAAGCCACCTCTGCACAGGGTTGGCGTTTCCTTGGGCGCAGTGACACTATGCTCAATCCTGGCGGAGTCAGAATTGGTACGGCAGAAATCTATCGTCAAGTGAATGCTATGGCTGAGGTGCAAGACTCCATCGCCGTTGGTTACCAACAAGGAAACGACGAAGTGATCGCTTTGTTCGTTAAACTTGCACCGGGGTGTCTACTCACCGATGAGTTGCAAACCAAGCTTCGCCAGCAACTAAAAACGCGCTGCTCACCTCGCCATGTCCCAGCCTACATCGTCGCAGTCGATGATGTACCACGCACACGTTCAGGTAAATTGGTAGAAAAGGCGCTTAAACAAGCATTACATCAGCAAACCATTACAAATATGCACGCAATTGGGAATCCACAGAGCATTGATGAAGCGAAAGTGCGATTTTTTGCCCAATTAACCTAGGTTTTAATGAGAAAATAGTTTTTATGATATTCATTTTTATGAACCTAATGTTATATTCGGATTTCATCTTCCAATAAAGCAGGTTCTATGGATTACGTTCAGCTTTCCCGATTTAGCCTTAAACACTTAACGGCACTTCACGTTATGTTAAGTACACGCAGTGTGACTCAAACCGCCAAGCGATTATGCGTAAGCCCATCCAATATCAGTAAAATTTTGGCTCAGTTACGCGAACTGTTAGCCGATGAACTGTTCTTTCGTGACGGTAATCAACTGATTCCAACCGCATTCGCCTTACAAATCTCCCCCACTATTCACCACATTCTATCGAGCATGAACGGTTTGATTCATCAAGCGGGCTTCGATCCCAAGGAGTATCACGGCCATTATCAAATCTCGATGCGTGAAAGTACCTTTGAACTCTATTCTAAGCGCATTGCACATATTATTGAGCAGTGCGCAGATGATATGGTGTTAACGGTACACTCGAAAGATCAGCATGGTTTCGACTCACTGCTCAGTGGCATTGTCGATTTCGTCATTTTGCCGCACGATATCAGTCAGCCTCCGACATCTGCGCAAGATTTGGGATGGCAAGTCATTGATTACGATAGAATGATGTGTCTGATGCGTCCAGATCATCCTCTTGCCGATCAAACATTAACTATCGACAATTACCTACAATCGTCCCATTTGGATATTTCAGATAACGAATTGAGTGACCCCTATTTCGAGAAATATCTCACTCAGCACCACACCTCGCGAAATATCAAAGTCATCACCAGCGATTTTGGTTCTGCTGCGGATTTGTGCCATCACACCAATTTGCTGTTTACCTGTTCAGAGCTTTGGGCTGATGCTTCAAGTAAAACCCATGGTTTGATCAGAAAACCGCTCCCTTTCGACTATGGCACTGTCGCGTATAGCTTGGTTTGGAACCGTTCAAATATGAATAACCAAGCGATCAAATGGCTGGCAAGTCAACTGTCCAATCAAGAATTGGTCGCTTACTAGATACAAATAAGGGTTAGCTTACGCTAACCCTTATTTGTTTACTTCTAATTATACTAAAGCCGTTTTATTCTAACCTGTTGTTAGTGATGAATTTAAGCCAAATCCACTTTGACCACATTCATTCTGTTGACCTAGGAATTATAGGTTAACTACTCATTTCTCAACAGTGAAATTAAGTAAATACTCAATTTACGATATGGAAATAGACATAGGAAGAATGTACTTAAACTAACACTAATATAAATAAATGACATGCTTAACTTAGCCGGAAATAAATTTGACCAGAAAAATATTTTTATTTTCTTGGCGTGGCAAAAGTTCTACGGTTCCTTGATGTAAGCGGGCAATATCACGGGTAATCGACATGCCTAACCCAGCGCCATCCCCCCGCTCTGAATTGGCTCGATAAAAGTTATCAAACAGCTTAGTCCGTGTTTCTGCACTGATGTCTGGTCCAGTATCGGTCACTTTAATTTGGATAAACTCACCGGCCTGCTCAACATCAATGGTGATTTCACTGCCTTCTCCCGAGTAACGTATGGCGTTATCAATAAGATTGGTAAACAGCACTCGCAGCAAAGCTGGGTCACCTAACATTTCAATACTGTTGCCACTGAGCGCCAATTCTTGATGTTGCTTCAATGCCATAGGTACCATATCAGCTAGCGTTGTTTGTAATAACCTATGAAGATCCACCGCATCAAAGACAATAGATTGCACGCTTTCAACTCGCGCTAACATCAATAATTGCTGAATTAATCGGTCGGTACGTTCAATCCCCGCTAATATATGATTGAGCGATGAATGTAATGTTATTTCATCACGAGTTTCTAATGCAGCTTCCGCATTTAACCGCAATATCGCCAGTGGCGTTTTCAATTCATGCGCTGCCATACGAGTAAACCGTTTTTCACGTTGCCATGCATTATCTAATTCAAACAATAAGTTATTTAATGCATCCACCAGTGGTGACAATTCTAAAGTGGCTTGAGGAACGTAAATTTTATCGAGTTTATTAACGCTACGCAGGCTAATGGCACGGCGCAATTCACTGATCGGTTCAAAATGACGGTCAATCAAAAATACCATCAAGATGGCTAAGCAAGGGATAAGGATCAGTTGTGGTAAAGCACTGGCAAGTGCCAGCTCGTTCATCATTTCGCGGCGAATCGATTCTTTCTCTGCAGTGATAACGTAGTCATGGCTATTGGCTAACGGTAATTGAAAGTAGCGCCACTCCTTACGATTCACTGTGACGTAACCGTACCCTTGGTAATTGGGGTCGTGCATGATTTCAGGTGCGTCAGGGATCGAACTCCAAAGCAAAGCGCCACTACGATAATATTGAATGACAATATTGCGTTCGTAAGGGTGCCCATAAGCCGTCGGACCTTCATCACCCTGAGCTTTCGCTTGTATATCTAAAGCTTGCATCCAGCGGTCTAACTGCTGTTTTGCCATAGTTTCATCAAGCTTATCAATCACATTGGGTAGGCTTAACAGCGCGATTTTCGCTGATTGTCCTAGGCGAGCGTCGTACACTTCTTGAATCTCATGTCGTGATTCAATAAAGCTAAACACCAGTGAAAGTAAAATAAGCAGCGAGGATAAGATAACGACCGACCACGTTAGGCGTCGTTTTATGGAAAATGGGGCGGAAGGCACACTACTTTTCAATGATGTACCCCACTCCACGAATGTTTTTGATCACTTGCTGAGGCACTTTTTTGCGCAGGTTATGAATATGCACTTCAATGGCATTATCGCTGGCCGATTCATCCCAGCCATGCAGCGCTTGTAGTAGCTGTTCTTTACTCAATACACGCCCTGCTGAAGTCATAAGGGTAGCTAAAATTTTAAACTCATTGACGGTGAGTTTGAGTTTTTCTCCAGCATACGAAACAGATTGCTCAGAGAGAGACAAAGAGAGCTCACCGATGTCGAGATTGGTTTCACAAAATCCCGATTGGCGACGGATGATCACTCGCAGGCGAGCAAGTAGCTCTTCCAAAGCAAAGGGTTTGACCAGATAATCATCTGCTCCACCATCAAGCCCTTTGACTCGGTCTTCGATATCATCACGTGCGGTTAGAATTAATACTGGCAGAGTGTACCCCGCCCGGCGCACACGTTTGAGTACTTCTAATCCATCAATATCAGGAAGGGTTAAATCGAGCACAATCGCAGCAAATTGTTCGGTTTTAAGCGTTATCTCAACGCCAGCACCGCGCTCGACCCAATCCACGGTATAACCGTGGCGGCTGAGCGCCGCCACCATGGATTGCCCAAGCATGACATCATCTTCAACTAACAATAGCCTCATTGCTACTTAAGCTCTCCTAACTTTTGGCTTATCTCCTGCTTGCGTCCTTGATCCGCAATAGGCCGATCTGGGCGCGGCGGCGCGTTAAGCGCTTTAGTCAGATAGATAACCGCTTGCTTTTTATCTCCCTCTTCGGCAAGAAAATCACCGTAGAAGAAATTGGGATCAATCCCGGTTGGGTTGATTTCTAACGCTTTTTTCAGCATCTGTTCTGCTTTTTTGTCGTCACCAAAGCCAATCGGCCAACCCGGTACTTTGTAGTATAGCGAACCTAAACTGGTATAAGCGGAGCCATCTAACGTTTCTGGTGCTTTTTCAATCACTTCTTCTAACAGCTTTTTCGCTTCTTTCACCAAAGAGAGCGCACCTAACCCACCTTTTGCCCCCGCCAATGAAGATTTGTTAATCGCTAACCACACTTTTAAGTCTTGACGGTCCGGTTGTTCATTGAGGCTTTTGGTATTCATATCAATCAAGTTCTCAAAACAATAAACCTGATTGTCTTTATCTTTGGATTGATATTGGCATTTGGCCCACTTCTGCTGAATACCATGAAGAGGGTCGGCGGCAAAAGCCGCAGACGATACAGTCACAGCGGTTATCGCAAGGCTAGAAACAAACAATTTCATGATGTAACTCCTTAACATCAAACATTCTTATGCATTTGACGAATGAAATGGTGAATGGTCTCTTGTTGTTTACGAATGGCATTACTGACCACCGCAGGTAATAACTGGTTAATACGAACAAACAGTTTTTCAGGCCAACCAATCCAAAGTACGGAAACCTCTTTTTCCAGTACTTGAATAAAATGCTGCGCCACGCATTTTGCATCATCACAATGATTACCCAGAGCTTGATTCATACGCCTAACTGACTCGGTATTGAGTGAGGTATCTGTGGTTCGTGGTGCCAAATACAACACCTGAATTCCCGTTCCATCGAGTTCGCGATTGAGCGCTTCACTAAAGCGATACAAGCCTGATTTGGCAGCGCAGTAAGCACTGTAACCAGGGTAGCCAATACCACCTAAGGTCGAGCCAACATTAAGAATAATGCCTGGGCGATTGATCCACTGCAGCGCACTTTGCGCCACAAGAATCGGTACCGTTAGGTTAAGCTGAATTTCTTGTGAGACGGATTGAGCACTGCGCCGCGATAGCAGATCAAATTGGTTGTGACCAGCGTTATTTATCACGATATCGATACGTTGACCGTCGATACAGCCACGAGCGTACTCATTTAGGCTCTCCATGTCGCAAGACTGGGTAAGGTCTAATGCTAAGACGTGGTGGCGTTCACTATTGGGTAATAAGGCACGCAGTTCTTCAAGCTGAGCTAAACGGCGCGCAACCAATACTAGGCTTGCGCCTTGCTCCGCCAGAGCCTTAGCTACTTCCTTACCAATACCGCCGGTGGCGCCCGTGAGTAGTACTCGTTTGTCTTGCAACTTCATCATCCGCTCCTTATGCAGCTGATAAAATGTTGGCGTGGCTTAACTCATTAAGCATCTGACCGTAAAGCGAAAAAACCGTATTCGCACTGTCGATGATCGCCTGTTGATCAACCGGATCTTCGATTTGGTTCATTAGCGTTTCAAATAGCTTAATGTGATCCAAATCCAATACGCTATGTGAACGTAAATAGCTCATCGCATTGTCCGAAAGCCCCAGTGTATGTTTGATTAACGTCGCCACTTCACCACCAACACTGACACTTGTTCCTTCTAACACCCAAACCATGCCAAACAGGGCGATAGGATTACCGCGATCAATTTGGTGATAAAGATAAGCCACCATCAGCTCAATGGCTTGGCTCGCCTTACCTTCCCGCAAATTTGCTACAACGAGATTAGCGTCAGCTCCGCAAGCGCGAATGTCATTGAGAATCCATTCGTGATGTCCCATCTCTTCTTCAATGTATTCACCAATTGCGCTGCGTAGCCACTCATAACGAGGCGATAAACGCCCACCACACGCCATCAATAAGGGCACTGTGTGTTTAACGTGATGAAATGCTTGAGTCAGAAAGGCCACATACTGTGCGTGGCTGATTTTGCCCTGAGCACACTCGGAGAAAATTGGGGCATGTAACATCGCCTGTTGAGCTCGGCCAGTCTCTTGTTGTAATCGAGTGAAAAACTTAGTCATGATATGAATCTCCAATCCGTTTGATCTGCTTATCGAATGTCAAACTTGCTGTTTAAGCCTGCGTTAAGTGATAGCTGTGTACCTGTTCATGTTCTGTGAGATTGGCAGCCCACGCTTCAAAACTTGATCGAATTGGTTTGCCGTTGCTGGTGTAAAACTCGCGAAGCTTTGTACTGTTAGCAACACAAAGTACTCGACCAATTCTTGCGTAATCAGGCAGTTGACTGTTTAAACCGCGGACATCATCAACGACCATTTCATCATCATTGGCACACACCACTGCGGTTAAATTAAGCTCGCCATCACCAATCACGACCATGCGTTGTAGGCTCATATAGCGCTGTGCTTCAGTCTCAACCCATTCCGGCGAGACGTTACGTCCAAACGCAGTAATGATCTGATTTTTTACCCGGCCGGTAATCGTCAAATAGCCCTTCTCATCCAACTCTCCAATGTCTCCTGTGGCAAGCCATGGTGTGGTAAAAGGCTCATCGATGTAACCCAATGCAGTATTGCCTTTAATCCAAACTTGCCCTTGTTCATCAATCTTAAGTTCATTGTGACCCAACACTTTTCCGGCGCTACCCAGTTGGTTAGCATCGGGCAAATTTAAAGCCACAACGGATCCGCACTCCGACAAGCCATAACCTTCATAGACAGGTAAACCTAATTCGTGAGCTCGTGCGATCAATGCAGCCGAGACTCGCGCGCCACCAACGGCGATAAATCGAAACGATTTGGCAATGTCAGGTTGAATTTGCACCAGCTGAATCAGTGCCATCAGCAAAGCTGGCGTTAACACTAAACTGCTTGGTCGGTGATGAATTAAAGCGGCGAGAAAATGCTGCGGGTTAAACTGGCTCGAACCACTAAGTCCAGTCTGTTCTCCATTAAGTAGCACTGAGGTTTGCCCTAAAATCAGAGGCACATAAATCGCGGTAATGTTTTCCAATAAGGTAGCTAGCGGCAACAGGGCCAGATGGCGGCCTCCCAGCACCGAACTGGACACCTGCTGCGCTAACATATTACTCACTTGAAAAAGATTCCCTTCACTAAGACAAACCCCTTTGGGTTGGCCTGTCGAACCCGACGTAAAGGTGACTTTGCGACTCCCCGGTAACAGAGGTATTAGGGCTGCATCGTAAGGGCGAAAAACAGATAAACCTGCGACCATGCTGCAGTCTTTACCATCGCTTTCTTGCCAATCACCAATTAAGAGATCAGCGCCACAACTGGTCAGCGTGTGCTGCACTTGCGATGGCGTAAAAAAGCTCGGGACTGGCACGATAGGAATGCCTAGAATCAGAGCGGCCAAATCGACTATCGCCCAATCAATACTGTTAGCCGCTTTGAGGGCAATACAACGTGGCTCAAAGCCATTAAGCACGGCGGCGGTTTGCTCTACTTCTGCCAGCAATGCTTGATAACTGACATCGCACAGCTGATCTTTACCATGGCGAAAGCCGTGAAACGCAATACGTTCACCGTGAGAACGTGCTTGTTCGTGTAAAAGCGTAAAAAATTGGCTCATGATCCTTGTACCCTCTGTGCAAGTTCGTCACTAAACAGAGCTTCGAGATGTTGCAGCCCTTGCTTTAAATCGCCGGCCATAATGCGCGGTTGGTAGTGATAGTAGGTTCCCCACGCTTGAGCATTAATCACTCGTGAAGCATCCGCTTCAACAATCACTTGAGGCTGCAAACCTAAACGACGCATCATGGCATAGAGCGGGTCAGTGGCAGTAAAGATGCACCAATCAAATCCCATAGCCACCATGCGCCGAGTCATTTGCAAAAAGTGATGCGCAGACAGACCTTTTGAAAAAGAAGCCAATTGACCAAACTCAATCAGTTGCGCCCGGTCCACTTCGGTATCAAACAGGCGACCAATCGCCTGCTCTGCTGATTCATCAAGATATTGTTCAAGGAAAAGAGGTTCGATATTCGCGACACGATAACCGCACGCAGAGACAATCTCACCATCAGCGACAAGCACTAAAAATACGGGCATGAACTGTTGAAGACGAGCATCAAATGCAACGGAATAACGATTTTTTACATACGATTCTACGTCACGACGTAGCGGATGATGTTCATCCACAAATTCAAGCGTAATCGAACTGGATACTACTGACTTAGCCATCGAAGAGTCCTCACCGGTCAACTAAGGTCAGAGTAAATTAGGAAACTTAAGAACACCTTAAGAGAAAAATAACTTCACCAAAGTGTGATGAATATCGTGCAATTTCACTCAGTTAATTCAACCGTCATCATTACGCGGTGGAGAAAAATGCCGTGGTGAAAAAGTACAGAGAAAGGGGCGGTTTAGAAATGAAGAACCTGGAAATAAAGAGCTTAGAAATGAGAAATACAACGATCTAAGCGTGGCCGATGACCACGCTTAAGCAACGGAGGAATGAAATGTTAAGGCGTGTTATTTACGGCCAATGCCCATCACAACTGGCATAAGACCATCTTGTGTCTGGATAGAAAACGCCTGTTGAGTCTCTACGGCTGCAAATCCTGCTTTGGTTAATACCGCACTGATCTGATCTTGAGTTAACCCTGATTCACTTTGTGTGTCAGTTGCTTGCCAGTCCCACAGTACAAACAATCCACCCACATCGAGCAGACTGTACACGATATCAACCGAATGCTGTACATCGCTGACATAACCACACACGGAAGAGGCAACCACGAGATCAAACTGCTTACGAAAGGCAGGATGTTGCGCGACCAAGCCGCGGCTTAACGCGTCAACCACAGGTTCAACGTTAGCTAACTCTTTCTTATCGAGCTCTTCGATCATCGCTTCAGAGCTGTCGAGCGCCACAATGTCTTTTGCCAGTGGCGACATCAGTTGGGTCAGTAAGCCAGTACCACAGCCGAAATCTAAAATATGCTTGCCGTCTAAGTCTGTTAATGCTTTTAGCTGTTGAAACACATTATGCGCAAAAGCAGTGGTCGATTCGTCGTTCTCCCATTCTGCTGCGTATTCATCCCAGTTCTGCGCCATTATGGCCTCCGTCTTACTTCTTTGTATTCGGACAATAGTGCCAAGAGTAAACCAAAATGAAAGAAAGTTCACCGAGTTAGAAGCGTTTCTTGAAGCCAATTAAGTAATTTTCTTCTGATTGGCGATAATTACAGCAAATAGGCAAACTCCTTAAAATTGTTTATGATTTACCAATGTTTAACTATGTGATTGTCGAATGAACTTAGCGCAAATTGAAGCCTTCTGTACCATCGCGAATACGGGGTCCGTATCCGAGGCTGCCCGTCAACTTGAAGCGAACCGCACCAAACTCAGTATGGCGCTCAAAGCGTTTGAAAAAGAGCTTGGAGTCGAGCTTTTTATCCGTTCCGGAAACCAAGTCCAGCTTTCCGAAGCCGGCAAAGCCATCTACAAAGATTGCGAAAACATCATCATCACCGCGCACCGTGTGAAACACACCTGCTCAGAAGTCTCAGCGGGATTTGCCGCTGAAGTGTGGATTGCCCGTGATGACTCCCTTCCCGATACGTTATGGCAAGAAATGGCTCATCAGCTCAACACACTCTTCCCTAATACTTCGTTTAACTTAGTGCTTGCTTCTAGTGGTGACTTGGCCAACTTAGTTGCTACCGCGCAAGTTAACTTTGCCTTTGGCGTCGATTACGAACGCCTTGACGATCCTCGTATCACTTACCAACCCTTAGGTAAGATTCGTATGATGTCAGTGTGTCGCTCTTCTCACCCACTGGCTAAGTCAAAACGCGTGACAGATGAAGAATTACGTAAAGCAAAACAAGCGGTTATGGTGTACTTAACCGACAAAGACAACCCTAGTCTGGAGCCTTTCTCCCGGCGTTATATTGGCTTTTCCAGCTTTGAATATATCCTCAACACGATATTGACCGATAACGCTTGGGGGGTATTACCAGAGCCATTAATTCGTAAGTATTTGCGTGAACAAGAGTTAACCGTTATCAAGCACACCTATGGTCTGACACAAGAAGACTACTGTGTATTTAGTCCTGCTGGGATTAACGAATCTCCTGCCATGTCCTTGGTCGCCGATAAGCTAAGTGACTATCTATTTGATTTCTAAATAGGCAATATCAGTCAGTGTCAAATTTATTGACGGTAAATTTTTAACGTAACTAACTGAAAAATAATACAAATAGCACAAATGGTTATTTATTAGTCAGCGTCGTTTTCATTTTTAGATTGTAAAAGTTTCGTTTGACGCCAAAATTGGAAGCATGTTTTCAATAGGTAACTCCTCATGTGTGTTAAAACCAGTAGTAACGAAAAGCGAATTCTGACGCTATCAGCCATTATTTCATCGGCCTTCGCCGGTGGGGGCTTGGTCGTCGGTCTGCTGGTTGGTTCACTCGTTATTGCCTTTGACGGCATCTATTCGTCAGTCAGTTTACTGTTAACATTATTGTCGCTGGCTGTAGCGAAATACTTAGAAAAACCGTCAGACAACCGTTTTCCATTTGGTCGAGCTGTATTAGAACCACTAGTGATCGCTTTGAAAGGCCTTGTCATTTTGTTGGTTGTCGGTTATTCACTTTACTCATCCGTGGTCGATTTAGCACACGGTGGGCATGCTGTTGACGCATCAGTTGCAACCTTGTTTGGTGTTATTAATGTTGTTGGTTGTGCTTTTGCTTGGTGGCAGATTCATCGTATGAATCGTAAACATTCTTCTGGCCTGATTGTCGCAGAAGTCAAACAGTGGCAGATGGACACCATGTTGAGTATGGTAATTACAGTCGCATTTATTCTTGCATGGCTGATGACGTTAACTCCGTATGCACATTATGCCGTTTATATGGACTCAACGTTGATGCTGATGATGGGCTTCTACTTTGTGAAAGTTCCATTAACAATGCTCAAATCTGCAATGCGTGAAATTTTGCTGATGACACCAGACAAAGAAATTTGTATGAGTGTTGACCAAGGTATCTTGGCCACCAACCGCGAATCTGAACAAGTATTAGAATTGGCCGGAGTAACAAAAATTGGCCGTGAACTTTGGGTTGATGTTGATATCGTCGCCAATGACAACGATGTGCTTGCGATGAACGATATTGAAACAACTCGCAGGGCATTGCAAAAAAGACTGTCCGTCCTACCTTTCGACTTACAACTTACCCTTAATGTGGCATGATTTTGACCCATGAAGGTGTAAAAAAGATAAGGATGCATACGTGAAACGATGCATCCTTTTTTGTTTCTGGATACTTACCCCAGTCAGCTTCGCATCTAAGCGGCTTTCTGCTCTGTGACTACTGTCTGCGGTTTATCACGAGTCACCCACCAGCAGATGAGCGAACCTAAACTGACCATTGCCACACCTTGCCAGAATGACCAACTGAGCAAAATACCCAAGATCACCGAGGAAAAAAGCGTCGCAAACACTGGAGTAAAATAGGACAAGGTAGCGAGTAGCATCATGTTGCCGCGCAAAATGGCCAGATTCCACAAACCATAGCCCCCGGCCATCACCAATCCCGAACAGATCAGATACCCAACACTTGATAGTGAAAACTTAAGCGCAGGTTCATCGCTCAATCCATACTGCACCCATAAGGTAATGGCTGTCATAATAAAAAACAGCGTAATACCGTTCTCACCATTGGACCATCGCTGAGTCAAAGTACAATAAAGCGCCCAGATGATCGCACCACAAAACGCTAATGCGTAAGTGAGAGGATTACTCGCCACATGCATAGAGAGCACACTGAGCGACCACGACTCACCATTGAATAAACACCAAACCACACCAGAAAATGCCAGTAATACGCCGACAAAAAGCAATAAACTGGTTCTTTTACCTTGGACCACAACGGTCAGTAATACGGTCAATGCTGGCCAGAGATAATTCACTACCGCCATTTCCATGGCCTGATGGCGAGAATGAGAGAAACCAACCGCTAAAGAGATACAAATCTCATAGGCAGCAAAGAGCACTCCACCAACCAATAAATAGCGCCATGATTGACTACCAAGACGTGGCAACCCGATGACTAACCAAAGAAACAGGGCGCTAACAGAATAGATCATTGCGGAACCGCCAATCGGCGACAAAAGTTCAGTGACACTACGGGTAAGTCCAACGGAGCACGCCCAAAGCATAATGGCGGCGATGCCAAACCAAGTATATTTATGTTGCAAATCAGTGCCCTACTTTTAGATCATCGGAAAGGGTCCCTACTCTAAACCAATTCTCAATAAGAAAGAAGTCACCGCTTATTTAAGTTCACGCAATGATTTTATAAAGCGCGCTGGCGTACCGGCATATAAACAATCACTTGGTACATCACCAGTCACAACAGAATTGGCGGCAATCACAGACCGAGCCCCAATGGTTACACCTTGAGTAATCACCACACTGCCACCAATCCAAACATCATCTTCAATCGTAATCGGCTGACACACCACTTCCCAATGTTTTCGTTGACGATAATCCAATGAGTGAGTCGGTGTATAAAACTGACAGTTAGGCCCAACAAGGACATGATCACCAATAGTGATCGGTGCGCCATCGAGCATGGTGACGTTCATATTGAGGAACGTGTGATCACCAATCGAGATCGTTTGACCAAACTCGCAATAGAAAGGCGGTTGCACCATACTCCCCTCGCCGATGTGACGAAACAAACGTTGCTGCAATGCGTACCGCTGTTCGGTATTGATCGATTGGTTAATCTCCAACTTCAACGCTGCGGTATCCGTGCGCAGTTTTTCAATCTCCAAAGATGAACCATCAAACTCTTCGCCACGCAACATTTTTTCCAATTCGCTCATTACATCACCTACTCTCTCATATCTATCGAGTAGCAAGGCTAATGAGTTTTTAGTCAGGAAAAAGTGGGCTGATTCACGCTTATTCGCATCGCGATCCTAGAACTGGAAGCAATCACTCAACTGAACTTAGCAAGACGAAAACACCATCAATAAAAGCAATTGAATGCATATGAATTAAGAATAGTAGCCATAAAAAAACCGAGCTAACAAGCTCGGTTTTTTTATTTATATGTGCATGCTATTAAGCGAGGATTTCCCAGCTGTGGGTCATCTCAACACCTTTGCCCAGCATTAAGCACACTGAACAATATTTTTCTAGAGAGTCTGCGGTAACTTTCGCGACAACGTCTTTATCAAGATTGTCACCAGCCACTTCAAAGTGAATGTTGATTTTAGTAAACAGACGAGGTGCAGTTTCACGACGCTCAGCGGTAATACGAGCATTACATGAGGTCACTTTCTGATTCGCACTTTTCAAGCCATCTACAACGTCAACTGAGCTACAACCGCCCGCTGCCATCATCACCATTTCCATAGGGCTAGGAGCCGTTGCACCGCCACTACCATCCATTACGATAGAATGACCTGAATTTGATTGGCCAAGGAATTTAAATCCCTCAACCCATTTGACTTGAGCTTCCATTATTTAACTCTCTGATAAGTGAGAAAACATCATAATACCAACATTAACGAGTGGAAGGCTACTCGAACCAGTAGATAACCAATCCAAATCGCAATTGCACTCATTGCTGCGCCAGCCAGTATACACACGCCATCTTTTTCAATAATGCCAAGTGATAAACAAATCACGGCAAAGTTTGGGGCGAAGTTTACAAAAGGCAAAGGCAGAACCGCTACCACCGCTAACACACAGATTAAGCCGCCAATGACTCGGCGTACCATCGAGCTGCAAAGGGGTTCCCAGCGGGGTTTGACGTATTTTTCCAAACGTTGCAACCAAGGCTGTAACTCTTCAATAAAGTGCAACGTTTTTTGTTGATCAAGATGACGTTTGCGAGCAAATGCAGGTAAACGAGGAGCGGTGAAACCTAACGCCATCTGCAGACCTAACCAGAAAATAGCGAATCCGGCCAAAAATGAGATGCCAGGAATCAAGCCAATTAGACTCAACAGAATCAGAAGTGCGCCATAAGAGCGGCGTTTTAAAAGCTCAAGTAGGGAGCCAATAGAAATTTCGGATTCTGGAAACTCTTTAAGAATCCGAATCAGAAAGTAAGACGTTTTTTCCACATAACCACCGATAGGATGAAAGGGGTCTGTCACAGACGACAGCAGACAGATAGCAGCACATTAACAAGAGTCAGGAGTACTAGCAACAGCTGTTCAAATATTCTCGTAACAGCGTGTAACGATGGAGTATCAAAGAGCATAGTTAGAAAACCATAAGAAAAACCCCACCAAGCTGACACTTGGTGGGGGTAGTTCTCACTTGCAGCAATCCCGCTACGAAAGGTGCTCCCTGCATCCAATCCCTGATAGTTTGCTGATTCCTTCAGCGCAATCCATTTCGTCGCCATCCTAGCGGTGTCCATGTCTCTGCCATCCTAGCAGACGCGCCTTTTGTCCATAAAAGTCCACAATCTCAAAAAGTGCTAACCATCCTGGCTAAACGTGTTCGACTGTGTATTCGCTTTCCTTGCCGACCTTTCATCCTGAAATGCCGTATCTTCTTCCTGAAGATGACCAATCCTTGGGTCTTTCCTGTTCCGTATCAGCGTCCTGCCGATGGATAGAGAATACCCCATTAGTATTATGACACAAGCCTGACATACAAAAAGTTGGTTGCACTAATACAATGCAATGACTATTTACCATATAAAAACAACAAGTTAATATTTTTCACCAGCACTTTTCACCCGAAAAATAAATCAATTTCTTACGCTTCTTGTAAGAGATCTCGCACAAGAACAATAGACAAATGTCCATTTTTCACCAATTTAGTGCAAGCTCGTGCTAGGTTTGTGCATAAATTGTCAACAATTGTGCCCTTTAGGGCGCTTGAGATCATAAAAGTGCTGGTTTTCGTGCGCTAAGGTAAGGTATATAAAGAGTAATTTCTCAAAAAATGGCGTAACGCTGCTTTATGAGATGAACAATACTGGTCTAGCGTAGCCATTAAACAACACCTACGCTTCACTAAGAGTAGTAATGACAGAAACCGCTTTGGTTGGTGATGTCGTGCAAAATTGCTTACCTGCAATTTTCAATGACATGAGTTAAGGAACCGCAATATGATTTCAAAATGGGCACAACGCTTTTACCAAATGGCAGAACTTGTCAGCTCCTGGAGTAAAGATCCATCGACACAGGTCGGGGCTGTCATCGTCAAACAAAACCGCATCGTTTCCGTTGGCTTTAACGGATACCCACACGGTATTTCCGATAGCGCCAATACCGACGATCGTGACATGAAATACCTCAAGACCTTACATGCAGAAGAGAACGCAATACTGTTTGCTAAACGCGACTTAGATGGCTGTGAAATCTACGTCACTCACTTTCCTTGCCCAAACTGCGCCGCCAAAATCATTCAAACTGGCATCGCAGCAGTGCATTGCCCTGAGCAAAATGAAGAGTTTCTATCTCGCTGGGGTGACAAAATCAAAGTAAGCCAAGAGATGTTTTTGCAAGCGGGCGTTAAGGTAAATTGGTTACCGCCATCTGAACTTGTCTCTTTCTCTAATGTTCCTTCTGTCGGAGAGTAATGTCTTATATGTGAGAACCTGTGAAAAATAATTCAATTATGCCGAGTTATTAGTCAACAAGGACTCTTTTTTTACAGGCAATCCGTCTAGACTGTCGGCTGTGTAAGAGGCGTGCCGTTTACGCCTCCTTTTATTCAGTCAGGATGTGACATGTCTTTGTTTGCCCAGCAGCGCAATTCTATTGTGAAGAAAGCGGTTTTTCCCGCCTTGTATGTTCTGGGCCTTGTCTTGGTTGCACAAACCTTATTTGTTGATCACCTTAGTTTGGGTCATCACCAATTGGCTTATGTGAGCCTAACCTTTGCCCTCTTTATGATTTTGGGTGGCTTAACCACTCAAGAGCGACTACGTCAATTATGTGCCCTGCTCTCACTGGCTGTTTTACTGACTAGCCTACTGTTCTACCCTAAGCAGCATTTACCCATCTCTGACACCTATTTTTTGATTCCGCTTGGCTTTCTGCTGTTAATGCGGGGTTTCGTTTGGCCCGTGGTCAGTTCTTTAGTGGTTTTGGCCATCTGCTTTCCTCATAACTTGGAATTTTATCCACGATCATTTTGGGAAGGTGCATTAGAGCTGATTATCATCACCTCCTTTGCCACGTTAAGCATCTCCTATCGCCATCGCTTGCACGCCCAAGTGCTTAAATTTCGCCAAGAAAGCATCACTGATTTTCTCACCGGCGTTGGTAATCGCAAGGCTTTCACTGAACTGCTAGAAGGTATCAATGACAGACGTGATGAAAGTGGCGATTACGCGCTTCTGGTGCTGGATATTGATAACTTTAAGCGCCTCAATGATAGCCTAGGACATCAAGCTGGCGATCAATTGCTGACCAAACTGACAGACCGCCTACAACAATTCCCGTTCGCTCACCAAATGTGCTCAAGCCAAGTCTATCGCTTAAGTGGTGATGAATTTGCTTTGGTTATCGGCGCAGACTATCTTGATCGCACTTTAGTCATGCCGCTGGTTGAAGAGCTGGTGAAACATTGCCAACAAGAATATCGCGTGGCGAACAGCAGCTACTTTACCACCATCAGTATTGGTATCGCCTTATTAAGCGATGCTGGAAACCAAGTCGAACTTTGGTACCGAAATGCCGAAATCGCTATGTTTCGCGCCAAGCTAAAAGGTAAAAACCGCATTCAATGGTACGATCAACTGCTCAATGCAGAGATGATTCGCCACCATAAGATTGAGCAAGAGCTGGCCTTTGTGCTCAACAAAAAACAGTTATCGCTTTATTACCAACCCAAAGTGGATATCCAAACCAATTGCATTGAACATGCGGAAGCGTTAATCCGTTGGTTCCATCCTCAACTGGGCATGATTACCCCCGCTGAATTTGTGAATGTGGCAGAGAAAAGCCAGCAGATCATCCCAATTGGCCGTTGGGTGGTTTACACTGCTTGTAAACAAGCCAAAGCGTGGTTTGATGAAGGCCGCCAAGTCTGTATCGCGGTGAATGTGTCTACCATTCAGTTTCTTTATGATGACGTTATTGAGTTGGTAGCAAACGCATTAAAAGCCTATCAGTTACCACCGCACCTATTGCAAATTGAAATCACCGAAACCACCTTAATGACAGAGCTGTCACGGGTCACTCAGACTTGCCAGAAATTACGTGACATGGGAGTACAGATAGCCATCGACGATTTTGGCACCGCCTACTCTTCGTTGAACTATTTAAAACAACTGCCTATCGACATGATTAAAATCGATAAGTCTTTTGTCGATGAATGTGTACACAATAAAGACAGCCATATGATCTTGCGCACCATCATTCAATTAGGACACAACTTGGGTAAGAAAGTGATCGCAGAAGGAGTGAATTCTGAAGCTCAGTTAGCGCTGCTGCACCAAGAAGAGTGCGATTTGTATCAGGGCTATCTCTGCTCACAACCCTTACCCGCAAACGCCTTTTATCAATTGGTACATCAATACCCTTTAGGAAACAGCTTCGCCTAACGCTTTTGCTTAAATGATGGTTGTTGAGATTGGGGCAATGAGTGAGCGTAGCGACTAACTTTTTTCAAAGACATTGAGCTCATTGAGCACGTCGAACAATTGTTGTGACTTATAGGGCTTAGGCAAATAAGCGTCCATTCCTGCTTCAAAGCAGTTAGCAATATCCTCATCAAGAACACTCGCGGTTAAAGCGATAATAGGCAGACGACGGTATTTGCCAACCTCTTCCCACTGACGAATTTTGCGCGTGGCGGTCAGTCCATCCATCACCGGCATCATGCAATCCATCAACACCGCACAGAACACACCGCCTTGAGTCACGATGTCCACGGCTTCTTGGCCGTTACTCACAATCACATAATCCAGCCCCGCTTTTTCCAGAAAGAAACTCGCAATTTTCTGGTTCATCAAGTTATCTTCAACAATCAAAATCCGATTGAGGTGGCCGGGCTTAATACTCCCTTCGGCACTGTTTAATGTACCAAGCGCTGAAGTGGTATCACTGTGCGGATGCAGTGCTCGTAGAGCTCGTTCGAAACGTTGCCCCATTAGCGGCAAGGTCACTTGACTGTGGAAAGCGGTTGATAGTTCCTTATTCACAAAAAGGTGATGCTGTAACACGATTCGCTGTGCATCCGGGAAAGTGCGCACCAGCACTTCATTATCTGTGCGAATGCTACGGGTAAGATTTTGGCAATAAAGAACATACATGATGTCTTTGGGCAGTTCCGGCAATTGCTCAACACTGTTGGCTTGATAGAGCCTTAATCCTAGACGCTGGCATTCACGCGCCACCAAGGTTCGATAATTAGAGCTATTATGAATCAACAAAGCGCTACCCGTTAAAGGGGCAAACATCGGGTAAGGCTGACTGTGCTGCAAATCAACTGGAACAGAAAATTCAAAGGTACTGCCCTTACCCACTTCCGATGTGACATGAATGTCACCATCCATCAGGTCGAGCAGTTGCTTGCAGATCGCCAGCCCTAAACCTGTTCCACCATAACGACGTGTGATAGAGCCATCTTCTTGAGTGAACGGCTCAAAAATCGTGTTCAGTTTCGTGTTATCAATCCCTTTGCCTGTGTCACTCACGCTCACATGCATCTTTGGCTGCGTTCCGCCAAAATAGGTCAACTTGGTCGAGACATAACCATCTTGAGTAAATTTCACCGCATTAGAGAGCAGGTTCATCAAAATTTGTTTAACGCGAAACTCATCAGACACCACACACCTCGGCAGCGTCGGGTCAATATCCACATTCAGTTCAATATGCTGACTCACCGCTTTAGAATTGATCATATTGACCGAGTCAAATATCAGCTCTGACATATTAAATGCATGATAAGAGAGCGATAAATTACCCGATTCGATTTTGGAGAGATCGAGGATATCGTTAATCAGAACCAGTAATGAGTGGGATGAGCTGTCAATATCGAGCAGTATTTCCCGTTGGCTGGTATTGAGTGAGGTTGCCGAAAAGATCTCAACCATACCGATAATCCCATTAAGTGGCGTGCGAATCTCATGGGACATATTGGCCAAAAAGGCACTTTTCGCTCGGTTTGCCGAGACAGCCACCTCTTTTGCTTCAACCATCTCTTGCTCACGTTGCTTAAGTTCGGTAACGAACCGATTGAGATCCTTAGCAAAATCAGACAGCTCATCATTTCCTTCGACCGGAATGGGATCAACATCCTCATGACCGTCCCGAAGGCGCCGCATTGCATACAAAATCCGGTTAAGTTTGGCGGTAATTCGGGCAAAAATGCCGTAACCTAACACCATGATCAATACATTGAGCAACGCAGCAACACTCACGACCATCATGATTCTCTGTTGCAGATCGGCAACACGAGCGGTGGCAGAAGCGTATAGGCTCTCGCCAACATCGTGATACAACCCGTGCAATTTATTGTTATTGCCCAACCATGTTTGGTAATAGTGATTTAACTGACCATCCGTTGGCATTGCTCGCATAATCGAACTTGGCATGCTTTCACCGGGCACACCTGTCGAGGTATTCAGTAATTTGAGCTCATCACCCCATGCAGGTGCCGCCCCCCAACCACGAATAGCCAAAAGTTGCGACCAAACATAATTTTTTCGCTCCGTCACCGTTTGATAGCGCTGTAACCAGCTCTCATATTGCTTCGCGTCGCTAGGCACACCACTGAGAAGCCAAGCTTGCTTATCACGTAGAAACAAAAACTGACCAAACATGACATGCCACTGTTGCATCCAATGGAGCGTAGGATCGACTTGGGCTTGGTTATCCAGGGGAGATAAGTCGTATTGAAACCGAGTTAACAAACTCTGCACTAACGAGAAACCTTCCAGAGCATCCTCATACAAGCCACTGTGGTTGGCAAAAGTGGCAATTTGGGTCAGTTGCCGCAATCTGTTGATGTCGTTGAAGGTCAATTGCACATCTCCCACTTGATTAAGCTGTGGTTCCATATGTGCAACTTGGTCTTCTAAGCGATAAAAAAGCTGGCCGATTTGGATGAGGTTATCGCTGAATTTTTCGTTATCAATCCGAGAATTAAGCAAATGGAAAATCTGTCCAGACACGTTAACCGTTAGCGTTAGCGCACGACTTTGCATCGCGGTCCATTGATAGACTGCTTGTTGGTGTTTTAAATCTCGATAATAGTTCACTGTTGCAGTGGTGATGACCACAACAGGTAAACAGCAGAGTAGGAATAATCTCACCTTCACTGAAAAGCGTGATGCTCTAAGCATGGCAAAAATCCGTTCTTTGATTGACGTTAGTTGCTAACTCCCTAGGTAAAGAATAGACACTATTGGTTCGAATGAAATCACGAGAGCAAAGAAAGTCACACTTTTACCCCTTAATGCCTATTTGATCACGTCTCGACAAGGTCTCCACTAATGAGTTATTTCTTATTTGGCACCTAGACAACTATTTTGATGGAATTAAGATGAGGAATATTCATGTTGGTATATTGAAAACATGACCAAGTTATAATTATTTTATTCCTATTTATGCGCTCAATAATAAGCGGCTGTTCAATATTGGTGGCAGATTAAGCAAATGAACGTATTGTGTCATTTTAGGTGTTTGAGTGAATTGACTTATTACCTTTGATATATGAATATGGTCTAACAGGTAAACGTTTGCGAAGGATTGATGATGCTAACTTACGGACAGTTGAGACAATATTGCCATTGGCTCGTTATTTCTACGCGCCACAAGCGATAATGCGGGTTCTCACTTTTATGTCGTGGTCTCTTCGCTCTCTATCCCGTTCATTTTCCTTGTTTAATCTTGCACCTTTGCATACCCATTTGATGCTCTTTTTGTCCTCATTGGTGGTCTATGTCTATTTTGCTATCGCTTTCAGTAATACCTACTTTAACCAAGTTGGTCATCAATCTATTGAGTATATTAATAGTATATTGAGTAGCACTCAGCAACAGACACGCTTTATTCTGGATAATTATAAAAATAAACCCTGCGAACAGATCATCAGCCAACTTAGGTCAGCCACATTTAATTCTAACTACGCTAAAGAAATTGGTATATTTAATCCACAAGGTATTATTTACTGTACCAATAACAGTAACGAATCAAATATAAAACTCTACAGCAGCATAGTAACAAGATTAAATGAATCCCAAAATCATGAGACGCTCTCTTTTACTCGAGCGGCGCTGACACGAGAATATACGATTTTATATTTGTATGCCGATCCAGATCATTATGGAGTCAGCATCAGTATTCCACCACGCTATTTACTACGTGATATTCAAATGACGCTGTTACCGCACAATTTGGAGTTCTCTATGTTTATTAACCAACATAGAGTGTCAACAGGTAGCAATGATCACACCATATTGCGCCAATCCATGTTCAGCTCCGAGATGTTCCCCATTCAGATTGAACTGCATCTTTCTCTTCGCACCTATCTACACTATCTTTTCACCTATAGTTGGCTATTTTTGGTGCTTTATTTGGTAGTGCTGCTTAATCATTTACAAAAACGTCGTGAAAGTATTGAAAAACTCAGCCTAGAGCACGCTGTTGTTTCGGCTATAAAAAACAAACAGTTACATGTTTGCTATCAACCCATCATCGATACTCAAACCGAGTTACCAATCGGATGTGAAGCGCTTATCCGCTGGAACCACCCAACACAGGGCAATATTCCACCAGATGTGTTTATCCCTCTAGCTCAACGAACCGGTCATATTCGTGAATTAACTGAGTTGGTGATTGAACAATGTATTCAAATACATCAACGTCACCCGTTAATCATGGAAGGGAAATACATCAGTATTAATATTGATCGAGAGCTTCTGTTAACCGAATCATTTACCCAATATGTTGGCGAATTGGTGCTTTCATTTCCTAACTTTAGTGATTGCTTTGCATTCGAGATTACCGAAAACGGTAATTTCTCAGCACAAGAGCTCACCATGGTTGCCAAAAATATTTCGCGCTTTCATGCCTTAAATATTCGTCTCTTTGTTGATGACTTCGGCACTGGTTATTCTGGATTAGATTTTGTGCGGCAATTTGCCTTCCATACCATGAAAATCGACAAAGTATTCATTAAAAACCTTGGTCATGAACCCCACCTCACCATGCTGCTGGAATCGATGCTGCAAATATCCGATTCGCTTAACATGCGGGCCATTGTTGAAGGTGTTGAAACCATAGAGCAGCTCACCGTACTTAAGAAGTTGCGCGTCTCCTATATTCAAGGTTTCTATTTCTCGCGGGCAATTCCTGAAGACGAGTTGATTGAGTACTTTTCAGCAAACAGTGCACAACCTGCCGAGCTCTCAGCCTCCTAATTTATTTTTCTTAAGCGTTTCCTAGCAGAAAATGTCCTAGGAAAGAGAGCGACTTAACACAGCAAACGTGGCATTGCTCTGCTACCTGCGCAACCGGGCTTCGATGGCAAAGTTGCCATCGTACACATTAAACCTCTCTATAACTCTTTCTCGTCAACCGCCTATCATTTCAGTTAGTGACATCGTCACTTTTTATCACTCAGAAAAGTATAACGGGTCTATTAGCTGGGCACGCTTTGTCGTCACTCAATCCACTAGGGATCGAACCATCACAACACATAGAACAAGATGATGATGTAACAAGCGACAAAGAGATGAGCCATCGCAGCGCACACCCGCTATACGAATGCAGGATATAAACTAGGTAAGGCAACGTGTTTGAACCACACCACGAGGTTAAGCGCACCGCAGACGAGAATGGCATGACTGGCTAGATGAATGAGAATTGTGGAGGAATAAGAGCGCTAGGCATACAACCTGAGAAACAGCGTTGCGCAGCAAGTAAACTCGGGGCAAAAAAGCAGCCAGCACTTGGCTGACTGCTTTTATCAATGAGAGGTAACCAATATTTAGTTTGGTTGCACTCAATTAGTTTTGTTGAACTGGAATTGAGCGTGAAGCGTTGCTGTGGTGTGCTTTTGGCGCACCAGGCAGTTTGATGATCACTGCCATAACAATTGAAACCACCAACAGAGCTAACATCACGTAGAAAGTCGCTACGAAACCACCAAATAGTGAAGCAATGATTGAACCCGCGAAGCTACCTACACCAAAACCTAGGTAAATTAGACCGTAGTTTTTAGTCACATTGTTTAGACCAAAGAAGTCACTCACTAGTGATGGGTAAACCGTGATGGTGCCACCAAAGCTAAATGCGATACACGCAACAGCGAAGAAGAAGCTTAGGCTGTTTAGGTGTAGGAACAGCAGTGAACTTACGCCAACCAGACAAACAACCAAAGCAAGTGCGATAACACGGATACGAGCAACACGGTCAGACATGATGCCAAGCACCAAACGACCCATCAGGTTAGCCACAGCGATAATCGCAACCGCTGATGCTGCAGTAGTACCGTCTAAGTGAACGTAGTTTTGACCTACATCTTTTGCTACGCCGATAACGTATAGCCCCGACATACATACGGTCAGGAACATCACCGCTAGCATCCAGAATTGTGAAGTTTTAATGGCTTCAGCAAGTGTGAAATCGTGTGCTACTGTAGCAGTGGATTTTGCATCTGCAGGTTTCGCAACTTGTTTTGGTGCATCTGTCATCATCAAACCACCGATGATCACCATAACCATTGCCAAACCGCCCCATAGGTTAAAGGTTTGTGCTAGACCAAAGTGATTCAGAAGATACATGTTGATGAATTTGAAGCCTAGGCTACCAAGACCGTATGCACCGATAGCACAAGCAGAAGCAAGACCTTTACGTTCAGGGAAGAACTTCACGCAGTTGGTCAGTGTCATTAGGTAACCCGTACCGTCAGCAAAACCCACCAGCAGGCCAGCGAATAGGTACAGCATGAATAGGTTTGATGCATGGGCAGTCAACACTAGGCTGACACCCAAAAGTAGGCCTGCGCCGATGGTGACGTTACGTACACCAAAACGCTCTTGCAACTTACCAGAAAGAGATGATGCCACCGCAAGCGCCAGACTTAAGATACCAAAAGAGAACGCGACTTGGCTGATTGGATCACCCAGCTTTTCAGATAAAGGAGAGTTGAACAGACTCCATGTGTAAACAGAGCCTAGGGCAAATTGTGTCAGCACTGTGCCGGCTAAAGTCAGCATTCTTTTACTGTTTGAAAGCTGTGTATTCATAGCAAAACTCCAAGAGTAGAGAAGATATTCAGTGGACCAAAACCACCTCATTTGCTAACAGAATACAAAGCAGGACACGAGATACAATAGATTGGCTGAAGTATAAAATGAAATGCAATTCACGGGAATGAATTGCATTATTTGGGCATGAATTACAGGTGCATCATTTCACGGAAGGCTTTTATGTTACCGCGACTTACAGGCACTTTTTCCTTGATGCCATGTAGCTTAAGCATATAGGTGCTGTTCATCCACGGGATAATTTCCGCGATGCATTTCAAGTTCACACAGTAGGAACGATGGCAGCGGTAGAACTGATTCTCCGGTAATTTTTCCATTAATTCACTGATGCTGTAGGGTACAGAAAACTCCCCTTCAGCAGTAAACACTAAGGTGATTTTTTCCTGCGCTTCTGCGTAACACACCTCTTCCACTGGCGTGACACAAATGCGGTTATCGCGCATCAAATTAATGGTATCGGAACGACTTTCGATGGCCTCTTCGGCTACGACTGGTTCGCTAGCTAATGCCACACTTTCCAGCTTATTTAGCAAGCGCTTCACACGCTCCTCATTCAAAGGCTTGAGTAAGTAATCAAACGCTTCTAGCTCAAACGCATCAACAGCAAACTCTTTATAAGCTGTGGTAAAGACAATATGCGGCTTTTGCGAAAACTGGTGGATGTTGCGTGCCAATAGCATCCCGTCTATCGACGGGATATTGATATCCAAAAACACCACATCGACTTTGTGCTGCTGCAGATATTTAAACGCTTCTAAACCATCATCAAAGGATGCCACGACTTCAATCTGACTATAAGTTTGAACCAGATAAGTAAGCTCTTCACGAGCAAGATATTCATCTTCGACAATTAACGCCTTTAGCATAATTTACCCGATGTTATTAACGTAAAAAGAAATTTCGGTGCCCGGTTGCAGACGCTCAATCGTCAATCCTTGGCCATAGAGTAATGCCACGCGTTGGTGAACATTGACCAAACCAATTCGATGGCTATCCATGGTGCCTTGATACACTTTATTGATCACCTCTTGGCGAATACCCACGCCGGAATCTTTAATCATCACTTGGGCACGCTCACCATCTCGTTTCACCGAAATGGTCACTTGCGCTGGAGCGCCCAGAGGCACCACTCCGTGCTGAATCGCGTTTTCCACCAGCGGCTGAATCAGCAGTGGCGGAATAGCAAAATGAATTGGGTCGACATCAAAGATCACTTCCAGTTTGTTGCCAAACCGAGCTTGCTCAATCGCCACGTAATCTCGCACCTGTTGCAACTCTTCTTGGATATCAATTAAGTCGTCACCCTTTTCGAGGTTAAAGCGTAAAAAGTCCGCCAAGTTAGCGATCAACTGCCGCGCCTTGTCCGGCTGAATTCGCACCAGGGTCGAAATAGCATTCAGCGCATTAAACAGAAAATGCGGGTTAATCTTATTTTGTAACGCTGAGAATTCGGCTTTACTCGCCATGGTTTTGAGCTGGTCGATTTTGGATACTTCGATCTGCGTAGAAATCAGTTGTGACAAACCGATCGCCATTTCACGCAATGCTTGACGAATGCGGTGCGGCTGACAATAGAAAATCTTCAGCGTACCCGTCACTTGACCGTTTTCCCACAAGGGAATGATGAGCAGCGAGTGGAAATTGTGGACGTTGAGATCATTGCTGATGATCTGTTTGCCCAAGTTGACTGCCTGTTGCGTCATGTAACTGATTTTATGGTGTGCATCGAGGAAGTTCTCCTGCCCAATACCCACATACGCTTTAACGTCTTGCGTGTCGGTAATCGCGACAGCATCTGCATCGGTCTCTTTGCGAATAATCGCACACACTTTGGTGAGCGAATCGCGGTCAGCTTTACGAAAATGAGGCAAGGTTTTATTGGCGATATTGAGTGCCAATTTCGCCTGTAGCGCCGCCACTTTGTCTTTCTCTTCATCTAAGTCTTGAACCAAGATGATGATAAGGCCTATGCACACTGCACCAAGAATCATTGGCATACCAATTTCACGCACGATCGACTGTGCCAATGCTAAATCATCATTAAGCAATAAAATCAGCGCCATGGTGATCGCTTCACAGAACATCCCTGCCGCAATACCCCATTTGGCGTACTGACTTTTCGGACAACGAGAATGGATCCACGTGGCTAATAATCCGGCCATGATACTGGTGATCAAACAGGCAAGTGACGTTGGGCCATTCATATCAATCAAGTAACGGTGCACACCTGACACGAGACCCGCAGGAATCCCGACCCAAGGGCCAAATAAAATCCCGCCCGACAAAATGGCAATAATGCGCACGTTGACTAACGAGCCTGAAACATTCAATCCGGTATAAGTACTGAACACCGCAAAAAAGATAAACAGCCCCGAAACGATGGCGGTTTCAAAAGGTCGACGATGACGTTTAATAACAATGGATTGGAATAGATGAGTGCGAGTGAGCAAAAACAGTGTCATGAGCATTAGAGCCGCTCGTTCAAACACTGCCAGCAACATCATAAGTTGTTCGATATACACCTTGACCTCAGGCCTTGGGACAAAAAGTGACTGTATACTAAAAGTAAACTGTGATCCACTTCATGAGGTGTATCAAAGAGATGTCAAATTATGAATAGCTCGTTGCAGTTGAAACGAGCTATTCATCTATTGATAGAGCGTCTTACGCTGCGAGGATAGTATTGAGGTCTTGCTCTGGCGTGCTTATCGCTCGCAAGTCAAACTTCTCTTGAATGATCGCTAGCAAATTATCCGTTAGGAATGGAGGCACGGTCGGCCCTGCGTAAATGCCCTTGATTCCCAATGCGAATAAGGTCAGCAGAATCACAATCGCTTTTTGTTCAAACCACGACAAAATCAGGGTCAATGGCAGCTCGTTCACCCCACAACCGAACTCTTCACTTAGCGCCAATGCGAGCTGAATTGCTGAGTAAGCATCATTACATTGACCAACATCGAGCAGGCGTGGAATACCATTGATGTCACCAAGATCTTTGGTATTAAAACGGTATTTGCCACATGCCAAAGTTAAAATCACACTGTCTTTAGGCGCTTGCTCGACAAAATCCGTGTAATAGTGACGCTCTTGGCGATAACCATCGCAGCCACCCACTAAGAAGAAGTGACTAATATTGCCTTGTTTGATCTGGTCGATCACCGCAGGCGCTGCCGCCATTAAGGCATTACGGCCAAAGCCGACGGTAATCCAGTGTTCGATTTCGTCGTATTGGAAACCTGGTTGCTCAAGAGCACATTCGATAACGGCAGAGAAATCATCGCCTTCGATGTGAGCCACGCCTGGCCAACCAACGATAGAGCGCGTAAAGATGCGATCCGCATAGTGCCCCATTTCTGGGTTGAGCAGACAGTTGGATGTCATCACGATCGCGCCAGGGAAGTTGGCAAACTCTTTTTGTTGGTTTTGCCACGCACTGCCGTAGTTACCGACCAAATGAGAGTATTTTTTTAATTGCGGATAAGCGTGAGCAGGCAGCATTTCACCGTTGGTGTAAACGTTAATACCTTTACCTTCGGTTTGCTGCAGGATCTTCTCTAAATCATGCAGATCATGACCTGAAACCAAAATGCATTTCCCTTTGACTGGCTTTACATTCACTTGGGTTGGCTCTGGATGACCAAAGGTCGAGGTTTCCCCTTCATCTAACATCTGCATGATGCGGTAGTTCATCAAACCGATTTGCATCGACGTGTCGAGCAACGCACCAAGATCTTCCGGCTCTGCAGCTAGCCACGCCATGAGTTCATGATACTGTCCATACACTTCAGCGTTGGTTTGCCCCAAAACACGGGCATGTTCAAGGTACGCTGCAGCGCCTTTTAAACCATATAAGCAGAGTAAGCGCAGGCCAATCACATCTTCATGCACTTTATCTTTGCCACGGTTTACCGCAGCTTGAGGAGCAAACTCTAAAAGCTCAGCATAGTCGGTCGGCAGAGTCATGGTTGCAGCCAACGGAATGTGAGTTAGCTCTACATTCTGCATCATGGCAGCGCCCTTCACCTTCACGGTAAGGCTTTGTTTGAACTGCTCCGCTTCAACGGCCAATTCAACAATGCGTTCAGGGTCGAAATTCACGTTGGTTAACGTGGCGAAAAAGGCTTGAGGAGCCCAGCTATCCACTTCAGACGTGGTTAATCCCAATAAGCGAGCTTGATGCGCCCAATAAGAAACCCCTTGTAATGAGTAGACTAATACATCCTGTAAATCGGAAACTTCGGCTGTTTTTCCGCACACACCACGGGCGTAAGAACAACCTTTACCATTTGGGGTTTGAACGGTTTGTTCACATTGAATACAAAACATAGGGCTCTCCAGTTAATCACGCTCTTGGGCGTTTGTTCGATTCTTACGCAGTCAGTTTTGCCATCATCTGCTTGTTTTACATAACAAAACGAAAAGCTAACTGCGGATGTTGCAGAATCTATGGCACAATGCGTGCCAAAACCTAACTCACTGAATAACCTATATTTATTAAATTACCCTACATTTATAATGGTCAAATTAACTCTGTATTTAAGATGCAAATACACTCTTTTATGTCATTTTGACTCACTACAAGAAATAACCCACTGAATTAGTATGACTTTTATGCGCCATGCCTTGATGTAATTCACTCGGCACAGCATTTTGTTACAAACGACATGAGGGATAACGCACAGAGAAAGCGGATATTCATACCCTATTCATCTAAGCTTTGCTAGAGTAGCCGGACATTAACAGAGAGAGGTATTATTATGAGCCGTTTTATCGTTGCCGCATTGGCGGTTGCCACCGGCCTATTTGCTCTGATTTTTAGCGTGTTGGTCGCGATTCCATTGACCATCATTGCCTTGATTACTGGTAAAAAACTAAATCAACAAATTCGCCGTAATTCGTTTAACCAGCCCCATAACGAACGAGCCGAACGCCAAGATCACGTGATTGAAGGCGAATTCGAAGAAGTGACACGTAAGTAATAACGATGGTCTTTATCGAGGATGTGCCACCAAGGCGCATCCGACAAACAACAAAGCCGATAACGGGAGTGCCCAATTATCGGCTTTTATCTGTTGATGTGTTAAGCACTAAGTGCAAAGAAGTTAAATACTGACCACCACTCGCAATGCCAGCGCCAATAACACACAACCTGAAACGCGATCAATCCACGCCGCTTTAGCACGCAGTTTTTCCAGCACCGCCGAATTAGAGAGTAGTAACACAATCAAGGTATACCACATGCCATCGACAACAAATGGGGTCATCACAATAGTGGCTTTCGCCCCAACAGTATGACCAATACTGACAAACTGACTGAACAGCGCGATAAAGAACAGGGTGATTTTAGGGTTCAGCACCGAAATCAGGATGCCCTCTTTAGCCGACTGCAAATTACTGACTCGTTCACCACTTTCCATCCGTGCCGCAACACCACCTTTAGAACGCAGCGCATTCACACCTAAATACGCAAGATAAAGCGCACCCGCATAGCTAATGGCATCAAACACAATAGGCATGCTGTGCAGCACCGCCGCCAAACCAATCATGGTAATAAAGGCGTACATCGCAATACCACACCCATGTGCCCATGCCGTGCATAAACCATTTGAGCGCCCACCTGCTAAGGTGTGTTTAACCACCATAGCCAAACTAGGGCCAGGAGACATTGCCCCTAACAGGGCAACGGCAAAAAGAGATAACCAAGTAGTGAATGTCATGCTTATACGTTCTGAAAGTCAGCCTCATATCTTCTCCACCGCTCAGCATTTAAAAAAACGAGTGATGGACTTCACGCAACAATAGCCAGTTTTCTGGCTTCCCTGTTCTTTCTTCACTTAATAATGAAGAACAAATTCCCCTTCAATGTCACTCGTACTAACGTCAGCTTTTGCCAAACAATCAACGCCATGATTGACACCTAATTCCTCTAATCCATAGTGACTTAATATCGCCAGTACTTGCGCTTTAGATGCCACGCCAGATTGGATACCCGCAGGAGCATCTTCAAAAACGATGCAATCTTCTATCGCAATACCTAAGCTTGAAGCGCCCAACAAATACGGTTCTGGGTCTGGCTTACCACGGGTGATTTTTTCTGCGGTAATCAGTAACTCTGGCATAGGAATTCCCGCCGCGCGAATACGTGCCGATGCCACAGGATACGTACCCGAAGTGACAATACCCCAAGGAACACCCAGCGCATTAAGCTGCTCTAGAAATGCAACAGAGCCATCCAGTGCCACAGTACCTTCCGTATCACGAGATTCCAAATCTTCTAACCACGCCATCTCACTATCAAGATACGCGTCATCTTTGTCTGGCATCAGAAGCGACAAAGACTCACGAGCAGGTCGACCGTGAATCACAGACATAACATGATCGGCATCTAAGTCATTACGCTTAGCCAGTAACGTCCATGAACGCTTCACTGCGCCCATGGAATCAATAAGTGTGCCGTCTAAATCAAATAGACCCGCTTTAAAACGTAGAGAGGTTGTCATCATATGTTCCTGATTTTTCTTCCCATAGTACGCTGGAAATGGCAAGTTTCAACCCTAAAATAGACCTGAAAACACCCTTAGGAAATTTGGCTTAAAGAGTTGGAGATTGCGGCGAGACCTGTCTCACCTCAATTCACCTTATTGCCGTACTTGAACGATTTTTCGCAGCTGACTGCTCTGTATGATCAGCGTTTCGATATAGTCCGTATTTGCCCTATCTAAAAACGCATCCCACTCATCCAACAGCAAGTCATAGGACGTTTCATTAATAAGCCACTCCAAGCATGCTCGCGAGTACTGACCATCAGACAATGCAGCTCGTTCACCCTCCTTACCCCATGGCCAAGATAAACGATAGCGAGGATTGAAATAGTAGCCATCGGTCTTTTGTTGCAAAGAAATGAGAAAAGTGGTTTTTCCACAACCGTTTGGCCCTTGAACGGAGTAGAGCCCATGATTAGCATTCACTAACTGATCCAAACTCACCGTCTGCCCCGCTCGCTCATCGAAAATAGACACTCGGTGATGATCAAAATCCATTTGAGGCTCCGTGCGTGAAAAAGACTCTAATAGCTTTATTTGCCCCCTAATATTGGGAAAGGAAATAACGACGGTAATTAACCCTGTTGCCGAATTTAATAGATAAAAAATTCTCGTCAAATTGATCACCAAGGCGAATTTTATCTCCTGCGCGATATCATGATTGGTCAGCAACCACACCAGCAAACAAATCGTGGGGAGTAATGAACAAAGCGAGATAATCACCACTACTCGGTATTTATATTGTGCTTCGGCAATCCTTGAGTTTACGTATCCACCAATTTTCTCGGTTTTGGCAGATAAAAAACTTAAATAATTGATGCGAGATCCGTTGTGAGTATTGTCATGGATACTGGCTAACTCGTTAGTTAAATCCGCCCCCGTTTCCGTGCGATAAACAGCTAAGTTTTCCATTGACGTTGATACCCAATATCGCACTAGAGCCACTAACACCATGCTGATCATTACCGTGATGAGAAAACGATGATCGAGCGTAAAGCTGATAACCAGCAGACTTAAAAAGAAATTGAGAAACGCCGACCAACTATCAAGACAATAATGCACATAGTTCGCAATGGCTTCTTTGCCTTGTGTTACAAACGCGCCGAGTGCTTTGCCACTTTGAGTTCGAGCTGTCGATTGGTGGTACTTTTTAGCTGCAGAATTCCAAAATAGTTGCAGGCAAGAGCACAGCCAACGCTCTTCATAAAGGTCAGCAAAATAGCCAATCCCATGAGGAAACGTCATACAGGCAACGTAAGATAGCAACCACAGCTGGAACTCTGCGCTATCGAAGCCATGGTGATCTAAGGCATAAACGATTTGAACCGATGAATAAACAGAAAAGGCAATCAGAGATTGATTCACTAGAATCAAAAGTACAGTAATCAGCGAGTTAACGTTGAATAGATCAAACGCTATCTCTTTTGAATTTCGAAATTCCATTGTATGTCAAACCTAGAATTTAATAGTCGAAACCATCCATACAAAAATCTGCATAGACAGCATAAATCTCGCTATGTGAGCCATGTTTTATTGCGTAATAAAACCGCTACTAAATTCGTTAAGGTTTAATCCAACAAGGTAAATCGCCTACTGTGATAGTGGAATGTATGCCATTAGTTGAGCACAATTAAAAGTGGATGTAAACCCATCGCTATAGTGCTAAAAAACGACAACCCCATCAGACACAATCTAAGTATTGCAGCCTTCAGCAAAAGATAATGCTATTCGACATCAGCCCACTCCATCTAACCTTTGCCAAACACTAAACTATGCAAAAAGTTGTACGTCCGGTATGCTGTAAAAACACATAAAGAGGAGAGAACGTCGTTTGTCTCATCTCCCGCCGTAACACAATTTCATTTGAGAACGAGAAAGTGAACCAACTAAAGAAAGAGATCACCCTGTTATCAGGTGTGGGTCAGCTTTCCACTACCCTAATGGGCACAGGACTGTTTATGATCCCGGCTATTGCGGCTGGGATTGCAGGCACCTATACCCTATGGGCGTGGATTGCACTGTTTATTGCTATCTGCCCGATTGCCCTCACCTTTGCGACATTAGGCAAACACTACCCTAATGCGGGCGGTACGGCCTATTTTGTCCGCCAAGCGTTTAATGGCCGGATGGAAAATGCAGTGGCGTGGCTGTTTGTCAGCATTATCCCTGTGGGCATCCCACCAGCAGTGAAATTGGCAAGTGGCTTTCTACAACCACTGCTTCCTGAAGTCTTCAATTCACCTCTGTTTGCGCAAACTTTTACCGTCATTTTATTAATGGCAGCGAACCTCTCTGGCAGCAAATCCTCAGGGCGAATTCAAACCGTTATTGCCATCAGTATCTTTGCTTTGATTGGCGCTTTTTTGTGGAAGGGAGATATCGCTTGGCAAGATACTCAAATGCCAGCCATGCAAAGTAGCCAATGGCTTCCTATCTCAATGGCGTTAGGGGTTATGTTTTGGTGTTTTGTCGGCATAGAAGCTTTCGCGCATATGGGGGAAGAGTTTAAAAATCCTCAACGAGATTTCCCTATCGCGATATTAATTGGTTGTTTTGTTGCCGGCGCGACCTATTTTGCCTGCACCGTGGTGGTGTTAAAGTTTCATGCGTATGGCGGCGAAAGCTTTGATAACGGTTCAATACCGTGGCTAAGTGAGCAACTGTTTGGCCCTCGCCTTGCATCGGTCATTAGCTTAGTAGGTTTTCTTGCCTGCTTTGCCAGTATCAACCTTTACACGCAAAGCTTAGCTCGCATGGTGTGGGCGCAGGCGAGACAACATCGGCCGCACTCTCCTTTAGCAGCGTTAAGTCACCGTGGTGTACCTAAACACGCGACGCTATTGGTGTTTGGCGTGTTACTTGCTTCTTGCTGGTTAGGCGAACTGACCAACATGGAACTGCCGGTGTTCCTCACCCTAGCCAACAGTGTTTTCGTAATGATTTATCTTTTGGCGATGCTGTCTGCCACTCGCCTCCTTCGCGGTAGCGGCAAAGTGCTTGCCTATATCGCTTTATTACTTTGTGTATTGGTCTTTGTTTGTTTGAGTTGGGCAATGCTTTACGCCCTAGTGATGCTGGCGATCTTCATGCAACCTTGGAAGAAAACTCAAACCATCGCCAATGCCATCCCGACAATGGATGAAAGCCGCTGATGTACCAACTTTACTACTCGCCGCGAAATGCCAGTGCCGCAGTGCACTGGCTACTGCACGATCTTAATGTGCCTTATGAATTGATCCGCGTTGATCGTAAACAGCAGCAACAAAAATCTGCTGAATACTTAAAGCTCAATCCATCAGGTCGCATTCCAACCTTGCTGATTGATGATCAACCCCTTAGCGAAACTGCTGCCATTCTTATCACCCTATGCGAGCGTCATCCTGAACAAGCCAAAATGCCGGCTTTAGTTAGCCCTGACAGATCCAAATTTTGGCAATGGATGATGTATCTCACCAACACATTGCAAAATGAGTTGATGGTTTACTTCTATCCGCATACTACCGATAGCAACGGAATTGAAGCCATCAAACAGGCACAAGTCGTGCGGTTAGCAGAGATTCTGACTCTCATCGACAGAGAGCTAAGCCACCATACCTATCTGGTTGGTGACACACTCACCGCCTGTGATTTCTTTCTTTTTCTGCTGGGTTATTGGTGTTTAGCCCTACCCCAACCGCTTACCGAGTATCCTAACTTAACGCGTTTTATGCGCTTAATGGCGAAACACCCAAGTATCACTGCAGTCAATGATATTGAGCAGTTTGATCTCGATTGCGACATTTTCACCTTTATCGACTAATCTTAGGAGCGTGACCCGCTCCTTTGTACCTATCATTGAACCTTTCAAATTTGCGATATATAGCGGCATTAACTCCCTAAATTAATAACAAAAATCACGATTAAAATTTTTACACTCGCTATTTTTACAATATCCATTTAATTCATATGGATTTATTGTCAATTATAAAAATAGTCTTATTTTCCAACAAATTGGTGTCAGTAAATATTACATACGGTCGAAATAACACTATCTAAGTCATTGATTTTTCGTTCTGGCACGACCGATGCAAGATTGGAAGCGAAATCACATTAATGTGAAACTACAAATCCAATAACTACATGGGAGTTATTCAATTGAAAGCAGTGATTCGTTTTATTCTGGTAAGCACATTTTTTATATCGAGTTTTGCCCAAGCAAGCTACATCACTACCGGTACGCTATATCAAACCGCGCTAGGAACAACGATTGATTATTGGTATTTCTACGTTGATTCAAGCGATACCGTCACCATCAACTTGTTAAGTTACAGCAACGCTACCAGTTGGTGGGGTCGCAATTCAACAACCGCACTGGATTCAGTATTCAACCTTTACTCATACGATGGCTCAATCGATACTTCTGATCTGATCGCCACCAACGATGACGTCAATTACTACAACTACGATGCGTACAGTGATGGCAGTTCCACCAGCTATGACTCATATTTATCGGTTTACCTTACCGCGGGTGTCTATGTGTTACTGGTCAGTGACTACGATTCAAGCTCAAACTTAAGCAATTTCGATATTGCTTCCGGAATCAACTTTGGTGATAGCTTGTTAAATAGTCAGACATACGCTGATTACCAACTTACTTGGAGCAGCAACGTTAGTTTTGAAGACAACAGCAGCGACGATGACAACAGTGGTGGTAGTGGCGATTCGGATCAAACCGAAGTACCAGAACCACCTACCTTATCGCTATTTTTGGTTGGATTATTGGGCTTGTATAAAGTGCGCAATAAATTCAAATGGCTGGGTTAGTCACATTTGGTCTCGTCGGCAAAGAGCACTATCGCTTTTTGCCGACCCAGTATCACTTTGAATTCTATAAAGACGAAAGTACGGTCGCTAAATGGTCTTGATAACGAGCAGTATCACCCTCAAGATCAAGATTCTTCACCACGTCATAAGCGGCAAATCCAGCAAGGGACGTAAAGCCATTAAACTGATAGGCTTTATGCACCCACATAAAGAGTTCGTCAATCGTTTTACCTGCAAAAAACTCATCACTATTGAAAGAGTTAGACGGGGCATTTAGGGTGACAGATAGGAGTACGTGTTTCCCTTGCGCTAAACCGCCTGAGCCATATTTCTTACTCGGATCAGTTCGCGTACGACCATCATTTTCAGCCAATTTTGTTCCTAGACCAGCGTTAAACACTTCATCAATGTATTTCTTAAATGTCCAAGGAGTCGACATCCAATAAAGAGGCGTTTGGATAATCACCACATCAGCCCAAACATGTTTATCGACCTCTTCTTCAATATCGTATCCAAGGTCAATCGTCGTTGTCGCGATTTGATAGCCCAGCTCAGTCAGTTGATCCGTAGCAACTTGCGCAAAATGATGATTGAGTTTGCCCTCCGCCCAACCTTCATATTTTTGATGAGCATTAATAATAAGTGCCTTTTTCATATCATTGTCCCTTTAATTATTCGTTTAAACCGCTTGATGTAAGGTTGTATTAAGTAGATTGGCACCATCATAATTATTTAATGCATTGGATAAAATAGTACATTTATGTATACACTATCCACATTAATGAACAATATTATTAGATGATATGGACCATTTACAATCCCTTAAAGTCTTCAAACAAGTCGTAGAACAAGGCGCGTTCAACAAAGCCGCAGAGCGACTAGGAATGCCAACATCGACGGTTAGCAAAGCGATTATGGATTTGGAAGAGCATTTGCGGGTGAAGTTGTTACACCGAACAACACGCAAGATAACAGTGACGCAGGAAGGCTTAGAGTACTATGAGAAAACTCAGAAAGTACTGACCGAACTACAAGCGATTGATGCGGAAATATCGGGAAACAAGTCAACCCCCCAAGGGCATTTACGCATCGACTGCCAAGTAGCCTTCGCCAACTATATGCTGATTCCTAAACTCAAACAGTTTCAAGATGCATTTCCCAACATCACGTTAGGCTTAGGAATTAACGATCGTTCGGTTGATTTGCTCAACGAGGGCATCGACTGTGTAATCAGAGTGGGTGGTACACCCATCCCCGGTATGGTTGAGCGAAAAATCATGGACTTACCATTTATCACTTGTGCATCACCGGCTTTTTTAGCAGAACATGGTACACCTGAAACACCGCAAGAAATACTGGGAAACTACCCGACTATTTCGTACTTTCGAACATCCTCGACAAGCATCATGCCTTTAACGTTTAAAAAAGGATCCAAGCTTATCTCCATCGAGAAGTGCACTTACTCCTGCAATAACGGCCTAGGCCTATTTAATCTCACACGCAATTCATTGGGTATCGCCCAACTTGCCAGAGTGTTTGCCGACCCATTTATAAAGGCAGGGGAAATGGTAGAAATCTTGCCGGATTGGGAATGCACAACAATGCCACTCAAAGTCGTGTATCCACCCAATCAAAACCAAAGTGCCAGATTAAAAGTGTTTATTGACTGGTTACTAGACACGTTCAGAAATGCCGATTAAGACATTTTCCTATTTACCCTTAAGAGGCTATTCGTTAATTAGTTAGTCGTTAATAAGACCCCAAGATCAGTGTCATGCGCCCCACATCACATACTGTGGCAAAGTATGTGATGGTGGCGAATAGGTTCTAGGTTTAATCCAAAGATCTTGGTTTTATCGAGTTATAGAATTCACGTCTTGTCTTTTCATCTGCCTTGCCATACCAATAGTTCAACATAGACGCAACCGTATCTTGCATTTCAGAGGGTTCAACCGAATCGTTAAGAGCATGCTTTTGGGTTACTATTTTCTCTAATGGTTTTTCATTAGCGATCCCGGTCGCTTGTTGAAGAGAGGCGACCTTTTTGCTTTGGTTGTACCTCAGTATTTCGGCTTGATAATCATCTGCCAATTTGAAACCTGCATTAGGTAATGTATCTTGAATCACCGGGATAGCCGTTCCTGACTCTGTTTCCAATTTCCAAGCCAGATTTTTAATCCCCTCTTGCGCGGCAGAGAATGTCCAATAATTAGGCATAATCATTTTCGCATAACCAGAATGTGTATCGAATTTTGCAATAATTGTATCGCTATCAAACACTCGAACATTTTCGGAGTTCTGAGTCACCGACGTTTTGTATTTAAAAACAATTTGATTAGCACCATCAGGCAATTGAATATATTCGTGTGACCCCACTAAAAAACCATTCTGTTCATAGGCTTGACCGTTAACAGAAAATACAGTCACGCCATCAGGGATCTCAAGAGTAGACTGTGAGAATGCCTGAAAACTCATCATTAATATTGTTGTGTATATCAAATACCTAAGAATACTCATATATCGTTACCTAGACCGTTGCAATGCAATAAGAAAATCACCCCAGAAAATAGACCTATCTTCTGGGGTATTCTTTATTAATAATTATTAAAGGCTTTTATGCTCTTAAGAACACGATGGGGTGTTTGATAATTAAAGAAGCTCGTATCTTCAACAGCACTGGTTTCTCCTTGAACCCAGCCAGCACCTTTAACATCAATGGCGATCGGATCCCAGTATGAGATGCCATCAACAACGCCTGTGTTATACATGGCACGGAAATACTCTTTCATGTATTTCAATTGCCCTTCAGGCGTTGCACCGTAGTTTTCCGGGCCATCTGGATCAAGCTTGTTAGCAACAATTAAGGATGCAATATCGTCTTTACCAAACTGAGTTTCTAAGGTCCAAGGATAACCAACTTCACAAATCATCACATGCTTGCCAGAGTACTGAGCGACATGACTGACAAAATCGGTCATTTCTCCGATGCTCATATTGGTCCAGAATGGATACATAGAAGCCCCCATCAGGTCATAATTAAGACCATACATTTTGGCATCATCCATCCATTGATCATAAAAATCTTTATTAGGTACAGTGAGGTGAATAACGACTTTTGTTGTTGGAGAAACAGCTTTTACCGCCTCATAGCCCTTTTCAAGCAACTTATAATAATCTTCTCCACGAGGAACTCCGGCTACGGCATCATTAATCTCATTACCAATTGAAATATAATCAGGTGTCACTCCGTTATTTTTCATGGTTGTCATAACGTTGTATGTGTAATCGTAGAGGGCTTGCTCAAGATCTTTACCTTCTAAACCCACCCAGTCAGATGGCACAGTTTGAAGAGCGGGGTTGGTCCAAAAGTCACTATAATGAAGTGACACAAACAGAGCCATATCATGGGCTTTAGCAGCTTTTGCTGTTTTAACCGCATCATTCAAATCTTGATAACCATCTTGAACTCTATACGTAGTGCCGCTTAAATCTACGGGTGCACCTGGTCGATTATAAATTCGGATCCGAGCGAGATTGAATGCGTTATCCTGCAAAATGCTCAACACATCTTTTTGTACGCCCTCTTCATCCGCCCACGCGCCACCAACGGAATAGACCAGATTACGATAGGTGACATCGCCACCAACGTGCATCGATGTTGGCGGTTTACCTGCTACTGGTGCAGGCAGCAGCTCAAAATCATCTGCGACTAACCATTGATTCGCATCACCTTGGGATTTAAATCCAATCGTACAGTTCCCGCCAATGACCGATATTGGCTGAGACTCAATCATTGTCCAATAATTGGAATGTCCATCGGTTTGAGGAATCGCAGTATATGAATCGGAGCCTCCACAATCCTTAGTAAATATTTGAGCGACTTCCTGCCCACCACTACTTTGCACATAGGCGCGAAGAATATATTCACCTTCTTTTACATCGGTCAAAGTACGTAATGTTTCAACTGAATATTTCCCGTTAAATCGATGTTCAAGCCTTGTATTATCGTAATGACCAGGAGAGGAGACATAGCTTGCATTAACATCACCAATTGATGTCCATCCTAATTCAGATAAGCTCGGAGATGACGCTATCGCGCATCCTTGCGAAGCCAATACAACACAGCTAAGCAAGGCAACTCTTTGTGAATTCTTTTTAAAGTCCATAATAGTTCCTATTATTGATAGGTAAAACGTAGGATATTATTGTATTTTAAATGTTTAGAACATAAAAATAACACCCGCAGCAGTGCGGTCATCAGAGATAGAATTAAAATAGTCCACTGGCTTATTAATCATGCTATATCTATGATCGAACCAGAGTTGGATATTGGCATTGAGTTTATAAAGAACACCCGCTTGTACGTATTCTGCAAACGTATAATCACCAGCTAATCCGTCTTCCACTTTGGTTTTTACATAAGAAATTGATGGACGCAAACCATTATCAAATTGATACTGAGCAACCAATTCTAAGTTTTTGGCTTTGTCAGCGGTAGCGAGATAATCGGTGCCCGTTGAATCGTCCATGATCAGTTGCGTCATATTTTTTGTTTCTGCATAAACCGCAGCGAGGTAAAGATGGTTGGTGGTATACACGCTACCAATCCCCCAAGCTTTGGCATATTTAGGATCTTGCCATTCAGCGAGATTTTGGTCAGGGGTACGGCGCGAACGGCTGTAGGCACCAGTAATTTTTAAATCGTTCGTAATTTGATAGCTTATTGATGACCCATACCCTTCACCGTTATCTTTATCTACCCCATATCCCTCTTTTTTTGCTTGATACTGCAAGGCAAAATCAAGCCCTTTCAGTTGCCCAAACAGATCTTTATTACGATAAGTCAACATACTACTGCCACGGGTGACCATAAAATTATCTGCATTTGCTGACCAGGTTTCTCCAGAGAAATAGGGGGCGACGTCGGTATAGCGCTCAACATCGTAAAGAATGCCAAAGTTCCGTCCATAATCTATTGAACCGATATTCTCCATTTTGATCCCAGCATATTGCTGTCGCACGCCATAATTAGAGCTCCATTCATTTGAGCCTTCGGTCATACGAGATTGCCAAAAGCCATAACCAATAATATCTTTCGTTACCTTTGTTTCACCGTAGAACCCCAGATCAACGAGTGTCTTATCGTAATTGCCACTATTGTTGAACTCTCGTCTTGCATTAATACCGGCGTATAATTCTACCTTGGTATTATTTCTATTATACATTTCAGCCGAGTTTGCTAAGTCTGATAAAAACATAATCGGAACCATAGCAATAATTGTAATTGCCTTATTCATTGTAATCTCCATGTAGGGTATAGGCGATATTAACCACCCTGCATTGCTCGCAATGCAGGAGTAGCTTAATATTTATATTTAATGATTAATATTTAATATGAGAAATATCGAATTGGTTACTATAAATAACTTTTACTGAGACTTTCTTAAGTTCTAAGCCAACTCGCTCTTCTGATTCAATATAGATATCATCATTCGCTTTCTCTGTTATAACCAACGTTGCCTTGTCACCGAACTCTAGAATATGTTTTAAACTTACATCCCAATGAGTACCTTTATAAAAATCGTCTGCAACTAATTCATCATCGACATAAAGCTGCGCAATATCGCCCACATAGTCGAAGCGAATTAAAGCATCTACGTTATCTCTGATATCAATATGACTGAAATCCAGAGTCCATGTTTTTAAATTATCGGTTTTGGATAACGCCAACTCCTCACTCCCTAACGAAGTGGGAGTAGCAACCGCTATTTCGGTTAGATCGACATGATTTAACAACGATACTTTTGAGAATTCATGGTGAATGAATCTCGCACCATTCCACCAGGACAGAGAAAGATCGCTGTTACCCACACGGTAAGCAGTTAACTTATCTCCATCTAAATAGAGGTCTGCATTGGAATAGAAGATGTTATCGTCCAGCACAAAAAGATGCTCAGCTTGTTCTTGTGACAATGTCACTAGCGTTAACGTAACACCATTAACATGCACTGTGATTTGATTATCTAATCCCGTCCGTACTTTCTGCTGTGAACCATCCGCCCATACATATTCTGGTTCAATACCATCTATCGCCATAAAAAATAGCGTATTTCGGTCTTGATACACCAACTGTGCTGTCGAATATGACAGAACAACCCCGTTGATCTCTAAGTTGTAAGGCAGCATAAAGTAACTGCCACATGGTACATTTATCCCCTGTTGTGGAAAAACGAAATGTCCATCCGCTACTGGAACTTCAAATTGAACTGACTCATGTGGAGCTAACATGCTATGACGTTGGTAATTATTAACGAAAACATAGCCACTGTTGCCATCAGTACGTAATGCATAGCGCAATGAAGTCGTATCATTTCGTCCTTCAATTTCCATGGCTTGAAATTGAGGACACATTTTACCTAAAGAGTCACCGAAGGCTTGCAGAAAAAGATGTTGAATTTTCAGTTTTCCGTATTGAGGATTGATTTGCCCAAACTCGCCAATAGGTGCTTGAAAGTCATAGCTTCTTACTGGCAAATCGTTCGGGTATCCAGTGCATTTTGACTCTTGCATTGTGTGATGTTTGCCGATGGGATTAGTACCACCGTGATACATGTAATAACCTGGTAGGTTGTTACCACAACCAATCTTAACCATAGCAAGTGATGCCGCATCATCTGCCGAAATGATAGGTCGACGATGATGGGTGACTTGAATACCGGCACCAATTTCACAGGTAGCGAAAGGATATAAGTCGTATTTCATTTGAAAAACGTCTTCATCCGTTTCTTTCGCGATAATTAAATCCTTACCGATTGAGTGATCATTACGGGCAGGCAAAAAGAAATAGTGACTGACAGGTTCGAGTTGCCGTGTATGATTTTCCCAAGGTGCATCCGCATATCCGCCAAAGACGGGAAGCACATCCAACTCAGGAATAGCAGCGCCATAGGTTGCATTCCACCCTGTCGCCGTATACAAAGGTGCATTTAAGCCAAGTTCAATCGCGATATTTTTTAGTGTCTTAATGTGCACAGCGTTATCGGTTAATTCATTCTCAAGCTGGATAGCACAAATTGGGCCGCCGTTTTCGAATAAGAAGTCGGACACTTGTTCTTTTAGCTGACTCCAATACCGTGTCACATATCCTAGATATTCTGGGTCATCCGTTCTTGTTTCACATCCCTTAGCCAATAACCACTCTGGGAAGCCTCCATTTCTTAGCTCAGCGTGACACCAAGGACCAATACGCAAAACAACGTCGAGTCCACACTCTTGAATCAGTTCCAAAAAGTGGCGTAAATCATAGTTTCCAGAAAAATTAAACTGACCTTCTTCTTCTTCATGAAAGATCCAAAATACATAAGCAGCAATAAGTGTTACACCGCCCGCTTTCATTTTGAGCAACTCAGCTTTCCATGATTCGCGATTGACACGCCCATAATGGATTTCACCCATTACTGGTATCCAACATTGACCATTTTTTTCTAGATAGTGGCTGTTGACATCAATTGTCGTTGTTTGATTGCTACCACCTAAATGTAGATGTCCTCTCAGCAATTTAGTAGGCTGTTCATCTTTAAATTTATAAATCATCGTATTTTCTCCATAGTTATAATTTTGATTATATTTAGGCTACTGTTGCTTCGGTAAATTCTTCCTCAGGTTGACTTCCTTTATCTTTTAACATAATCGCTGTAAAGACGGTAAATACGCCGGCAACGGTTCCAAAGATAATATAGGTATTTACAAAGCCAACTGAATCATATAAATAGCCGGCTAACGGTGAGTAAATTGTGGTAGCCAAAGATGCAGAGAACAGCATTAATAGATAAACCGTTGATGACAATTTGTGATCGAAGTTAGCAGCAATATATTTAAATAGAGATACAACGATTAACGGTTTTTCTATAGCATGTGCCATTTTCATCGCACCAATCCAAATAGGACCAATTTCAATCGCTGAACCCAGTATTCTTAAGCTCATAATACAACCAGCGATAACAAGTGCTTTCTTGGCTCCTACTCGATTCACAAACCAAGGGACTATCGCTAGAAAAACAGTCTCAAAGAACACCTGAATAGACCCTAAAATACCAAACCAATGGTTACCTTCTTCACGTGTAGCAAACTGCAGTGAGAAATATTGAGCAAATTGTTGGTCGTAGGTATCGTATATCTGGTTAACAAACAGCATAAATATCATCAGCATCCAGAACTGTTTATTTTTAAGGAGTTGCAAAGCATTAGAAACTTTAAGTGACTCCGTTTCTTTCACTTCCTGTTGGGTTAAATCAATTCTGGTGAACAAAAAGCACAGGCCTGCAAGCAAAATAGCCGCACTACCCATCCAAAAAGGAATATCAGGATTGATATCAATATACTTACCTGTTAACCAAGTAGCGAAAGCCCAACCTAAAGAGCCCCACATTCTCACGCGGCCATACTCGAATTCATAACGTCGTGACACTTTATCAAGGTAACTATCAACCACACCACAACCTGAGTTGAAAATAACACCTAAATAGAGACCACCAAGTAGCGCACCTAGCCAAAATGAATGTACTAATAACGGTGCATATACATAGATGAAAAATGGACCGACAGGAAGAAGTAACGCGACCAAAAACCATAATAGTCTCTTCTTGAGTCCAAGTTTATCGGATACATAGCCAAAAACTGGCTGCATCAATAATGCAATTAAAGCGTTGATTGAATATATAATCCCCGTTTTAGTTGCACTAATGCCTAGGTGCTGCGTCGTCCATATAACAAAAAATGACATGGTGGCAGACCAGGAAAATAAATATAAGAAATCAAACGCACTTAATAATATATAATTTTTTCTGCTCGTAGGGTTCATCTTAAAGCCTCGTTATTGTTGTATACAAAAATGTGTTTTGCAGTGACTTCTATTTATGCTGCATTGCACATTGTTATGACAAAAATGCATTTAATTGGACAATACCAATTATCTGAACATTTTATTGACTTTATTTATTGCTAACCATTGTTGATATAATAACTTGGGCTGGAGAGAATACTCACTTTGTAGTCAAACAATCTAGTTAAGAAACTTTACTAAAAAATACGACATACTTATCGTTTGAAAATTGAATGTATCCGGAGTGATGAATCAGGAAGCTATTGATAGATAACCAATATTTTCAGATAGTTAAAGAAGAACAATCATGGCGATTCAAATTGAACAAAAATTCACCAACCCACCATTAACGAATAAGAATATCGAATTTTTGAGCATTCACTTCTAAATTTTTTCATGAAACTCTGAGGCAGCTAAACAGTATCGTACTATTATGTAACGAATAAGATATAGCTCTGAGGAATCCCCTAATGATTTTGATAAAAATCATTAAGTTAAGGTAGATGCACATCTTGTCATGTGATCAAATGGTTCTGCGAAAAATCAATAACCAGACAACAAGATGTGCGAACTCGATATTTTACACGACTCTCTTTACCAATTCTGCCCTGAATTGCACTTAAAACGACTTAACAGTTTAACGCTAGCTTGCCACGCATTACTTGAATGTAAAACGCTCACTCTTACCGAGCTTGGTCGTAACCTGCCAACGAAAGCTAGAACAAAACATAACATCAAACGAATCGACCGATTGTTAGCTAATCGTCACTTGCACAAAGAGCGACTCGCGGTATACCGTTGGCATGCTAGCTTTATCTGTTCGGGTAATTCGATGCCCATTGTTCTTGTTGACTGGTCTGATATTCGTGAGCAAAAACGGCTTATGGTATTGCGAGCTTCAGTGGCGCTACAGGGCCGTTCTATTACTCTTTATGAGAAAGCGTTTCCGCTTTCAGAGCAATGTTCAAAGAAGGCTCATGACCAATTTCTAGCCGACCTTGCAAGCATTCTACCGAGTAACACTACACCGCTCATTGTCAGTGATGCAGGCTTTAAAGTGCCATGGTATAAATCCGTTGAGAAATTGGGTTGGTACTGGTTAAGTCGAGTAAGAGGGAAAGTGCAATATGCCGATATTGGCGCAGAAAACTGGCAACCTATCAGTAACTTACATGACACATCCTCAAGTCGTTCAAAGACGTTAGGCTATAAGAGGTTGACCAAGAGCAATCCAATCTCATGTCAAATTACACTGTATAAATCTCGTTCTAAAGGCCGAAAAAATCAGCGTTCGACACGGACGAATTGTCATCATCCGTCTCATAAAGTTTACTCTGCTTCGGCAAAAGAAGCATGGGTTCTTGCCACTAACTTACCCGCTGACACTCGAACGCCAAAGCAACTTGTTAGGCTCTACTCGAAGCGTATGCAGATTGAAGAAACATTCCGAGACTTGAAAAGCCCTGCGTATGGATTAGGCCTCCGTCATAGCCGAACTAGCAGCTCAGAGCGCTTTGATATCATGCTGCTAATCACCCTAATGCTTCAACTGACCTCTTGGCTTGCTGGAGTTCATGCTCAGAAACAAGGTTGGGATAAGCACTTCCAAGCGAACACTGTTAAAAATCGAAATGTACTCTCAACAGTACGCTTAGGCATGGAAGTATTGCGGCATTCTGGCTACACAATAACGAGGGAAGACTTGCTCGCAGCTGCAACCCTGCTTGCTCAAAATCTATTCAAATATGGTTGCGCCTTGGGGAAATTATGAGGGGATCCCTCAGGATATAGCTCCCTCTTTATTGTTTCTAAGGCATGATGACTGTTACTGAAAAGCATCGTGGTAGTGGTCAAAAACGAAATTCAGACAAACTTTCTTCTACGTACAGATAAGCAATACCCATAAGTTGCTGTTGCCGTGTTAACTGACCAAACTCGATTTGAGTTGCATTTTTCTTGATACTGTTTGCAGGATCAAATGGATTAATGACGACATTATGAATAATAGTATCTAACCATTGTTGCCCAAACTGACAGCTGCGACCATAAAACCATATTTGATTGATATTTAGGATATTAAGAAAGTTGTATAAACTTAAACCAATGGCGTTGGCTCCGTCTTCAACCAATTTATACACTGTTGGTTCTCTCTCACGCCAAAGTGTTATTAATTGCTCGGTGTTGAACCCCTCAATAACGTCAGGAGTAACATCTGCATGTGTTTTCAACCAAGTCCGAACTTTCTTTTTAATCGCGTTTAAAGAAGCCACCGTTTCCAGGCATCCATACCTTCCGCAGCTGCAAGCCATTCCATCAGGGTTCACAATCGTGTGTCCGATCTGGCCACTGCCATATAAACTTCCTCGATACACAGAACCATTAATGATAAATGAAGAGCCGATGCCATAGTCTACATTAATAACGCAGAAGTCTTTCTTTTCATTAGTGCCTAACCATTTTTCAGCCAAGGCTAGCATAATACAGTCATTATCAATCATGACGTTGCAATTCAGTTTTTCTTCTAGCAGATATTTTACTTCAACATGCTCTTTCCAAGGTGCTTGGGGCATATTCTGTGACACCCCTGCTTCTGGGTCGACTTGGCCATGCAGAGCGATAGCCAGTTGAATTTCATTGCGCGCATGTTTCGCTTTATAGCCATTAAATAGCTTCATTATCGAGTTAAGTAATTCCGCAGGAGTTTTTGCTTCAATGGTTTTGATCTGCAGTTCACCAACGGGATTAAGTTGAAAATCGACCAATTGGCTTTCAATCTTAGTCGGCGCTACATTCAAGCAGAGTGTCATAGGGAGTGTATTAGGTAAACTATAGCTGCCGCTCCCAACCCCTCTACTGCTCAAATTTTGCTGCGAATGACAAATCAATTTTTCTTCAAGAAGTTCATCCAAAATATTGGTTACTGCGGGAATAGTGAGATTTGTAAGACGAGAGATGTGTGATTTAGTGAGTACTTTATGCCTCCATACAAGTGACATGATGAGCTCTTTATTTAATTGTCTCATTCGATAATTGTTAAGGCCAACTTCAAGCATTTAGTAAACTTCCTTAAGTGTATTCCATGATCATTGCGCAATTCACAATGTAAAACATTAATTAGAGTGAACACTATACATTGAATTAAAAGAGTGTTTTGGTGGAGAGCGCAAAAATGCATAGCAAAGTTACAATTACACAAGAAAATATTAATTTACCAACATGGACAACGGAGAAAGAAGATCCGAATCCTATGTTCTTGGAAAAGCGGGTTTATCAGGGCTCGTCTGGAGCAGTCTATCCTTACGGTGTTATTGACCTGCTGACCGGGAAATGTGAAGAAAAAACCTATCATGCTATTTGGATGGAAAATGACTTTATCCGCATTATGTTACTCCCAGAGTTGGGCGGACGCATTCATCGTGCTTATGACAAAAAAATGGACCGCGACTTTGTTTATTATAATGAGGTAGTTAAACCAGCCCTTGTCGGTTTAGTGGGTCCTTGGATTTCTGGTGGGATTGAATTCAACTGGCCACAGCACCATCGTCCTACCACATTTATGCCTGTCGATATCAATATTCAAGAGAACGACAATGGGTCGACAACCGTATGGCTGGGTGAGCTTGAACCTATGCGTGGGCTACAGGTTATGACGGGCTTCACTCTCTATCCTGATAAAGCCTTAATTGAGATTACTGGTAAAGTCTTTAACCCAAACTTTACTCCGCGTCACTTTTTATGGTGGGCCAATCCAGCCGTCAAAGCGGGCGATGGACACCAGAGTGTTTTCCCACCTGACGTTACTGCGGTCTTTGATCACGGTCGTCGCGATGTTTCATCATTCCCGATTGCGCATGGTGAATACTACAAAGTCGATTACTCAGCTGGAGTAGATATTTCTCGCTACAAAAACATCCCTGTGCCAACTTCTTACATGGCTGATAAATCGGACTACGATTTCGTTGGCGCTTGGCAACATGATGAAAATGGTGGCTTACTTCATGTGGCTGATCACCATGTTTCACCTGGTAAAAAACAATGGACTTGGGGTTACGGTGATTTCGGCCAGGCTTGGGATAGAAACCTAACAGATAATAATGGTCCTTACATCGAGCTAATGACCGGTGTGTTTACCGATAACCAACCAGATTTTACATGGTTAGCGCCTTTTGAAGAAAAAGTGTTTGTCCAAAACTTTCTTCCATACAGTCAGTTAGGCACACTACAAAATGCAAACACGTCAGTCGCAATTAAGTTAGAACGCGATAAAGCATCACTGCAACTTGGCGTTTACGCTATCGAACCTCTTGACAATATTTGTGTCGAGTTACGCGACGAAAAGAGTGTGCTTTGGTCAAAAACGATCTCTCTAGAACCGACGCAAGCTTGGCAACATACGATGACAGCCGAGTTTCCCCAACGCTTGACTTTAGCGGTAGTCAGTAGTGATGGGCAAGACATCTTGTCGTATCTTGAGCATATTCCAGAAGAGACACCATTGCCTTCGCCAGCCACTGCGCCAGCTCTACCAAATGAACTAACCAATTGTGAAGAACTCTTTCTTATTGGTCAGCATCTAGAGCAATATAACAACGCCAGTCGCTCACCATTTGATTACTATCTGCGCGCGCTGGAATTGGATGCGGATGACTATCGTTGTAATCTGGCTCTTGCAACACTTGAGTTCAATCGAGCCAACTGGTCAAAAGCAGAAAGCTACGCACAGAATGCCTTGAAACGTGCCACTAAACTGAATAAAAATCCAAAATCTGGCGAGGCGAGTCACGTCCTTGCTGCAGCTCGGGAAAAATTGGGACAACGCCAAAAGGCCTACGACGACTACTTTAAATCCAGTTGGAGTGGAGATTGCCGCGATTCAGCATTCTACAACCTTGCTCGTCTTGCATTAATGGATGGTGATATTGTTAAAGCCACCGACTTCTGTAAGCAGAGCCTTCGTTTCAATGGTTGTAACAATATGGCGATGGCGCTTTATGCTCTGTTGCTCAATCAGCAAGATAAACGTGACGAAGCATTAGCATACGTAGCGGAACAACTAAAAGATTACCCGTTAAGTTACGTTCTTCACTACGTAAGATATTCAATTGAAAAAACGGCAGATTCATTCGATAAACTAACAGCAATCGTTAATGATCGCGGTATTAACTCATCATTACTTGCTGGCTGGTTAGTGAATCTAGGTATGCGTACAGAAGCTCTAGAACTTCTCACAGCGCTCGATAACCAAGAGACGATTCCATTACTGTGGCGTGCAGCATTAACTCAAAACCCTCAAGAACGCGACACATTGGTTGAAGCAGCTCAAAGCAATTTCGCTCAAAAAGTTCGCTTTCCAAACTTGATTGAGGAAGTGGAAATGTTACGTTCACTCCCTGAGTGCGGGTTCGCTCAATATTTATTAGGGTGCTTTTATTACAGCAAAAAACTTTATGATGAAGCCGTTAATCGTTGGCAGTTTACATTACAAGAAAACCCAAGTTTTGCTCCAGCACACCGCTTAATGGGGATTTGGGCTTGGAATAAATTGGGCAGTTTTGATCAAGCCGAACGTGAGCTGAAAATGGCGATCGAATTAGAACCACGTAATCCACGTTTACTATTTGAGCTTGACCATCTTTACAAAATTAATGCTAAGTCAGTTGAATTTAGATTAGAGGCATTGAAAGATAAAATTGATGTTGCATTAATTCGTGATGATTTGACCTCGGAAATGCTGACGATGTGGAATATTCAAGGCCAATTTGAATTGGCGGAGAAAACATTGTCGCAACGCAAATATCATCCTTGGGAAGGAGGCGAAGGTCGCGTTACAGGCCAATACATCATCAATAAACAACGTATTGCCATTGAAGCGATGAATAATGGTCAATTTGAATATGCTCACGACGTGTTAAAAGAAGCATTAGCCTATCCTCTCAATCTTGGAGAAGGACGCCTTGCTGGCCAAAGCGATAATGATATTTGGTATTTGTTGGGTAAATGCTCAGAGGCTATGGATAACGTCGAACTTGCAGAAGTTGAGTATAAGCAGGCGCTTAAAGGCGGCTCTAGTCTAAGTGCAGGAAGATACTATAACGACCAACCTGTCGACTATCTTTTCTATCAAGCGATGTCTTATAAAAAGCTTGGGCAGAAAGATCGCGCAGAAAAAATGTTTCATGACTTTATTGAATGGGGATATGAACATAGTAACGATATAGTAAAAAGTGATTTCTTTGCCGTTTCACTTCCTGACCTAATTGTTTTGGACAGTGATCCTCAAGTGAAACATAAACAGCACTGTTTATTTGTCTCTGCACTCGGTTATTTAGGCCTTGGCGATATTGGTAAATTTAATGAATACTCGCAAGAACTCCTAAAGATTAACCCAGCACATGATAAGTTGCACCTAATTACTTTATGCAATCAACATGGATTATTTGACTCTAATCGGTAATATTCACAGGTTTTGAAATAGGATATTAACGAAATATATTTTCATTCACTTACTTAGCACTATGGCAATGTCAGTTATTTGTATAACTGACATTGCCCGTTACAGTTCCAACATTTCAGAAATAGCCTAAAAAACCCTATAGATATTGACTTTAAATATACCTAAGAGGTCTATATGTATCTTAAAACAATAATAAGTACAATTTTATTACTCATCTGTAATAGCGCTATAGCCATGATTATTCCTCCAGAAAATCACCATTATTCCTATACCGGAAGAATCGATTTTTCATCACCCAAAACCCCAGTGATCAGTTGGCCAGGTACCAGCATCAAAGCTCGATTTACGGGTAGCTATTTGGCCATCTTGCTCGATGATCATGAAGGAAAAAACTTTTTCAATGTCATTATTGATGGGGATGATCTGACTCCGTACGTCGTTCAAGCTGAAAAGGGTAAACACAAATACGTTATCGCCACTTCACTTTCGACAGGTGAGCATCAAATGGAAATTTATAAGAGAACGGAAGGAGAAGATGGACTAACCACGTTCCTAGGTATTGAACTTGCAGATAACGCAACCTTACTGCCTGCCCCACCTAAGCCAATAAGACGAATTGAGTTTTATGGTGATTCAATTACTTCAGGACTAGCCATCGAAGCAGCAATTAACGGCAATGAAAAAATTGGCGCAGAAAAAAATAACTATCTCACCTACAGTTCAATTGCAGGTCGCGATCTCAATGCTGAGGTGCATACCATTTCTCAAAGTGGCATCGGATTGATGCACAGTTGGTTTGACTTCACTATGTTTGATTTTTATGACCAATTGAATGCAGATGGTAACAATAACAGTCACTGGGATTTTTCAAAATGGACACCCGATGTCGTTGTGGTCAACCTATTACAAAATGATAGCTGGATTTACGACACGCTGACCGAAAAGCCAAGCGTTAACGCAATCGTTGAAAATTATCTCTCTTTTATTCGGCTATTAAGAGAAAAATATCCAAACACCTATATTATTTGTGCTCTCGGCAGCATGGATGCAACGCGACCAAACTCGCCTTGGCCAAGCTACATAACATCTGCGGTAAAAATACTCAATAGCCAATATAAAGATGAAAAAGTCACTACTCTATTTTTCAAATTTAATGGCTATGCAGCCCATCCAAGGCAAGCACAAAATAGAGAAAATGCACAATTGTTAGAACAAGCGATCCGAGAACTCACCCACTGGAACTAATAATTAGCGACACTAAGCACGCAATCACTTAGTGTCGCTCTAGTCGATCAGTAGTAGCCAATTAAATTTCTACGTACACCGCCCAGTTAAAGACGCTCGCGTGAGAATTATCTGAAATTTGCTTATCCCACGGCATATAGGATGTTCGCATTTGCACACCCTTGAATACCGCATAGTCCAAACCAAAGCGAACCCCTTTTAAACCTACCGCATTGGAAATACCTCTATCACCATCAGGCCCCAAAGTGGCATTAGTTCCTACGTAGTGATAGTCCGTATAAATATGGTATGAACCTTTTTCTTTACTATCCATGAAACCTTTGCTGATTTTAATGCTATACAATTTATCTTGCGTATCGTCATTTGATTTAGCACCGGTCAAATTTAATAGCCAGTCATCAACAATTGGCTGCTTAATTTGAAGTTCATTGATGTGATACATGTAGTTATTGGTTTTATCGTTGATATGCCAACTGACGCCACCAACATAAGTATTACCAATATCACCAAAAGCTGAAAATACTAATGCATCATTGTGATAACTGAACCCATGGTTATACACCAAATCCAGTACACCGTATTGTGCAGCGACATTCACCTTACCCAATTGGTTAAATAGGCTAATGCCTTTTAGTCCGTTGTTATAAACCCAGTTATCATTACGTACACCAATCCACTGATAACCAAGCACTGCTGTGGTTCCTGTATCAAATACGTTTTGACCAATCAAAGCCGCCCCATTACTCGACATCCCAGGAGCGGTATCTAGTGTTGAGCGAAAATCGTTATAAGCCCCATTTAAAGGTCCTTCATTGGGGCGATACAAAAATTCAAAGTGATAACCCCATTGGTCATTAATATCACCGTATAAACTCATACGTACATCTTGATATAAATGACTGTGCTTGCCAGTTCCTCTATCCACGTTATCGTAATAACTTTTAATGATGGCGCCGAAATTCGGTAAGTGATCCAGTTTTAACTTGTCATGCTCAGTAAATGGGACAGTGCCAACTTGGATTGGATGCTGCTTTGATTGAGCGTCCTTATTATCCACTTGTAGATTCGTCGCTGCTGTAGTTTGCATTTCTGCAGCCGGTTGTGAACTTTGCGCTGTAATGGTATTCGTGCTAGACGTCGTTGCCTGTTTGCGACGAACCCCAATAGCTTTAAGATCTTCGCTGTATTCGATCAATAGTCGATCAATTGACGCCTTATCGGCAGCCGTCGCAGCATCGTATTTGGATAGAGCCTTAGCCACCAGCACAGCCATATGATATCTATCCATATTATTCTCAGCGTAATTTTCATCTGAGTCGATTACGCCATCCTTTAATAACTTATTGAGTTCGCTATAAGACCAATGATTTGCAGGAACACTATCAAATGGGGTTATAAAATTGGATGCAAGTGCGTCATGTCCGACAGTGGCAAGTGTAATACTCAAAAATACAGCTATCCTGTTTTTATTTATAATCTTAATCATAATATTTTATTCCTAATGAATCATATTGGTTATTGAAAATAAAAAACCCGGAGAAAACCAGGACATTTAAAGTAATAAAAATAACTTTTAAGAATGAAGCAAGGCAAATTTTACGCATAAAAAAACCTGAATCCCATTGCTAATAATTAGCAATAAAGATTCAGGTCTTGCCCAAATAACTGGTTACAACCCTGTTGGCAAAATAGCGTAATAGTAGAACACCCTTACGCGGTGAATAATAAACAAATACGATTAATCGACAATAGAAATATATGACCTGTGTGACAAGCATCGCTAAATGTCGCAACTATGTGACCAAAATCTAAATTTTAACTAAACTCAGTTAACTATAAAATTTGACAAAATAATTAGATTTAAATTTTAAAAAATAAAATAGTAATAAAAATAAGACAATTTGATATATATCAAATATAAAATCATTTGAGATTCGTTATTATTTAAATAGCTTCAATTTTGTTTTGCATTTTTTACTAACAAAAACCTATTAGGTGCCTAAATTATCCCGGGATTGTTATCATTTTATTGAGCATAACCCAGAGATACCTTTACTAATCAATGGTGGGGAATCTCTGGGTTTTTTATTGCCAATATTTAATCGATAGTGAAGAAAAAATAGGGCGAGCGACAAGTATAACGGCTCCAATTTTGACTAAATTAGCTATTTCTAAACACATGGAAATTGAATATGACCAAAAGAAATGAAAAGAAAAAGAACTATTTACTCTGTTTACTTGCAGCCTCCGTTTCATTAGGAATTCACCAACAAGTCATGGCTTCAACATCCACTGAAACCGTGTTGGAACAAGGATTTGAAACGCCGCCCCATTCTGCTAGACCTCTGGTTTGGTGGCATTGGATGAATGGCAATATCACCAAAGATGGAATAGATAAAGATTTAGAGTGGATGCACAAAGTCGGTATCGGTGGTGTGCATAATTTCGATGCGAGTATGTCAACGCCACAAATCGTCGCCAAACGCCTCAGTTTTATGAGCCCGGATTGGCAAGATGCCTTTCGCCACGCTGTGCAAAAGGCCGATAGCTTCGGTATGGACTTCGGTATCGCTTCATCTGCGGGTTGGAGCGAAACAGGCGGCCCTTGGGTTAAGCCTAAAGATGGGATGAAAAAAGTCGTTTGGTCCACTTTGGTGGTTAAAGGCGGCTCCGTGGTGACACAAAAATTGCCAGACTCCCCTGCCACGACTGGCCCTTTCCAAGAGATTCCCGGTTCAGCACTGTTTGAGAAAAATGGCGAAAAAACATCAGCACCAATGGCAACAGGTACAATTGGTGTATTTGCCGTTCCAGTTACTCACGCCGCGATCACAACCAAACATTCTGTCTTAGTTAATGGCCAAGCTGTCGATGCTCACGCTTTACAAGATAATGATTTACAAACATCGATTTCTGTCCCTCTTGATAATGAAAACCACGCGACCTTTGTCGTTAACTATGATAAGCCAGTGAAGATCCGCTCCGCACGTCTGATGATCAAAGATGGTCGCATGCCTTTTGCTCCAGAACGTTTTAAGGCAGAGCTTCAAGCACGCGTTGGGGATGAGTGGCAAAGCTTGGGCATTTTTCCACTTTATGAAACCACAACAACACTGGGTTTTGACGCCGTGAATGCGCAACAGTATCGCGTAGTGATGACCCCTCTACCTGCGCTTTCCTCTGCAGGCCTGCTAGGTGCCACTCAAGGCGCGCAAGTAATAGAACTGTTTCCGCCAGCAGCAACTAAAAATGTGGATGTTTTAGATTTCCAACTTTCCTCTGAAGCGCAGATTACGCAATTTGAAGCCAAAGCGGGTTTTGCCACCGTGCATAATTACTATGACATCGCGAACAACTTTAGTGAACAAGGTGTCGACGTTAACCAAATCATCGACTTAACAGATAAGGTGTCGCCAAACGGCGAAATTAACTGGGTTCCGCCTAAGGGACAGGATTGGGAAATTATTCATCTTGGTTGGTCGTTAACAGGCAAAACAAACCACCCTGCAACGCCTGAAGCGACAGGGCTTGAAGTAGACAAATATGATCCTACGGCTGTTCATGATTACATCTCAACTTATCTTGATAAATACCAGGATGTTGTAGGTGAAAAATGGATGGGCAAACACGGTATCAACTCACTTGTTACTGACAGTTTAGAAATCGGTGCATCAAACTGGACACCGAAGCTACTTGAGGAGTTTAAGTCTCGTCGCGGTTATGACGCCAAACCATGGCTTCCCGCGCTCACTGGCGTACTAATTGGTACGCCAGCACAAAGTGACCAATTTTTATTTGATTACCGTGCCACATTGGCGGAGTTGTTTGTTGAGTCGCATTATAAAACCATCGCTCAAGTGGCGCATGAGCGTGGATTAAAAGTGTTTGGCGAATCACTAGAAGATCAACGCCCTACCTTAGGCGATGATATTGAGATGCGCCGCTGGACCGACGTGCCAATGGCCGCATTATGGAGTTATGATCGTCATACAGGGCCACGACCAGGTCTCTTAGGGGATATTCGCAGTGCGGCCTCTGCTGCTCACTTCTATGGTCAGAACTTGGTTGCCGCTGAGTCGATGACCTCGGCTTTCTCCCCTTGGTCATTTGCCCCTGCTGACCTAAAACGGGTCATTGACCTTGAATTTGCTTACGGTGTGAACCGTCCAGCGATTCATACCTCAGTACACCAACCCGTTGATGATAAACAACCAGGACTATCTCTGTTCATCTTTGGTCAACATTTCAACCGACATGAAACATGGGCGGATATGGCGCGTCCGTGGGTGGATTACATTTCACGTAACTCTTACTTACTCCAGCAAGGACGCTACAACGCTGATGTTGCCATGTTCTACGGGGAAGATACGCCAGTGACCACAACCTATGCGGACGCGGTGCCGACGGATTTACCGAAACATTTCGCTTATGATTTTGTTAACCGAGAAATGTTAAAGGAAATGAAAGTAGAAAAGAGTGGCGATCTGGTCGAATATGTCAGTCCAGGCGGTGCTCGTTACCGTGTCATAGCACTGTATGGCACTAGTGAACATATGACCTACTCGACCTTAACGCGTCTGAAAGCACTAGCAGACCAAGGGGGGCTAATTGTAGGTAAGAAGCCTGTATCAACACCAAGCTTGAGTGATGACCAAGAAAAATTTGCTCAGCTTGTGGATCAAATTTGGTCAAAACCCAACGTGTTAGATGAAGAAACCTCGCATCTCGATACCACTTTAGTTCACTTAGGAATGACCCAAGATGTGACAACGGCCAGTGATGCTCTAGAGAACGATAAGTTAATGTTCGTCCATCGTAAACTCGAGGATGGTGATCTCTACTACGTGAACAACCGCACCACTGATGCTTTGAAAGAACAAGTTACGTTTCGTGTTTCTGGTTACACACCAGAAATTTGGAATCCGGTTGATGGTAGCACTCGTCAAGTGTCGTACACCGTCAAAAATGGCGTCACGGTGGTAGATCTAGATTTGCAAGCAGAAGAGTCTCTGTACGTGGTGTTTGTTAATCGATCCAAAGTCACTCATCACATTGTCATGAAGCCAAAAGTCATCAACCGTGAGGTCGTTTCTGGACCATGGTCAGTGAAATTCGAGAAAGGACTTGAATTACCAAAACCAATGAAACTAGACCACTTAGCGCCTCTTGAACAAAGCTCTGATCCTAAAGTGAAGTACTTCTCTGGCACCACATCGTACAAAGCCACCATGCATATCACCAAGTTACCGAATAAAAATGAAGCACTGTGGCTTGATTTAGGTAAAGTCGGTGATGTTGCGCAAGTCTTTGTCAACGGGCAAGAAGTTTCGACGTTATGGTATTCACCTAAGCAAGTGGATATTAGTGCTTACGTTAAACAAGATGAGAATGCGCTTGAGGTGAAAGTCGCTAACCTATGGGTCAACCGTTTGATTGGTGACAAACAACCTGGCGCCAATCCAGTCACATGGACCGCAGCACCAACCTTTAAACCAGATGCCGAATTACGACCATCCGGTTTAATTGGCCCAGTGACATTAGTGACCAAAGAAAACCTTCAATAGTGATTTAGGTCTATCCATGACCATTGTTCCAAGAGAGCAATGGTCATTGGATTCGATGAGTTATGGCAACCCATCGACGGATAAATGCATATCGTCATTTATTAATAATGTATTTGGTAGGCGAAACACCAAACGTTTTTTTAAAAGCGTAAATGTAAGACGATGCCGAAGAGTAACCGGCATCAAGCGCAATATTCAATATGCTCTCTTTTTCCTTTACGCGCCGAATAGACTGGAGTAACCGTAGCCGTTGACGCCATTCTTGATAGGTTAACCCTGTCTCTTTTTTGAAACGACGAACAAAGGTGCTCTGTGAGATATTCAACTTATTAGCACACTGTTCTGGTGTATGAGGAGCACCTGAGTCTGCTTGAATCTGCTGGCACAGATGGAGCAGCTCTTGAGAATGCGGATAAGGCAATGTAAAGTCGACCTCATTCAGTTCAGCAAGAAATTGCATAAATGCACTTTCCTTAAGTTCAATTTCCTTTATCTGATCTGCATCATTTAGTAAGAAATAGTCCACATAGGTATCAACAATGGGGGAAATTTCGACAATTTTGCTCTCCTCGCCATTGGACACTATGTCAAATGTCCTATTTATGTTGATACAGACATACTCAGACTGTTCAGAACTCCAAAGTACGTGTTCACTTTCTTTAGGAATCCAGACCCCATGCAATGGTGGGACATGATAAAACTTGGAATTCACTTCAACATAAACAGTACCCGTTCTGGTATATATAAACTGAATCCAAGCATGAGAATGAACTTCTGTTTTTTTCGAAAAATCAGCGATATCCATACAAAAAAGCAAGCCTTTTTGAATCTCCACTTTATCTAACGGAGAAGTAGTCGGTTTCCAGTGATTTCTATTGATTTTGATCATATAAACTCGTTGTCGCCTTTTTTTCGATATCTCTTGCCTAAAACTCTACGTTGTCATTAGGAAAAATTCATTAACATTGCATCAACGTTCAGCGATAGGTTAATCATCACAGCCATGAAGATAGTTAATATCAAATAAAGCCATTGCGTTTTTATATTGGATCATATCGTTGAAATTATTAATTAAACGAAACTTACGAATATAAAAACATATGTCTTTACATAAGCATAAACAATATATCTAATTTTCGCAATAGGAAGCTATGTATGAACTACATGTTCGCACGTCTAAATGTATATGATTTACTACGCCGAATTTTTATTGAAGAACCTAGCGTTCCTTTATTGCAGTATTTAAAGACTATAGATATGGATTATTTAGTTCCTCATGAAGAATTAAACGTCTCTAGTGGTATTGAATATCTAGCCAACTCTCTGAATTATCTTAAAGGCATAACTATTTCTACTACATCTCAAGCTTACCAAGACCTGCATTGGGATTACACTCAGTTGTTTATCGGGCCACATGAATTGCCCGCTTCACCTTGGGAGTCATCCTATAAACATGACCGTTTATTATTTACTCAAACAACAATGGATGTAGCAAAATTTTATAGTGAAAACGGATTTTATCTACCAGAAAGTGAACATGAAGCGGCTGATCATATTGGTTTTGAATTAGATTTCATGTATCACCTAGCAAGAAATGTTGATTTCGACACTTCACTTCTGTCATTTAAAAATATCCATAATGTAAAAAATCAAGTTAATTTCTTAGAGAACCATCTATTAAGCTTCTTAGATGAACTAATGAGAAAAATTCAGAATAGCGCACAAACAGATTTTTATATAAACATGTCAAGATTTACGAAAGAATTTATAAATCATGATTATAAAGAGATCAAAAAAATTTTATTAAGCACGAATAATAAGAAATAGATATCGGAATAATTACCATGAAAGAAAACGATATTACCAATGTAAGCAGACGCACCTTTATTAAAGGGTCTGCAGCACTCACAGCACTAACTGCTCTGCCAGTTAGCCGCGGTTTAATTGCGGGTGAAGTTAGCAAAGTGAGCGATAATCACTCACAGGCTGTCTGGAAACCGGCTGCTTGCTGGCATGATTGTGGTGGTAAATGCCTCAATAAAGCACTGGTCGATGGTAACACTGTTATTCGTCAAAAAACGGATGACCTCAACCTAGATAGCCCCAATACCCCACAACAACGTGGCTGCCTACGTGGTCGCTCCCAACGTCATCAAGTCTTTGCCGTTGATCGACTAAAATACCCGATGCGTCGAAAAAATTGGGCTCCAGGCGGTGGTGACAAATCATTACGCGGTAGAGATCAATGGGTACGAATTAGTTGGGACGAAGCGTTAGGGTTAATCGCACATGAAACCCACCGTATTACCACTAAATATGGTCAGGAATCCCTGTGGGTAACAGGTCAAAAAGAGTTTTGTCAGCCCTATTACAATATGTTTTCTGCCTATGGTGGTTATGTTTCAGATTGGGGAACTCGCTCCTTTGGAGCATGGAGCGAAACGTCTGGCTTAATCGGTGTGCCTTGGGGTATTTGGGGTATCAACGATCGCCTTGACTTAAAAAACTCTGAGTTGATTGTGATTTGGGGAGCTAACCCTGCGTGGACTAGCCCAGGTTCGCCTACCTATCACTACATCCAAGCCAAAAAAGCGGGTGCAAAATTCATCTGTATCGACCCTAGTTACACTGATACTGCTGCGATATTGGATGCAGAGTGGATTCCAATTAACCCTGCGACTGACCACGCTTTAGTGTTGGCGTTGATGTATGTTTTGCTACAAGAAGATAACCCTAAGACCAACCCACTGATCAAATGGGATTTTCTCGATCGTTATACCATTGGTTTTGATGCACAGCACATGCCCGAGGGAGCCGATCCTAAAGACAACTTTAAAGATTATTTGTTAGGCACTTACACTAACGATCCCAAAACGCCTGAGTGGGCATCCGAGATCACTGGGGTCTCTTCTGACGTCATTCGTTCACTTGCTCGTAAGATCGGTACTATTGATAAAGTGGCACTTCTTTGTGGGTGGGCACCCGCGCGCGTCAATAATGGCGAAGGATGGGTTCATGCATTCTCGACACTTGGTTTTATGACGGGTCACGTCGGCAGTTCAGGTAACATGACTGGAACTTCTGTGCACTTTTTTGCTGCTAATGGCGGCGACTTTTTGGTCAACGAAGGTTCAACTGGCTTAAAAAATATCGATAACCCAATTACTACAACCATCAACCATAACGAGTTGACAAGGGCGCTCACTGAAGGGAAATGTCGTCAACCACGCGGTGGTGATAAAGACGTTAATATTCAGATGATCTTTCATTGTGCCAACAACACGATGCAAGGTTTTAATAACGTCAATCAGGCGATCGATGCCTATCGTTCAAATATCGAGTTCGTGGTCACCCCTGCGTATAACTTTACCTCAAATGCCAAATATTCCGACCTCGTACTACCCGTGACTACTGAGTGGGAACGAGAAGGTATTGTTTTACACCTGCATAACCGAGAAGTACTTTTATTAGGTGTCAATATCACCAAGCCCCTCTATGAAGCCCAAAGTGATCAGTGGATAGCCAAACACCTTGGCGAGAGATTAGGGGTGGATGTTAATGCACTTTTCCCTATCAGTGAAAAACAACAGTTTTTTAATCAAATCATGGGCTCAACGGTCATTGACACCGATGGGAAAAGCTATGTTCCATTAGTAACGATTACCGAAGAAGACCTAGTAAAACATCAAATACAGGGTAAAACGCAACAGGGAAAAATCTCACTAGAACAATTACTCACCGAAGGTAAGTACCAAGTTTATCGACACGACGGAGATAACTACGGCTTTATCGCTTATAAAGATTTTATCGGTGATCCGCACAGTAATCCGTTAAAAACGGAAAGTGGCAAGTTTGAAATTTACTGTCAAAAACTGAATGAGCGTTCGAAAGAGTACGGTTGGAGTGAGATTCCAGCGATTCCAAAATACATCGCTAGCGAGCACGGCTACCAAAGCACATTCTCTGATTGGCACAATAAAGTAAAAGGACAATATCCTTTCCAAATTTATACGCCGCACTATCTGAGATCGTCACACAGCACATTAGATAACGTTGCACAACTTCGAGAAGCCTGGCCGGGTCATGTTTACATCAACGCATCCGATGCCAAACGTCTTGGGCTAAAACAAGGTGATACGGCACTGATTTACTCGAAATTGGGCAAAGTACTGCGCCCCGTTTTCTGCACTGAAACACTCAAACCAGGCGTGATTGCATTACCGCATGGCCGATGGTCTGACATTGATGAAAAAACAGGCATTGATGGCGCTGGTACAGAAAACATGCTGTTTGAGCCTGCTACCACCGGTCTTGGTACTTCAGGTTGGAACTCTGGCTATTGCAATATCGAAAAATGGCAAGGTAAGCAATTGATCTCAGATGCATTGCAACCGCCACGCTTACCTGTATTTGCTAAGGAGTAATACATGAAAAATAAAAATCAGATCGGTTTTTACATTAACGTTTCCCAATGTGTTGGATGCAAAACATGTGTTATTTCATGCAAAGATAAAAACCACCTTGAAGTCGGACGTAACTTTCGCCGTGTATATGACATTGAGACAGGCAGCTATCCCACACCTAAAAAGTGGCATCTCTCTATCTCATGTAATCACTGTGATGAGCCTGCTTGTGTGAGCCATTGCCCAACACAAGCAATGCATAAACGACCTGAAGATGGAGTCGTTTTGGTCGACCACACTAAATGCGTTGGCTGCCGCTACTGCACGTGGGCATGTCCCTATGAAGCACCGCAATACAACCCAGCTATCGGCATGATGACAAAATGTGACACCTGTTATGAACTTCGTGAGCAAGGCATGAATCCAGTCTGTGTAGATACCTGTCCGATGCGAGCCATCGAGTTCGGATTGATCAGCGAGCTAAGAGCCAAGTATGGCAACAATGCCGATATCGTTGGACTACCCAGCTCAGAAGTGACTCATCCAAATCTCATCGTTGGTTTTAATGCTCAGGAGAGTAAATGATGCACGAATGGCCTCTAATCATCTTCACCACGTTAATTCAGGTGTCGATTGGTAGTTATCTACTGACAATGTGTTATGTCTTTAATTCTAAGGAACAAAGTCACTCCCTCATTCCTACAATGGCGAGTCTTGCTTTGGGTGGTCTAGGATTATTGTCCTCCATTTTCCACTTAGGAAATCCTTGGCATATGTTCAACACCATGAACAATGTCTTTTCTTCATGGATGAGTCGAGAAGTCCTATTTGTTGGGGCCTATGTGGGTCTATTGTCACTTAATGTGTTCATTTATTGGCTTAGAAAACAGTTTTACCCATTATTACAGGCGCTCACTGCTGGCATAGGAATCTTGACCGTTTTTGTTATGTCAAATATCTATGTTAATTCTCTGTTTGTTCTTTGGGCGACTTGGAATACCTATAGTGCATTTTGGGCAACCGCTTTAATGACAGGGAGTTTAATGTCATTACTTGCATTTAGCTTAACACCACACTCTCCAGATAAAACTGAAATGATGAAAAAAGTGACTTCGCTGTTCATCACGTTTGCAGGTATCGCTTTTATTCTGACAATCTTCAATTTTATCTATGTTGAAAGACATTTAACTGAGAATCTGACACGAGCAATCACCGCAAGATACGCTGACACGGACTTCGTTGAAAAGCTCTTGTCATTTAGGATCATGTTATTGGTTTTTGTCTTCGGTATTTTACATTACGTGAAAAAACTGGAAGGTAAACGTACCACTCTACCACTGGTCATCGCCTGCCTTATATCCATAATGGCAGAACTCATTGGTCGACTTGGCTTTTTTTCTCTCAGTATTTAGCTACCCGGAAAAAGAATAGAAGGAAGTGTCGATGGCAATTCAAATCGGTAAAAACTGTATTCGTAACAAATTTGACTGGTCGAATTGCCATCAATGCAGTACCCACTGTCCTTCTCAAGCAATTCATTTTCATCCCCAAACACACGTGGACATCGATGTCTGTAATCAATGTGGACGATGCATTGAAGCTTGTCCATTTGATGCCATCTCTGGCACAAAACCCACTTATCACATACAAGGCAAAACCTTGTTCGAGGACAATCAGCATCCACCAACACCAGAAAAATTGTTGCAACTAAAATTGTCGGGAATCACCCAAGTAGAATTGAAAGATAACAATTCCATTTGGTTTAGCCCTATAACATCCATTAATCAATCATTAGCTGCAAATGGCCTCACTAAGTTCGACATACTCTTTACAGATCAACACTATGAGAAAATATCGCATTCAAAACGCTCTCTGTTTAGAAGCCTTATTAAATCTCCACTCACCGATAAGCAAACCAGACGCGATATGGGCTCCACTCTGATTAGCGAAAAGCGCCCGTTACACCGACTCATCTTTAACCCAAATCAATGTAACTTATGCCAACAATGTCAAATTCTTTGCCCCAAAGAATGCATAACAATCAACGATAAGAACATTACATTGAATAATGAGAATTGTAATGGCTGCCAGCTGTGTTCTGATGTGTGCGTGAAAAAATCGTTATGTGTTGAACATGGTATTTATCAGAATCAATCTATTTCGTATTCTATCGAAGAATTCCGGTGCACAGAGTGTGGAACTCTGTACCCACAAGTGATTGATGAGTCAAGAAATTCGCAGAGTATTTGCCCTGCTTGTCAATTTAGAAAAGAGACGGGCATCGCTATCTACAAAATTGGCTAAAGCCATCGTAAGACAGCTTTAGACAGGACAAACACTAACTAAAGATCGAAGGCACCTTTCGTGCTCCTTCCAAAGAATTAATTGATGCAAAGTTGGCCAGAGCACCTTCTCTGTTCTCCAGCCTATGTGCCTTTGGTGATGCACCATAGACACGCTTAAATGTAGTGCTAAAAGAACTCTCTGAAGAATAGCCTAACCGAAAAGATAGGTGCTTAATCGATTCATTACTCAAGCGAAGGGCTCTACTGGCTATTAACATCCTCAACTGAGTCAGATAATTGATAGCGCTCGTCCCTGTCAATTTCAAAAAAAGTCTTGCAAACCCTGTTCGAGACATACCTGCGACATCAGCAAGATCAGATAGTTGCCAATGTCGAGTTGGTGTATTATGTATAGCGTTTAGAGCCTTCATAATCCGAGCATCGTTGAGTGCACCAATCCAGCCATTTACCTCAGATTTTTGCTTAAGAACCCAACTTCGAATACCTTCTATCATGATCAACTGCATCATATGATCGCCAATTAAGGCTGAACCTAACGCTTGTGATTGAGTTTCTTCATGCAATTTATTCATTAACCATTGCAGTGATGACGATGCGTTTGTGTCACCTGCAATGAATATAACGTCAGGCAAACAGTCTAATAATCCAAAACTACCGACTTGGTCTATTTCCATTTTTCCAGAAATAATCATACTTGCATCTCCTCCCAAGTGGGCGATGCCATCGGATACAGAATAGTCTATCTCATTGATTGAGGTCGGTATTAGATTCGGGTTTGTAGCCAGAATAAAAGGTGTGAACCTCGTAATAATTAAACTGTCACCAGGTAGTAATTTGTGCCAAGCAGACTGATCTAAAGAACGGAACCAAATATCTCCTTTCTTTAAAGACAAAAATTTCATCCCATTGAATCCATTATAACTAATAGACCAATGGTCACCCGCCCTTTGACCTAGCGTGACATAACTTCTGGCTGCAAGTAACCGAAACACATCAGATAAAGGGTCGATGGTACTCATAGTAAACTCTCTGCTAATTTCAATGATTCTAACGATATGCGCTAAGTTCTAAAATGACAGCGAAACTAAGGCATCAATACTCTTGACGCTAACTGTGCCAATTGAATTACCTAACAGTATACGTGTCTGTTGCAAAAAACAGAACACCTACAAATATTGGACATAACTGGCATAGTTTACCTTCGTTTGACATTTTTTCCTTTCTGATTTGGCGTAATACAATGAAAAAATATCTAGTAATAGTATTTACAGCATTAACTGTATTCTCTCAATTTTCAATTGGGGCAACATCACAACTTAACTATCCATTAAACAAACCTGAAGAAAACATTATCCCATTTCCAGATAATCAATTACAAACTGTAGAAGCTAGCTTGTGGCAAGTAATAACTAACGATACAACCTTATTAGAAGGCCCAGTTTTCGATAAAAATGGTAATTTCTACGTGACAGATATTTACCACGGACAGATAATAAAAGTAGATAACAAAAAAAAGTTATCCGTCGTATTTAAAAGTAATACGTTCTCCCCCAGCTCTATCGCATTAACTAAAGAAGGAAGGCTTATCGTTGCTGCAGTTACCTTCGATGGTAACGAAGGAAAAATATTTTCAATGAATCCGGATGGTTCTGATGTCCATACGATTGTTAGTTCGGATAAAGGCTTAAGACCAAATGACATGGTATTCGATAGATTCGGAGGCTTCTACTTCACTGATGCAAGCGGCGATAGCGGTAACCCCATCGGAGGGGTGTATTATGTCTCCTCTGATTTTTCTACGGTTACACCTATCATAAGAAATCTAAGCGGAGCCAATGGTATTGCATTATCACCAGATGGCAAGATGCTATGGGTTGTGGAATTTTCTGCTGGTGTATTACATCGACTTATCATGAAAGATGCAACTCACATCCGAGCATTTGGTGAAAATGTAGCTTATCGTTTTTCTGGACTTGTTGCAGATTCAATGAAAGCCGATAGCGATGGCAATCTATATATTGCGCTACACGGTCAAGGACGAGTTATTGTATTAAATAATAATGCGGCACCTATTGGACAAATAACTATTCCAGGCCGAAAAGATGGTCACTATTTACGCTCTACTAATCTAACATTTAAACCAAACACAAGAGAACTATATATAGTATCAAGTAATGATGAAGATTTAAAAGAAGGTAGTGCAGTATTTAAAGCATATGGATTTTCCAAAGCAATTAAACAATACTGGAAAAACTAATCTAGGCCGCTATTTTAACATAAAACCATTAATGACCATTTAACAATTAGCCATAGAGAATATAAGTCTCTATGGCTAACGCAAACAAAATTCCATCTAAAGGCTACCATTAAATTCAATTATATGAATACTTCAGGTTTCCATATCTTAGTTAAAAAATGACATTTAATATAGATGGATTTTTAACAAAAAAGAATAATACATTCAATATATCATAATATTGAATTATTACACTTTGCTTATATCAAGTCTCGTTTCGATTTTTTAAGTATTAGAACCACCAAATCTCAGCTTGAACCCCAAAACTCAACTGGTCATTTCTATTTCCATCAAAGGAAAATTGAGTAATTTGATTATCTAGAGCTTTCATGTATGTTGTGTAGAAACGAATCTCAGGTCTTGACCTTAGCATACTTGTAGCTACTTTAAAGGAATGAAATGCTGTCAACTTATAACCACTCTCATCATAGCTTTTTCCATCAACATGATTTGTTTGATTGAAGTAGCCAATCTCTACACCTGTTTGATTGAACTGATCCCAAATGTATCCTGGACGAACAACTGCTCGAACACTATCAAAGTCAGTATGATCTTTCTTCAAATCGTAATTATAAATGTCTTCACCATGTGATAAGACAAATGCATGTGCTACCACTACATTATTGTCAAAAAGATATTGTTCACCTTGCGATGCAAAACGAACCGCATAACCATTGGTATGATTACCTTCATAGTTATTTATTCCAGTAGAAAAGTCTGGATTCCCACCACTAATTGATGCCAAACTACTAGCAATTGAATTTGTAGTGTATTGCAATGTATATTCATTAAATCCAGTATGAGACAAACTCTGGTTCAAAATGGTAGAGAAGCTTAAACCACTTTTAATATCGGAGTATGAATTCGAATTTTTTGCATCTTTAGCACTAGAGCTCAGATTAGGTACCTGATATTTGGCAGCAAATCCTAAGTTAAAATCTTCACTGAGTTTATAACCACTATATCGAACATCCAAGATATTACTATTGAAGTCTACACCATTATCTTTTCCACTATTATCAAGATAGTTAAAATCCTCTCGCATTAATACAAGGTTTAAACGACCTTCAGGTAATACAATATTTTCTAAGCCTACACCTGCACCAGAGTTGGTACGCGTAGTTTTCCAGTCAAGCATTTGGAACTCAGAACCAGGAATTGCATGACGACCCACCCAAAGCTCAGCATCAGGTAGGTTAGGTATGAAACCTTTAGTTCGGACATATAGGTCGAGAAACTGATTATAATTTTGTTCCTCTCCACTCATTTCAAATCCTTTATTAAGGCCAGAGTTACCATCAAAGGTAATCACTGCCTCAACCTCTTTTTTCTCTTTATCGTAAACTTTTTGTTTAAATGTCAGGTCGTACCACCCTGTCAGCTCATTACCAAAACGTCCCAAAGAACCAATAGCATAATCTTTCGGTGCGCCATGTGTACCGGAAAACCAACCAGCACGGAAGTATCCACTGAAGCTAAACCCATCGATTAATGGCACCTGGTCAGTATAGGCAGGTAAAGTAGAATCAGAGGTCGGTGCGACGTCTTTTGCTTCTGTCTTAATCTGCTTAAGCTCACTGATAGTTTTTTGGGCTGATTTAATCTGTGTTTGTAAAGCATCAATCTGACTTTCTACCGAGCCCGAAGCCATTGCATTTACAGCATAACCTAAAGATGCTAGCACAAGACTAATAGCAGTAATTCTTTTATTAATTAAATTTCGTTGCATAGCCATATTTCTCTCAAACCTATTAGTAAAAGAATAGCTACCGAGCCAAGAGCGCCTCGGTAACTATTGGGGGATTTTATTTATCAGTGTGGTCCTTTAATACCTCACCTTGGGAACTAATGACAGACTGGTACCAGTAAAAACTTTTCTTTGGCGTACGAACTAAACTGCCATTACCGTCATTATCGCGGTCAACATAAATGTAGCCATAACGTTTTGACATTTGTGCAGTTGTCGCACTTACTAAGTCAATTGGACCCCAGCTTGTATAACCGATAACGTCCACACCGTCTTTCAACGCTTCACCGACTTGGAATAAGTGATCGTTAAGATACTGAATTCGGTAGTCATCTTGAATTTGTCCGTTTTCATCAACGGTATCGACAGCACCTAATCCATTTTCAACTACAAAGAGAGGCAACTGATAACGGTCATATAGGAAATTTAACAGGTAACGTAATCCTTTAGGATCAATCTGCCATCCCCATTCTGATGCTTTCAAATATGGGTTAGCGATCATTTTTAGCATATTGGCATCACCCGCTTGCTCTTGCATTTCTGGATCAGCACTAGCACAGCCACTCATATAATAACTAAATGAAACAAAGTCGATAGTTTCCTTAAGAGCTTCAAGATCTTCCTTGGTTATATCTAGAGATATCCCCATATCTTCGAATTTACGTTTCATATAGCTTGGGTAATAACCACGAACTTGTATATCACCAAACATCAACCACTCTCGGTTTTGAGTGAATGTTTGTAAAATGTCATCTGGATTACATGTCCTAGGATATAAGATCGCCCCTAACATCATGTTCCCAATTTTGCCATCAGGTACTAGCTCATGGCACAATTTTACAGCTTTAGCACTTGCAACTAGCTGATGATGAATAGCTTGAAACAGCATTTTTTCATCACACTCACGTGGTAATCCTGAGCCAGTAAAAGGTTCATGTAATGTGGCATTTATTTCATTAAATGTAAGCCAGTATTTTACTTTGCTACCAAAGCGTTCAAATACAACACGGGCATATTTTTCAAAAAATCCGATAGTATCTCTACTACCCCATCCTTGATATTTTTTTGCCAAATTTAAAGGCATTTCATAATGAGACAATGTTACTAATGGAGTTATATTATATTTTTCAAGTTCGGAGAAAATTCTTTCATAATAAGCTAGACCAGCTTCATTAGGCTCATCATCATCACCGTTAGGGAAAACTCTACTCCATGCAATAGACATGCGCAGACACTTGAACCCCATTTCAGCAAATAGTGCAATATCTTCTGGATAACGATTATAAAAATCTATAGCAACATCTTTAATATTGAAGTCACCTTCCTCACGTTCAACCAATTCTCCAAATGCGCCAAAAGGCTGGATATCAGATGTTGAAAGCCCTTTTCCATCGGTTAAGTGTGACCCTTCGACTTGGTTAGCAGCAATTGCACCACCCCATAAAAATGTTTTAGGAAAACGATAACCCATAATGAAATCTCCTCTGATTATTAATTTGTTTTAACTGGTGACAATGAATTACTTCTGTCAGGGTTTGGAGTATTAACTTGCCCAAATAACATAGTAAGAACAGTTGCTAGTACAATTGATAATAATGAAGCAAACACAGTTGCCCAAACACTAATATCAATACCCGTCGGTGGAATCAACTGTGGAATAATAAGAATGCTCGACAATCCGAATGAATAAGCGTGAGCTTGGTAATAACCAATAATTGCAGCACCTATCGCTCCAGAGATACATCCAATGATAAATGGACGTTTCTTGGGCAAATTTACTCCATAAATTGCAGGCTCAGTGATACCAAATAGACCTGCAGTAAATGCAGAACCTGATATAGATTTTAGTTTGATATCCTTGGTCATTAGAAATACGCCAAGGGCTGCACCTGCCTGAGCTAGTACTGCTGGCAAAAGGAGCGGAGTCATACTATCTGAACCTGTGACAGCCATATTATTCAATACAATTGGAACAAAACCCCAATGAAGACCAAATATGACCAATACTTGCCAACACGCCCCCATAATTAGTCCGGCAATAACTGGACTTAAATCATAAATTATTGAATATCCGTTAGCTAAGAACTGGCTTAAATAAGTGGCTAAAGGACCAATAACTAAAAATGTCATTGGAACTACAACTACAATACATAGAAGCGGGGTACAAAAGTTTTTAATGGTGCTATGAAGAATTTTATTAAAAATCGGTTCGAGTTTACATGATACCCAAGCAGCAAAAATGATTGGCATCACTGAAGATGCATAATTCATAAACGTTATTGGCATACCCAAGAAACTCATTGTTTCATGGCCAGTCACTTGAGAAGCATTAAACGCGGCTATCATTGTCGGATGAACTAATGCACCACCAATCGCCATTGTGACGAATGGATTACCTTTAAATTTCACTCCCGACGTATACCCTAAAGCAAGAGGGAAGAAAAAGAACAATGCATCACTACCAGCGAATAGAAGTTGGTAAGTACCACTATCTTGTGTGGTCCACCCCAAGGCAATTGCCAAAGCCAATCCACCTTTCAATATTCCTGAAGCAGCCATTATGCCTAGTAATGGCGTAAAGATTCCCGAAATGATGTCAATGAAAATACTAAGAGGTCCTTCCTTCTCTTGTGTATGTTTTGATTCTCCATCTGAATTAGCTATAACTCCCCCCATTGAACCTTGAACAGCTTTAAATACATCACTAACGTGATTACCAATGACAACCTGAAATTGCCCACCACTTTCTACCGCGGTAATAACCCCTTCTAAAGATTTGGCCTGTTCTTTATCTGCTTGGTTTTGGTCATAAAGCTTAAAGCGCAAACGAGTTGCACAATGTATTACACTGGCTACGTTACCAGCACCACCGACACTCTTAATGATATCGCTAGCAAGTTGTTCATATGCCATAAACAATGTCCTATATAATTAATCGATAAAGCGTAAATTTGATGCAAAAAAAAACCCGAGGAGTCTAGATACACGTTGTATCTAGACTCCTCGGGTTATGCGCTATTACTAGTAACAATCCCGAAAGCAGGAATAATCAAATTGTATAAATGAAAACCTGATTAACTATCTATATCTCTATATTAAACAGCTAATCAAGTTATGCTCGTTTTCACGATAACAATCCACTGTGCAGTTACTGATATGATATTAAAGATGTCAGCCTGCTTGCCCGCAAATTAATTTCAAAGCTTATTTATGGTCAAGACCGTTGATTTGGAAATGTGATCCACATCATCAATACCGTAGTGTTTAAAATAAATAAGATGACTTAGATCAATACAGCCATCCAATAGTTAGAAGTGTTCAGCTGGCAAAGAAAGGCCTTAATAACAACTCTAACAGCAGCATTGATTGACATCTTAAGTTAACACTTGGGAATGTGTTTTCATTCACATATTCACCTATGTTACTTGAGTAGGGCAAATGAAAGAGATAAACTACGTTAAAAATTACAATTGATTGTTACTGCACATCGCAGGCAAAACCTAAGCTCAAGCTGAAAGTTTAACTTCAGGAACGCTTAGGTTTTTTTATTTAAAAAGACAGCCATTACCCAAAAATTATGCGTGTATCAAAAGTGTTAAATAATAATGTAGTAATATCTACAGATAAAAATGAACGTGAAGTGGTGGTCATGGGCCGGGGGATCGGCTTTCAACAAAAACCAGGAATGGAAATACCCACAAAGAAAATTCAAAAGATTTTCACACTCACCATCGATGGTGATGATTCTATCGACAAGCGATATCGTGAACTACTCGAAGATATTCCATTGCCACTCTTAGAAGCGACTGAAAACATCATAGAATTGGCTCAGAGTTCATTAGGAAAAGAGCTTCATCCTAGTATTCGTATTTCTTTAGCAGATCACATAAATTTCGCTATAGAACGTTTATGTAATGGACAGATCGTCGAGAACGGCATGTTATGGGAAATAAAGCAATTATACCCAGAAGAATTCAAAATTGGTTGTCAAGCATTAATTCTGTTAAAGAATGCATCTGGTATATCTTTCGCCGAAGATGAGGCGGGATTTATAGCTATGCATTTAGTGAATGCACAATTAAATGAAGACATGAACAATACTATAAGTGTTACAAAACTGATTAGAGACATTGTTCAAATGATTAAGTATGGCTTATCTATCGACTTAAATGAAAGTAGTGATGAATTTCGCCGACTCGTAATACATCTTAAATTTTTTGTACATCGCCTTATCCACCAAAGCACTATCTCAGATGAAGATGATGAGTTATTTCAATCGATAAGAATTAAATATCCAATTGCTTATGTATGTGTGGAAAAAATTAGTCGTTATGTAGAAAAGCAATTCAAGCATGCTATGACATCAGAAGAAATGATGTTCCTTACCATTCATGTTGAACGAGTACGTCGTGCTCCCTCATTACCTAACAGTTTGGAGTAATATAATGCCTAAACAGTCATCTTATTATGAGCACTTAGCATGTCAGATTACTGAGTTCTTAGGTGGGAAGAAAAATATTGTTTCTGTAACTCATTGCACTACTAGGTTAAGAGTTAAACTGAAAAAGATCCCTAATGAAGCAATAGAAAAAATAACTAATTTATCAGATGTGATTTCTGTTATGAATTCTGGTGGAGTCGTACAGATAGTAGTAGGAACAAAAGTTGAGGAAGTATATCAATATATAGCACCTAATATAGATGCAAGAAATACACACTATTATATTAATAGTCTATTACATACCATAATTGAAATATTTACTCCTATACTTTGGATTCTGAGCGTAGCAGGCATAATGAAAGGGCTTTTATTCCTTTTCGGAAATGTTGGCTGGCTAGATGTAGACACCGGTACATATCGTATTCTTTTTTCTGCGTCTGATAGTATATTTTTCTTTTTACCTATATTTTTAGGTTATACTTCATCTAAAGTTTTAGGTGGGAATCCTCTATTTGGAATCGCAATTGCGGGAGCTCTAGTTCATCCAGATATCATTCAACAAGCTAATTCCATTTTTTATCAAGAAATGAACGGGATACCTTCCCCTACTGAGTACTTTTTAGGTTTACCTATTCAGTATGTGAACTACTCAGCATCAGTCATTCCAATATTATTTGCCACTTGGTTTAACGTTAAACTTGAAAAAATAACTCCAACATATTGTCCTGAAGTCATAACTAAAATGATTAGGCCTCTTTTATGTCTAACTATCACTGTACCAATTACATTTTTGGTCATAGGGCCACTAAGTACACTTTTTGCTAAATCGGTCGCTGAAGCCATTCTGTATCTTTACCATGTTAGCCCAGGTATTACTGGATTCTTAGTCGGGGCACTATGGCAAGTATTAGTTGTAATAGGTATTCATTGGAGTCTATTCCCAATAGCGATAAGTAATATCGCCGTAACTGGTTACGATGTTATCTCACCACTTCTCATACCAGCGATATTCGGTCAATTTGGTGCATGTCTCGGCGTTTTAATAAAGAATTGGCAAGATAAAAAAATTCGTGGTTATGTAGCTTCTGCCTCATTAACTGCAATATTCGGGGTGACTGAACCTGCTATTTATGGCGTAAATCTACCGAGAAAGTGGCCTTTTATTTTTGGCTGCGTATCTGCGTCTTTAGGATCTTGTATCATAGCATTATTCCATGTGAAGTCCTTTAGTTTAGGAGTTCTTAGTCTTTTTTCTTTCGCTCAGTTTATCCCCCAAAATGGTTATGACACCTCAGTTACTGCAAGTATATTAGCCACATTAATGACTATAATTCTAGCCGTGATATTAACTTATTTGTTTACTCCGGACGTTAGGAAGCAGAATAAAAACACAGAAATCGATAACATTGAGTCATTTCACCAAGAGGACTGTTTAGGTAATCATACGAAAATACAAAAAGTATTGAGTCCTCTGCAAGGTACTCCATTACCTTTATCATTGGTTGAAGATACTACTTTTGCAAGTGAGATTATAGGCCAAGGAATTGCTATTCGTCCTGAATCTGGGATCTTACGTGCTCCTTTTGATGGAAAAGTTGAATCAGTATTCCGAACTAGACATTCAATTTGCTTAGTGAGCAACCAAGGTGTTGAGCTACTAATACATATAGGCTTAGAGACCGTTAAATTGCAAGGTAAAGGATTTGAACTCCTAATATCTCCGGGAGAAACATTCATCACAGGTCAAGAACTTATAAAATTCGACTTGGAATTTTTAATAGAAAATGGATTTGATACAACTACGCCTATATTAGTAACCAATTGCACTAATTATCTAGATATCATCGCTACCCATAGAGAATATATAGAGTACGGAGAGCCGTTACTTACGCTGATTTGAACTAAATTCACTGTGTAGTCAATTAAATTTGTTCACTTTTACAGATGTATTAAATTATATTTTCCATGGATATCAGAACTGAGCATCTAGTGTTACTATATAACTATTAATATCAGCATTATGCTAGACGATGCCAAACTTGAAACTCAATAATTAGTCATGATGTATATCCACCTTAAAGATGACATTCTTTTTCCTATCATAGAATGTCATATTCCGTTACAAAATAAAAAATCCAAACAACATTTATATCACACATTTTTTATCGAATAGACTAATTACTCCAAATTTGTATTCATTACCCCATCGATATGTATCCAAGCTCATATTAATAGGATAGAATAAGCACAAATTTTATCACACTATCTATGCACTAATTAAAGAGGTTATGTATGAAAAAAGTGGGGTTCAAGCGATTACTTATTCTTTCAATTTTAATATTGGTTGGGTTTGCGGTATCACTCACCAGTTATATTCTTTACACCAATCAAAAAGACGTTTTCACTAAACAAATCTTGTATTCAACACAAGCTTATGTTGACTATAAGGCAGCACAGATCGAAACAATAATTAATGAGAAAGTTTCCGGTATAACCAAACTTGCAGCTCACTATCAAGATAACTCAATCGCAGGAAAACCATCTGATATCATTGAAAAAACCCAAGTCATTGCAACATCTATGAATCTTGACAGTGCCGTAATTGCATTTGAAAATGGTGATGCTTTTTGGAACCAAACATCCTCCAGTTGGCCTAACCACAAATTAAACGTCGATGTTAGGACACAATCTTGGTATCAAGCAGCCCGCCAGGCTACTAATTCTCATGTAACAGACCCGTATAAGAGTGATGATAATACCTATTGGATCACCATTGCGCACAATGTAAAAGACGGGATAGTAACATCGGATATGACGTTAGGCTTTCTTAATAAATTAACAGAAAGTGGCAAAGACATTCCTGGCTCGATAGCAATGATATTTACGCAAGATACAACGGTATTATCTTCAACCTCTGATGCGATTAAAGCAGGTGATAAGGCAAGCAATAACCAAAGCTTTGGCAGAATCAGTCAAGAAGCTATCCAAGGCGATCACTCCGTTATCGAATATAACCTTGATGGTGTAGATAAGCTATTGGTGACAAAACGAATACACGCTGGTAACCAAAACTGGTATTTTTCTGTTGCATTAAATCAATCAGTCGCGTTTGCTCCGTTGGTCGACATCCGAAATAAAGTTATTCTTATTGCCACTTCTTCTGTCATTGTTAGCGTACTGATTGCCTATATATTAATAAACTATTTATTCCGTCCAATATTACGCTTACGTCAAACAATTTTTGATCTATCCAGAGGTGAGGCAGATTTAACTCAACGTTTACCTGTAGAAAGCGATGACGAACTAGGCCAAATCTCGTCTGCAGTAAACGAGTTTATCGGAAATTTGCATTCAATGATGACGCAAGTTCGTGACATCTCTTCATCTTTAGCAGTCAACTCGGATCGTTTGAAAGAGCAATCACGTCGCAATAGTCAAACCGTTGAATCTCATGTATTGGAAACAGAACAAGTCGTTACGGCCATTGAGGAGATGAATTCCACGGTAGAAGCTATGGCTCTCGATACGACCAATACTGCTGAGTTAACTCATTCAGCGAACATGGTTGCTGAAGAATCTAAACAATATATGCAACGCGCACAATTGACCGTTCATGCATTGATTAACGAAGTTGAGAAAGCAGCTACAGATGTTGAATCGATGAGTGCAGAAGCAGATAACATACAAGAAATATTGAGTGTCATTGGCGATATTGCTGAACAAACCAATTTGCTTGCACTCAATGCAGCAATCGAAGCTGCACGGGCAGGAGATCAAGGTCGGGGATTTGCAGTCGTTGCCGATGAAGTACGCAAATTGGCAAGTCGCACTAAATCAAGCACCAAAGAGATTGAAAATGCATTAAATAGCTTGTTAGCTGGTACTCAACAGGTAGTCAAATCGATGAGCACAACTAAGTTTCGTTGCCAAGAAGCAGCAGATGGAACTGGAGCTGTCGCCACTAGCCTTGATACCATGACCACATCGATTGAAGATATTAACAATCTGAGTACACAAATTGCGACCGCGACCGAAGAGCAGCGTAGTGTTACCCATGAACTAAGCAGGAATATGACTGCCATCAGCGAGATGGTAGGTGAAATTGATAAAGGGGGCAAGGTCACTCAAACCGAAGCAGAAGAGCTCGCAATAGTAAATGGACAATTGATAAAAATAGTTAACCGATTCAAGCTGTAATCGTTGGACATAAAAATGGATAAGAGCTTTGTTACCCCAACTATAACTTGAGGATTAAGAGTTAGATATATAGTCAAAATTAGCTGACACAGAATTCTGAACGCCCTCTTTTGCCTACTGTAGCTTGCGGTATCAGTTCTTTTGTAAGCGCCCCATGAACACACGGGGCGTTTTAGTATGAGAAGTTCCACGGAAGAAATGAGTCAATGTCAGGCTCTGCTTTCGCCAGCTCTTTCATACATTTGACCATGTAATCGTAGAGTAAGCGCCCCATAATTCCACGGGGCGTTTTAGTGTGAGAAGTTCCACGGAAGAAGTGAGTCGATGTCGGGCTCTGCTTTCGCTAGCTCTTTCATGCACTTGACCATGTAATCGTAGAGAATGAGTCCATTGGCTTTAGCCGTCTCGATGATGCTATAGAGTAACGCACTGGCATCAGCACCTTTTGATGTGTTGGCAAAGAGTTCTTTCAGCCAATGACCATCGATTTTATGTAAGCGCACCACAACACCATATCAATGCACAGACGTTGACTCTAAATGAACATTTCGGCCTGCCATCATTCCTGTGCATGCACCAGCAATAGAGATAAGTGCCGTAGCGAACAATGGTAGTGTCCAACCATCCGTCCAATCATGTAATTGGCCGAGCAAAAGTGGACCAGCCGCAGCCATGAGATAACCCACGCTTTGAGCCATACCCGACAAAGCCGCAGCATCACCAGCATTAGTTGTACGTAATCCTATGAAGGTTAAACCAAGCATCATGCTAGCCCCAGAACCAAATCCCAAAAATACCGCCCACAACAGCGCAAGATGCGGTGCATAAATAAGACCAATAAGTGACAGAGATACCATCAAGCTCATAGTTACTGCAGCAGCCTTTTGATCCTTGAGACGACGTAGAGTAGCAGCCAAGATCAATCCTGGAATAGCCGTGGCAAATTGCAGTATGCCATGTACAGAACCAGCCTCGGTTGCTGATAAATCATTGTCTATCAAAATAGTCGGGAGCCAACCTACTGCAACGTAAAATGGCATCGCGTTAAATCCCATGAACAATGTTACTTGCCATCCCAAAGATGACCTCCAGACATTCACCGTTGCATGTTTTTTCGATGCAGCTGGATCTACAGGTTCATGTTTCTTTAGCTGTGGAAGCCACATAATCAGAGCTAGCAAGGGAACGACTAACAATACATTTAGTGATGTGTTCCACCCCCAAACATGTGCAATCGGAATAACTAAAGCCGAACCAATAGCCCCTGCAGCCCCCATAGTAATGGAATAGGCCCCTGTCATAGAGGCAACATTCCCTGAAAAGTCGCGCTTAATCAGGCTTGGCAACAACACATTTCCCAAAGCGATCCCGATACCAATAAATATAGTACCGCTATATAACACCCATTCATTACCTAGCGAACGAAGTAAAATACCCAATGATACAATAGTCAATGCTCCAAACAGTGTACGTTCCAAGCCAAATCGATGAGCAATAGAGGCACTTATCGGTGAAAACACCGTGAATGCCAGCAATGGTAATGACGTCAACAGACCTAGTTCTGAAGAACTCAGACCAAAGTCTCCTTGAATCATTGGCATGATGGGCGCAATACTCGTAAAAGGTACACGTAAGTTTGCTGCAATTAACAAGACCCCAGAGACCAACGCAATTGTCTGCCACTTGTTTCTCGTATCGTACATTTTCTACACCTAATTTTATAAAAAAAAGGAATATAGAGTATTCATCATGTGTAAAATACAGATTAAATGACACTTAATATCTAAATTATGCCAAGTTTTAACAAGACTATTTCGTCGCCAGAAGATTTCGACCCTGATGCCTTTTCACAAGCAGCCATCGCTCTACAGATTGCGCCTGAATTGGAACATTCAGGCACAGTACATTCCCATAGGAAAGGACAATTAATCGTCTCTCTACATGGCGCTGTCAGTTGTGAGGTAAAAGATGCCATATGGCTTGTGCCACCTCAGCATGCGGTTTGGATTCCTAGCAGTACTTCACATAGTGTCCGAATAACTAAAAATGCCAGTACCTGTTTTTTATTCATTGAACCTAGCGCAATAGCTATGCCCAGTTCATGCTGTACCCTCTATATATCTCCCCTCATAAAAGAGCTAATACAGCATCTTGCAGCACAAGATCCAGCTTACCAGGCCGAAAGCAAAACGTCTCGTTTAGCTAACGTACTGCTCGAACACCTCTGTGATGCCCCACTCAAAGATCTGCATTTGCCCATTTCAGATCATCCCAAAATAAAACAACTAACTAATGCGTTGTTTGCTTATCCAGATGACCGAACAACTTTGCGCCAATGGGCTGAGCGGCTCGCGACCAGTGAACGTTCACTCGCAAGATTGGTAAAAAGTGCAACAGGATTAAGTTTTGGACGATGGCGCCAGCAATTGCATCTGATGATCGCTTTAAGCCAATTAGCAGAAGGTCAATCGGTACAGAATGTCGCAGGCAACTTAGGATATGATTCGGTGAATGCATTTATTACTATGTTTAAAAAAGCATTGGGTAAATCACCGACTCAATATTTTGCATCTCTACGATAACTTAGTTATTCATTTCCATGGAGGTTCTTTAAATTCATCCATTAGAAAGTCTACCAGCTTTCGAACTTTTAAAGGGAGCGGCTTTCTCGTCGGGTATATGCAAAGTGTAGTGGTGAACTAAAAAGAGTCCGACATTTTATGGATACCGTATCGCCATTTCCTGGTAGTGGCTCAGCACAAAAAGTGAAGCATAATTAAGATCAGTTAGTTAGCTGACACAGAATTCAGCCCCCTCTCATAATGTTGAGAAAGTCGAAGAAATCGACTTTCTCAACGCTTTTATTAACGATTGCTAAAACGTGTGCTAAACATTCACTTTTTTGCCTACTGTAGCTTGCGGTACCAGTTCTTTTTCTAGTTCCTCTAGTGAACGACCTTTTGTTTCTGGAACTTTACTATGAATAAACAGAAAGCCTAAAGCACAAATGATACCGTAAAGTAAAAACGATCCTGATGCTCCAAGTTGTGAATTAAGAATTGGAAACGTATAAGTCAACGCGAAGCATGCGACCCAAAGTGCAAGAGTGCTGATTGACATAGCAGCACCACGTACCTTATTCGGAAATATTTCAGACAATAGAACCCATGTAACTGGGGCAAGCGTTAGTGCGTATATTGAGATAGAGATCAAGACTAAAAGAAGAACAGGCAAACCTAGTAATCCATATGCGTAAGCTGCCGACATAAAGCCATAGATAATGGTAAGTCCCAGGGATCCTATGATCATCAGCTTCCGACGTCCTATACGATCCACAAATGGAATAGCTAGAACAGTAAATAGTAAATTGATTAAACCTGTAGCGACTATTGACTTCAATGTGTCATTAATATCAAAACCTGCCGACGCGAAGATTTCCTGAGCATAATTGAAAATGACGTTAATGCCGCTCCACTGCTGAAATGCAGCTAGCACCACGCCAATAACTAAAATTGGTTTTACATCCGGCTTTAGTAGAGCACTGAAAGGTAAAGAACGGGTTTCATTTGATAAAGTGCTTTCAATTTCTGCTACGGTTCTGTTTACATAGTTTTCACTACCAATACGACGTAATGTCTCTTTAGCCTTTCCCGTCATACCAGCTTTTACTAACCAACGAGGTGATTCAGGTACAAAAAACAGCAACAACAAAAAGGCCAAGGCCGGCACTAACTCCGCACCGAACATATAGCGCCACCCAACTTGTCCATTCCAAGTTAGAAGAATATCCGCTTGAGTAGCTTCAGTCGCAACTGGCTCCGCGATCATTAAGTTAATAATTTGCGCGGCTAAAACACCAATAACAATGGTTAGTTGGTTAATTGAAACAAATTTACCTCGTTTCTCTGCCGGTGCAATTTCAGCGATATACATTGGAGATAATGCAGAAGCTAAGCCAATACCGACTCCTCCAATAATGCGATAAATAACAAATGCATTAAAACTTTCCGCAACTGCTGTTCCTAATGCAGAAATAACGAACAATATCGCCGCCAGTATCAAAGGTCGTTTACGTCCGTATTTGTCGGAAACCGTACCAGTAATAAATGCACCAAGCATGCACCCTAATAGTGCTGAACTCATTGCCCACCCAGATAGTGATGCATTAGTGACATGGAAATAGGCTTCATAAAAAGGTTTAGCACCACCAATAACAACCCAGTCGTAACCAAATAACAATCCTCCGCAGGCAGCAACTAAGCTAATTAACCAGATATTTCTCATTTTTAATTGTTCATTTGTTTCACTCATAGTAATTCCTTGTAGGGTATTTTTATTATTTAGGAACAATTCAGATAATTTTTCACCTGAAATGAATTATAAGATATACTTTAAATGCTCTTACTAAATACACATTAACCTTTTTAGAACCAGTTGAATACAGTATCCTTATCTTGAACCATTGATTAACTTAACAATAAAGAGCTCCCTAAACTAATATTATTAATTAGCTATTTAATATTTTTATTAAATATACAATGTGTATGCTTATAATTTTTCTGTGACGATGATTTCCATCTTTATTTCCATAACTTGATTGGGTTCAAGTATCGTTAGACTTTCAAATGTCGAACTATTATGAGCATCAACATACTGACTTTGGGGTTCAAGACAGATAAACGAGCTATCACCTTGTGGTTTATAAACCTGCAAATAATGACAAGGGCTCTTTACATTGATATTGATACCATTTGCATGCTCTAAGAAAAGATTACACCCATCAGCTAACTTATAGCCATTATTTATCCATATATCTGGGATATTTTTTAGATCTTCAAACTTAAAGGACTCTGGGATCTGATGCATAAAATCAGTTGGCAAATTATTTTTATCTTCTAACCAAATACCGTCGGCTTTAAATGATAGCTTTGAGTTACTCATAGTGGTAAAAAATGGGTGAAATCCAGCCCCGAATGGAAAGGCTTCATTGCCATCATTCTTTATTTTTAACGTTATAGATAATCTATTAGATTCCAATGTGTAGCATAACATCGCACTGTACGAACAGACTGATTCTATACATGATGTAGAAGTCAATATAATTTTTTTATTATCAGATACATTTTCACTATGCCAACTATTTAACCACCCATCACCATGAATAAAAAAATTGTCGTTATATTTATGCAGTGGTAACCTTATTTTTCTATTACGCCAAACAAATGAGTTTCCACGAATTCTATTTACCATTGGCAACATTGGAAACAATCCACTTTCTCCAGCAAATGATAAGTCACTAGATTGGCGTAATACATCAAAATTTTTAGGTAGATAAACCAGATTTGATACAGCTCCACCACTCTCACTTACAATTAATCTAAAGTAGGCGTTTTCTATTTTATGAGTATTAACCATATATTTACCTAATTATTAATTTTCTTTAAAATAGAGGATAACAAGACGAGATCATATGTTGTAATTCACATTTATTACTAAACATAGTTTAGTAATAAATAATACCATTTCTATCGGATAGAATATTTAATTCTATATTACCATAGTGAAATTTAACACCCAAATCTAGGTCTTAAGCAGATACCTTTTATAGGCTGAAGTTACAACATGGTCGTCAATTAAACATTTGCAACAACAAATGCATTGACTATGACCACTGGTCAACGTAATTTATGTAATGATCATTACATAAATAGGAAAAGTCATGAAAGACCTTCAAAATAAACGTGTACTTGTAACAGGAGCTTCGCGTGGCATAGGTGCTGCAATAGCTCTAACTCTAGCTGAGCATGGTGCAGATGTAGTCATTACATATCAGCATTCAAAAGATGCGGCACTCAAAGTCATAAAAGAAGTGGAGTCAAAAGGCCGCAAGGCATTTGCTATTCAAGCCGACAGTGCCAATGCTGAAGCAGTAATTCAGTCAGTCGAAGATGCAGTTCAACTACTTGGTGGACTTGATATTCTTGTAAACAATGCGGGGGTTGGCCCATCCGGTATGCTAGCAGACATGACCCTAGACCAGATTGACTCGCTTCTAGATATAAATATTCGAGGCGTTATTGTAGCGTCAAAAGCAGCGATCCCTTTTATGACTGATGGCGGACGCATTATTTCGATAGGCTCTAGCGCAGCAGAAAGAGTTTCCGTTCCTGGAATGTCGGTGTATGCTGCGACGAAATCGGCACTATTGGCGTTGACTCGAGGATTAGCACGAGAACTGGGACCAAGAGGCATTACAGTCAACATTGTCCATCCAGGCTCTACTGATACAGATCTTAATCCTGCTGTTGGCG